>JAFEGX010000100.1 GCA_018239675.1 Verrucomicrobiota bacterium
TGGCGTCCCCACGGGGATTCGAACCCCGGTTCTCACCGTGAAAGGGTGGTGTCCTGGACCGGGCTAGACGATGGGGACTAACCGCGGAGCCGGAAAACGTAGGACCACCCTCCCCTCGCGCAAGGCTATTTTCCCCCGCCCCCACCCCGCTGGCCAAACACCTCGGCTGAAACGAAAAAGGTGCGGAAAAGCGGGAGGCGGAAAATTGCGAAAGAGGGAAAGCGGGAAAGCGGAAAACTGGGAAAGAAGAAGCACCGGCGCCTCCGTTCCATCTCGCCTGCTCCCCGCTCCTTTGTCCCCGCTCCCTGCTCCATTTTCCTTTGTGCTCGGCTCGTCTCGCCCGCCGGTGCACCGTCGGGTTCCGTGCCTTCCCGCCCCAGCCGCTACTCGGCCGACGATCGCGCCATTGCGATCCACGACGGCGACCGTTTCTTCAACCGGCCCCTCTACCTTGCCAACACCAACGCCTTCATCCTCGCCGGCGATCGCCCCGCCCTTCGGTTCGGCAGCGGCGACTCGCTGCATGGCACGCTGTTTTTCGGACTCGTCCGCGACGGCTCCGTCCGCTGGCTGCACAACGCTTCCGACCGCGTCGCTCGTTACCACGGCGCGATGTTCTCCTGGGCCGTCCGCGACCGCGACTGGCCCGGCCTCGCTCTTGCGCTTGAGATCGTCGGCGCCTCCGCCTCGGTCAGTTTCGCGTTCCGTCTGACCGCCTCCGGCGCTCGCGTCGGCGATCGACTGATCTGGCTCCTCGGCGGCGCCCGCACGTGGCCCGGCCAGAATCTTAACTGGGAACTCGATCCCCACAAGCAGCCCGCCTTCCTCAACGCTTGGTTTGATTCCGAATGGTGCGCCGGCAATCGCATCGAGGTCCAGCCCTCCGGTTTCTCGCTCGCCCCCGCAGGCAAGAAACCCGTTGTCATCCACGGCGCGTGTGACGCCACGACGGCCGCCGTCGTGCGCAACGCCGACCTGCTCGACCAGCCTTCCGCGTTGCTCGCGTCCTCCGGCGCCGCCCGGCCCATCCTCGTCGGTGAAGTCGATCTCGCCGCCCAACCACTCCTGCATTGGGTCGCGAGCTGTGGGCGTCCCAAGCCCACGAAGCCGCTCTCGCCGGTTGTTGCCTTCGCCGCCGGTCTCGGGCGCGCGCATGCGTTGGCCGACCGGCTCGTCGTCGAAACCCCCGACGCCCGGCTCAACGCCGCCGCTGCCGTCCTGCCCGCCGCGCTCGACGGCCTGTGGTATCCGCCCGTCTTCCGCCACGGCGCGATGCTCTGGAACAACCGCTATCCGGGCTGGCGCACGGTCTTCGGCGGCACGGTCCTCGACTGGCCCGAGCGCGTCCTCGCTCAGGCGGAGTTCTACTGCGCGCATCAGGTCACCTCGAACCGCCACCGCTCACACGCGACCGATCCCATTCCGCTGCATTCGCTGCCCGCTCAGGGCTCCCGGTTCTACGGCCGCGGTCGCATCCTCGAGGACCAGGGGGTCTACAACATGCAGTCGCAGTTCTTCGACCAGCTGATCCACGCGTGGCGCTGGACCGGCGACGAGGTTCTCGCCGCGCGGCTGCGTCCGGCGCTCGAGCTGCATCTCGAGTGGTTGCGCGAGTGTTTCGATCCGGACCACGACGGGCTCTACGAGAGTTTCATCAACACTTGGCCGACCGACTCCGTCTGGTACGCCGGCGGCGCCGGCACCGAGGAAACCGCCTACGCCTACCGCGCCCATGTCGCCGCGCGTGAGCTCGCGTACCGCGCGGGTGATCGCCCCGCTGCTCGGCGTCACGCGCGCCTGGCCGCGCGGATCCGGCGCGCGTTTCATCGTCACCTGTGGATCCGCTCCCACGGCCATGCCGCACTTTACCGTGAACCCGCGGGTCAGCGGCGCGTACACCCTGACGCAACGCTCTACAGCCTGTTTCTCCCCATCGACGCCGGGCTGGTCACCGCCGAGGAGGCCGTCGCGTCCCTCCTCTACGCGGAGCGCCGGCTCCAGAACGACCGCATGCCCTGCGGCGGCCGCCAGGTCTGGACCACCAACTTCGTCCCGGGCATCTGGTCCGTCCGCGAGCGCTGGCCCGGTGACAACTACCATCTCGCGCTCGCCTGCTTCCAGTCCGGGCTCAGGACCGACGCCTGGGAGCTGTTCCGCGGCGCTTTTCTCCACACGGCCTTCGACCAGCTGGTGCCGGGTGATTTCGGCGCGACGGCCGGCGGCACCGACTTCGGCGACTGCACGCACATGTTCGCGCGGACGCTCGTGGAGGGACTGTTTGGCTTCGCCCCCGACCTTGCCGACGGCGTCGTGCGCGTTTCGCCGCTGCTTCCCGCCGCGTGGAATCACGCGCTGATGCAGACTCCCGAGGTTCGTCTCGAATTTGCGCGCAAAGGATCCGTCTCCACCCTCACGGTCGAACTCTCGCCCCCGGCCACGCGCCTCATTCTGCGTCTCCCGGTCTGCGCCCGTGGCATCAAACGCGTCACGGTCGACGGACGCGAGGTTCGCTGGCGGGCAGAGCCGGGTTACGGCCAGACATTCATCGGCGTGGATCTGCCGCACGTGACACGGGCTGAACTGCGCGTCGAAACCAGCGGGAGGATTTCGTGCGCAGCGTCCATCACGTCGAAGGGCAGCGTCGGCGACCGGCTCGTGTTCACTGCGGCGGGAACTAAGGTGGAGTCTCTCGCCGACCCGCAACGCGTGTTGGCCAGAGCCGTGCTTCGTCACGGACGCCTCACCGCCCGTCTTGCCGCGAACCCCGGCTGGCACACCGTGCACACGCGCGTGCGAGTGGGCGAACTGCCCCAACTGCGGAGGTGGCTGGTTCACGTGACCGATCCCGCGGCCGCCCGGATGACCGCGGCGCAACGCCCGGCGGCGGTGACGGCGCGGAGCCGCTGGCACTGCGTGGATCTCACCCCGGTGCTCAACGGCGACGTGCGCACGATCTACTCGCAGGAGTACCTGGCGCCGCGGACCAAGACGATTTCGGTACGGCTGGGCACCGATGGCTATTCGCCGTGGACGTTCCGCTACTGGAACACCGCGCTGCCCAAGATCCAGCTCGACGCCGTGCCCCGGCTGCTCGATTCCGCGACGGGGCGGTTGCGCACTCCGGCTGGCGTGCCGTTTGCCTGGCCGGGCGAGGCGCGGAACATTGCGTTCACGTCCCGCTGGGACAACTGGCCCGACCGCGTGACGGTGTCGGTGAACGCCGCCGGCGACGCCGTGTGGTTTCTCGTGTGCGGCTCGACCAACCCGATGCAGAACCAGATCGCGAACGCTGTCCTGCGTCTGCGTTACTCGTCGGGTCCCGACGACACGCTCGAGCTCGTCCCGCCGCACAACTACTGGAATCTCTGCCCGATTCGTCCCGGCGTTGCGGCTCCCGGACAGGAGAGTCGCGGCGACTACACCGATGCAACGGATGCGTTCTGCGTCCCAAA
>JAFEGX010000101.1 GCA_018239675.1 Verrucomicrobiota bacterium
GAAGATGTCCTCGCGGAGCACCTTCTCGGAGATGAGGATCGCGTCCTCGAAGTTGTAGCCGTTCCACGGCATGAACGCGACGAGCACGTTGCGGCCGAGCGCCATCTCGCCCTGGTCGGTCGAGGGACCGTCAGCGATGATCTGGCCCGCCTTCACCTTCTGCCCCAGTTTGACGATGGGCTTCTGGTTGAAGCAGGTGCCGGCGTTCGAGCGCATGAACTTCCGCATCTCGTACACGAAGACATGATTCTTCGGGTCGTGCTTCACCGTGCGCGGCAGTTCGCCGTCCTTGGTGATGACGATCCGCTTGGCGTCCACGGACGCGACCACGCCGGCCTCGTCCGCCACGACCACGATCTTCGAGTCGCGCGCGACGCGCTCCTCGATGCCGGTGCCGACGAGCGGCGCCTCGGCCTGGAGGAGCGGCACGCCCTGGCGCTGCATGTTCGCACCCATGAGGGCGCGGTTCGCGTCATCGTGCTCGAGGAAGGGAATCATGCCCGCCGCGATCGAGATGACCTGCTTCGGCGAGACGTCCATCAGGTGGACCTCGCTGGCATGGACCTCGAGGAAGTTGCCGTCCTGGCGGACGGTGACCTTGCCGACGAAGTGGCCCTTGTCATCAACCTCGGCATTGGCCTGGGCGATGATCTTGCCTTCCTCTTGGTCGGCGGTGAGGTACTCGATCTTGTCGGAGACCTTGCCCTCTTTCACGAGGCGGTACGGCGTCTCGATGAAGCCGAACTCGTTCACGCGGGCATAGGTCGAGAGGGAATTGATGAGGCCGATGTTCGGACCCTCGGGGGTCTCGATCGGGCAGATGCGGCCGTAGTGCGACGGATGGACGTCGCGGACCTCGAAGCCGGCGCGCTCGCGGTTGAGACCACCCGGCCCGAGCGCGGAGAGGCGCCGCTTGTGCGTGACCTCCGCGAGCGGGTTGATCTGGTCCATGAACTGCGACAGCTGGCTGCGCGCGAAGAAGTCGCGGATGACGGTCGTCAGCGCCTTCGGGTTGATGAGCTTCTGCGGCGTGATCGAGTCGACGCTCTGGTCGTACATCGTCATGCGCTCGCGCACGAGACGCTCGGTGCGGCTGAGGCCGACGCGGCACTGGTTGGCGAGGAGCTCGCCGACCGTGCGGACGCGGCGCGAACCGAGGTGGTCGATGTCATCAACCACACCCTCACCCTTCTTCAGGCGGACGAGGTACTTCGTGGCGGCGACGATGTCGGCGCTCTCGAGGATGCGCTGCTCGATTTCGGTCTTGAGGCCGAGCTTCTGGTTGATCTTGTAGCGGCCGACGCGGCCGAGGTCGTAGCGCTTCGGGTCGAAGAAAAGGCGCTTCAGCAGGGCCTTGGCGTTGGCGGTGGTCGGCGGCTCGCCGGGGCGTAGCCGCTTGTAGATTTCCTTGAGGGCCTCCTCCTCGTTGCGGGTCGGGTCCTTCTTGAGCGCGCGGATGATCGCGCCCTCGTCGACCGCGGTGTCGATCACGCGGATGGAGGTGATGTCGTGCTTCTCGAACGTGCGGACGACCGCCTTGGTGAGCGGCTCGAACGCGCGCGCGAGGACCACGCCCTTCTGGGCGTCGATCGCGTCCTCGACGAGGACGAGCGACGAGACGTTCTCAAGATCGAGGGCCTTGGCGACCTTCAGGTCCTTGATGTCATAGAAGAGATTCAGCAGGTCGAGATCGCTCGAGTAGCCGATCGCGCGAAGCAGGGTCGTGATGAGGAACTTCCGGCGGCGGCGGCGGCGGTCCAGATAGACGTAGAGCAGGTCGTTGTTGTCGAACTGCACCTCAAGCCAGGTGCCGCGGTCGGGGATGATGCGGAAGGAATGGAGCAGCTTGCCGTTCGGGTGCGGAGCCACCTCGAAGGCGATGCCGGGGGAGCGGTGGAGCTGCGAGACGACGACGCGCTCGGCGCCGTTGACGATGAACGAGCCGCGCTCGGTCACCATCGGGATTTCGCCCATGTAAATCTCCTCGTCCTTGATGAAGTCTTCCTCGCGGAGGCGGAGCTTCACGTAGAGCGGGACGGAATAGGTGATGCCCTCGCGCAGGCACTCGAGCTCGGTGTTCTTGGGCTCGCCGAGCGTGTAGGAGACGTACTCGAGCGTCAGGCGCTCATCGTACGACTGGATCGGAAACACCTCACGGAACACGGCCTCGAGGCCCTGGGGCTTGCGCTGCTTCTCTGGCGTGCCCTTCTGCAGGAAGTCGAGGTACGAAGTGATCTGAATCTCGATGAGATTCGGCGGCTGGAGGACTTCGCGGAGCTTGCCGAAGTTGATGCGTTCGGAATGTGTGCGGTCGGCCATGAGGATTCCCGGTGAGGGTTAAGGAACGGAAAGGGACAAAGGCGTCGTGCTCAGCGCACGACGCGGAAAACGAACGAAAGAACGATTACGGAAAAGGCAAAGGACAGGCCGGGGATGGACCCGGCCTGCCCTGAAGGGGATGAGAACGTGGCGGTTGGTTGAACCAAGCGGTCTTACTTGAGTTCGACCTTGGCGCCAGCGGCCTCGAGCTTCTTCTTGATTTCCTCGGCCTCGGCCTTCGGAGCGTTCTCCTTGACCGGCTTCGGCGCACCCTCGACGAGATCCTTGGCCTCCTTGAGGCCCAGACCCGTGATGGCACGGACTTCCTTGATGACGCCGATCTTGTTCGCGCCCGCCTCCTTGAGGATGACGGTGAACTCGGTCTGCGCCTCGGCAGCCGGGGCGGCGCCCGCGGCGGCACCGGCGGCCGGCGCGGCGGCGACGGCGGCGGCGGCGGACACGCCCCACTTGGTCTCGAGTTCCTTCACGAGGGCGGCGAGGTCGAGGACCGTCTGGCTCGAGAGCCATTCAATGACTTGTTCTTTGGTGATGTTGCTCATGGTGACGACTCCTGGAGCGGGCTAGCGGTTTCGGGAGGTGAAACGCGTTTAAGAGACGTATCCCCTAGCCGGCTCCAATGGGTGTTTACTTCCGGGCACGGCTGGCGGACCAGCCGCACCCGGAAAATGGTTTCTGGATTAAGGTTGAGTTTACGCGGCCGGAGCAGCGGGCTGCTCCTTCTTGACCTTGGCGTCGATGACGCGGACGAAGGCCGCGGCGTTCTGGGTGAAGAGACCAAGCAGCTGCGAGCGCAGCGCCTCGAAGGAGGGCAGGTCCGCGATCTTGGCCAGGTCGGCGGCGGATACGATCTTCTTGTCCATCACGCCCACCTTGACCTCTAGCTTCTGCTTTTCCTCGAAGAACTTCTTCAGGATCTTGGCGACGCCCGCGGAGTTCTTGCCGCCGACGACGATGGCCGTCGGGCCGGCCAGCGCGCTCTCGAACTCGGGCAGGCCCAGGGCCTTGGCCGCGACGCGCAGCGAGCTGTTCTTCACCACGTGGAACTCGGCCTTCTCGGCGTCGAGCCGCTTGCGCAGCTCCGCGACGTCGGAAACCGTCACCTTCGTGAAATTCGCGAGGATCACGTAGTCGGACTTCTTGAGGTGGGTCTCAACCTCGGCGATCAGGTAGTTTTTTTCGGCTCTCATGGTTGGGACTCCTTAGAACTTGCTGAACTCGACCGACGCGATGCGGACGCCCGGGCTCATGCTCGAGGAGATCGCGACGTTCTTGATGTAGTTGCCGCCCTTGAAGGAGGCGGGTTTGGCCTTGCCCACGGCGTCGAGCACCGCGGTGGCGTTCTCGACGATCTGCGCCGGGGTGAACGAGCGCTTGCCGACGCCGACGCCGATGTTGCCGGCCTTGTCCATCTTGAATTCCACGCGACCCGCCTTCACGGCCTTGATGCCGGCGGCGATGTCATCGGTCACGGTGCCGGACTTCGGGTTCGGCATCAGGCCCTTCGGGCCAAGGACGCGGGCGATCGTGCGGACGGTCTTCATCGCCTCGGTCGTCGCGATCGCGACGTCGAAGTCGAGCCAGCCCTCGTTGATCTTCGCCATCATGTCCTGCAGGCCGGCATGGTCGGCACCGGCGGCGATGGCCTTCGCGGGATCGTCGGTGAAGACGAGCACCCGGACCTTCTTGCCGGAACCGTTCGGGAGCGGCGTGGTGCCGCGCACCATCTGCTCACCGGCGGTGGGATCAACCCCGAGGTTGAACGAAAGCTCGACGGTCTCGTCGAACTTCGCCTTCGGGAACTTGGCGAGGATCTCCACCGCCTCGGCGAGTGGATACTCCTTGGTTAGGTCAGCGACCTTGACGGCGCTGTGGTAGCGTTTGCTGTGGGCCTTGGGCATTTTTTACTCCTTGCGGTGCGAACGCCCTGAGCAAAGTCGAAGGGCTCCCGCGTTGAGTGTTTTGGTTTTCTGGACGGAAAATCAGTCGATGACGTCGATGCCCATGTTGCGGGCGGTGCCGGCGATGACCTTGATGCCGGCCTCGGGATTGCGGGCGTTGAGGTCGGCCTTCTTGATGTTGTAGATCTCGAGGAGCTGCTTCTTCGTGACCTTGCCGACCTTGTCCTGGTTGGGACGGGCGGAGCCGGATGCGATGTTGGCGGCCTTCTTCAGGAGCACGGACGCCGGCGGCGACTTGAGGATGAACGTGAAGCTCTTGTCGCTGTAGACTGTGATGACCACCGGCAGGATCATGCCGTTCTGGTCCTTGGTCTTCGCGTTGAACTCCTTGCAGAACGCCATGATGTTGACGCCCTGGGCGCCGAGCGCGGGGCCGACCGGGGGCGCGGGATTCGCGGCGCCGGCGGGCAGCTGCAGGCGGATATAACCTTGGATCTTCTTAGCCATGTGAGTGGGAGTGGCGGGTGTTTAGTTTGCGGTGGGCGAACGTCGGCGGTTGCAAAGAGGGCGTCGGGTCACTCGGTGACACGTTGCACCTGCCAGTATTCGAGCTCGACCGGGGTGAACCGGCCGAAAATGGAAACGGAGACCTTGAGCTTGCCGCGCTCGGGATCGATCTCGTCAATGCGGCCGGTGAGGCTGGCGAAGGCACCGTCGTTGATCTTCACTTCCTCGCCCACGGTGTACTGGACCTTCGGCACTTCCTTGCCGTTGGCCGCCTCGATGCGGGCGCGGATCTCGTCGATCTCGGCCTGGCGCAGTGCCGCCGGCTGGTCGCCGCCGACGAAGCCGATGACGCCCGAGACCTCCTTCACGAAGTACCACGGCTTGTTGATGACCTTCTTGTCCTCGCCGTAGAGGCACATCTGGATGAACACATAGCCCGGGTAGAGCTTGCGCACCTTGGTCGACTTCTTGCCGTTCTTGACCTCGGAGACCACCTCGGTCGGGAGCAGCACCTCGAAGATGTAGTCGTCGAGCTCCTCGGCCTTCTTGAACTTGTCGATGTAGGTCTTAACCTTGTTCTCCTGGCCAGAGAGCGTGTGGAGGGCGAACCACTGGGCGTTCGCCGGGGCGGTCGTGGAGGTGGACATGGCGGCGGGTTAGCTGACCAACCTCGTGAAGAGGTCCACGAACTGGAACAGGGAGAAATCGCTGATTGCCGTGAAAACGCCGAGAATCACCGAGGCCACGATGACAATGACGGTGGAATCGCGCAGTTCCGTGCGCGTGGGCCAGGTGGCTTTCTGGAGCTCACCGACCATCTCCCCGAGGAAGATGCGGGTGCTGCTGAACGGGTTTTTCATGGGCAGAAATTTGGCAGGCGCGGAGGGAATCGAACCCCCAACCAACGGTTTTGGAGACCGCTACTCTACCAATTGAGCTACACGCCTGTGTTTGGCTTTCTTAGACGACACAGCCGAGACCCCGGATTCGAGGCCTCGGCGGTGTCGAGTTAAACGGTTGGTGACTGGCTTATTCGACGATCTCGGTGATACGACCGGCACCGATCGTGCGGCCGCCTTCACGGATGGCGAACTTCTGGGTCTTCTCCATCGCGATCGGCACGATCAGGTCGATGTCGACCGAGATGTTGTCGCCCGGCATGATCATCTCCACGCCCTTCGGCAGGTTCACCACACCCGTCACGTCCGTCGTGCGGAAGTAGAACTGGGGACGGTAACCGGTGAAGAACGGCGTGTGACGGCCACCCTCGTCCTTCGAGAGGACGTAAATCTCGGCCTTGGCCTTCTTGTGCGGGGTGATCGACTTCGGCGCCGCCAGGACCTGGCCGCGCTCGATGCCGTCCTTTTCAATGCCGCGGAGGAGGAGGCCGACGTTGTCGCCCGCCTGGCCGCTGTCGAGGAGCTTGCGGAACATCTCGATGCCGGTGACCACCGTGGTGGTCGTGTCACGCAGGCCGACGATCTCGACCGTGTCGTTGACCTTGACGACGCCGCGCTCGATACGGCCCGTCGCGACGGTGCCGCGGCCGGTGATGGAGAACACGTCCTCAACGGACATCAGGAAGGGCTTGTCCATCTCGCGCGCCGGCTCCGGGATGTCCGCGTCGATCGCGGCCATGAGGGCCGTGATGGCGGCCTCGCCCTCGGGCTTGCCCTCGAGGGCGGCGGTGGCCGAGCCACGAACGATCGTGGTCGTGTCGCCGGGGAACTGGTACTTGGTGAGCAGCTCGCGGATCTCCATCTCGACGAGGTCGAGGAGCTCCTTGTCGTCGATCAGGTCGACCTTGTTGAGGAACACCACGATCTTCGGCACGCCCACCTGGCGGGCGAGGAGGATGTGCTCACGGGTCTGGGGCATCGGGCCGTCCGCGGCCGAAACCACGAGGATCGCGCCGTCCATCTGGGCGGCGCCCGTGATCATGTTCTTCACGAAGTCAGCGTGCCCCGGGCAGTCAACGTGGGCATAGTGGCGTTTCTCCGACTCGTATTCCACGTGGGCGACCGAGATGGTGACGATCTTGGAGGCATCGCGAACGGTGCCGCCCTTGGCGATGTCCGCGTAGGACTTGACCTCAGCGAGGCCCTTGCGCGCCTGGCACGCGAGGATCGCGGTGGTCAGCGTGGTTTTGCCGTGGTCGACGTGGCCAATCGTGCCAACGTTGACGTGCGGTTTCTTGCGTTCGAATGTACCTTTAGCCATGTGGGTTTGAGTGTTAGCGGGTTAAACTATGTTTTGACCTCTGTTTTTACGTCGCAGAAGTCGTGCGACGTTGACCTGGAGCCCAGAACCGGATTTGAACCGGCGACCTCGTCCTTACCAAGGACGTGCTCTGCCAACTGAGCTATCTGGGCAGACCAAGGGAGCGTCAAAAAACGAAAAAGAGGGGAGAAAGTGCGGGCCTAAAAATTGCCCGTCAACAGCAAACTTGCGCTTTTCCCCGAAAATCTAGGGACCAACCGATATCCGGTAAAATCCCGGCGCCAACCGCTGCCCCACCCGGAGCGATTTTTCGAGGTAAATTCGGAAGTACCCGTCCACCCCGGGCACCCGCGAACTTTCCGTCAGGATCGGTGGCCCCACCAATCCCATGGCATCCACCGCCACCAGGAACTCCATCGGTTGCCATCCCCCCTGGCTGTCCGGCGGACTTGCATCCGAAAGTGCCTCGGTCATGACCGGTTCGCCATCCCGGGCGGAGACAATCTCAACAAATGCCTTTCTGGCAGCGAGTTGCTTAACTGGATTGGATTCTGGATTCAGCCCGAGAAAGGTCTGGGGCGGCCGGCCCAATTCCAATGCTAGTGACGGGTTTGCAGGTACTTCCACCGGAGGGGGCAGGGTCAGGGTCAGCTCGTTCTGCGCGAACTTTAGTTTGGCCGGATAACCCGCGAACGAGCTGCCCGGCTCCCTCCTTGCCGACTCCGGCAGGGGGTCTTGGGCCGCATTCCATTCGGTCGGAAGGAAAAGCGGCGTCGGATCGGTCAACGCTGCATCGTTTTTCTTTAGGTTGACCAGCTGGACCGGTGCCGGCCGACCGGTCCTGGCCTGGTCCGGCGCCGTGGCCGTCCCGTTGGCCGGCCGGAAAAGGGTCATCGCAACCACGAACGCCAGCACCGACCCCACGGCGATCCATGTCCACTGCCGGCGATTGCCCCACCCTTGCATGGTTCAGCGTCCTTTCGTGCCGTCGGCTGCCGGCTCCTCCGCCGCCAGCACGATGTTGGCGCCAAATCCCGCCTCCCGCGCCGCGCTCACGATTTCGTTCTGCACCGCCACCGGTACGCCCGCGCTCATCCGGACCAGCAGCGAGGGCTGCTTCGTCTTGCGCGCCTCGGCCTTCAGCCACTCGCGCAGCTGGTCCATGGTCAGCAGCCCGTCCGCGAAGATCTGCCCGGAGTTCTTCACGCTGATCGTGCTCGAGGTCGCCATCGCGTTCGCCATCGCCCCCGGCATCACCGGCAGGCGGAAGTCCACGCCGAGTCCCGGCGCCAGCACGAACTTCGAGTCGAACAGCATGAAGAACATCACGAGCAGCCCGCCGTTCACCAGGAACAGCAGGTCGAAGTTCCTCGGGCCGTGCCGAAGTTTCGATTGGAGGTCGAGGGGCCGCGTGATCACGTCTTCTCCTCCGGCCCGTCGTTCGCGACCGTCGTCCGGCCGCGATACTCGGTCTGCAGGTACTTCATGATCTCGTTCCCCGCCCACTCCACGTCGCGCACGATCGCCCGCACGCGGCCCTTGAGGAAGTGATGCGCGAGGTGCGCCGGGATCGCGAGCATCAGGCTGCCGGCGAAGCTCAGCAGGGCGTGCCACATGCCGCCCGAGAGCGCGCTCGCCGTCGCGTAGTTGCCGCCCTTTTCGAAGGCCAGGAAGGTCTCGATCATCCCGAGCACCGTGCCCAGCAGGCCGACGAGCGGCGCCACCTGGGCGATCGCCGCGATGCTCGACAGGCGGCGCTCCAGCGCGGGCAGCTCCACCACCGCCGCCTCCTGCACATGAAAGCGCATCGCATCCGGATTGTCGTCCGCGTGCAGCAGCGCCGCCTTCACCACCGCGGCCACCGGGCCGGGGGTCTCCTCGCACACGGTCAGCGCCTCGACGATGCGCTGCTTGCCGAGGATGTTCTTGATGCCGTTGATGAACGCCGTGGAGCGAATCTGGCCGCGGTGCAGGAACAGCGTCCGTTCGATGAAGATCACCAGGCCCAGCAGGCCGAGGGCGAGCAGGACCCACATCATCGGGCCGCCTTTCGCGAATAGACTTAGGTCGGGCATCGGTTGGGGAGTTAGAGGGATTTCAGCGCCGGGCGTAAACGGGTTTCGGCGCGCTCAGGGTTTCGCCGCCGGCAGGTGAAAGCGCTCGAGCCGCGCCTTCGCCAGGTCCTCGCCGGGCAGCTTCGACTTGAGGATGAGCAGCCACGCTTCCTTGGCCTCCTCGAGTTTCTCCTGCTGCTCGAACAGCATCCCGAGTTCCACCAGCGTCCGGGCCATCCAGTACCGGCCCTTCGCGCCAAGTTCGTCCGCCACCGCCGGGTCCTTCACGAGAAACTCGTGCACGACATCCTTCCACCAGACCTCCACCGCCTTCGCGGCGTCGGTCTGCGCCCGCGCGGTGTCGCCGCGGTCGCGCTCCGCCGCGCTGCGCCGCGAATAGAGGTAACCGAGGTTGAACCCCGCCTCGACCCGCACCGGGATCGGCGCGTCGATGCGGTCGCGGAGATGCTCGAACAGGACGATCGCCGTCTCGCCGTGCGCCGGGTCGCCCGCGGCCTGCGCGTGGTGGCACTCCGCGAGCGCCAGCTGCGCAAGGATCACGTCCTTGTGCTGGGCGAAATTGTTCACGAGCGACTCGTACACCTGCTGGGCCTGCTGGAACTGGTTCAGCTTCCGCAGCAGGTCGCCCTGCTTCAGGCGCGCATAAAACACCAGGTCACTCTGCGGATACTTGCGCACGAGGTCCTCGATCAGCCGGTTGGCCTCGACGAGATTCGACTCCTGGCCGCGCCGCTCCGCCTGCAGCGCCGCCTGGTAGAGCGCATACGGCGCGTAGGTGTTGTTCGGGAATTCCTCCGCCAGCTTCGTCAGGAGCAGCTGCGCCTCCGCCGTCTTGTCCTGCTCGGCGTAGTGCTTCGCCTCGACGAAGTAGGAATACACCGCCGCATCCGATCCCGGGAAGTCCTTGCGCAGCTTGGCCAGCAGATCCAGCGCCACGGCCTCGCGGCCGAGTTCGAAGCTCGCCCGGGCCTTGAGCAGCGCGGCCGTGCTGGTGATTTCGCCGCGCAACGCGGGCGTGACGCCCTCCATCGCCGCCGGCAGCGCATCCACCAGGCGCAGCGTCTGCTCCGCCTGGCCCGCCTCCAGCGAGAGGCTGGCCTGCAGCCAGGCCATGCGCGCCCGCAGTTCGGGCGCGAGCTGTCCACCCGGCGCCCGCGGAGACGCGAGCAGGCGATTTACGCGGGAATAGGCCGCCGCCACCTGGCCCTGCACCTGAAGGGCCCGCGACAGGTTCCACTCCGCCTGCCAGAGGTTCACCGCGTCGAACGCGGGATCCTTCGCCATGTCGTCGAGCACCTGCTGCACGCGGTCGAGTTCGCCGGTCTCGATCTCCGCCAGCACGCGCTGGAACATCAGGTCGCCCTTCGGCACACCCACCGGCGGCTCGGCCAGCGTCGCCGCATACGCGTCCGCCGCGCTGCGGTAGTCCCGCGCCCGGAACCACGCCTCGGCCACCAGCACGCCGAGCTGCGCCCGGGCCGGCCCCGCCGCCAGCTCCGCGCGCGCTTTCGCCGCGTAGTCGGCCGCGGTGCGGTACCGCAGCTGTTCCCACGCCGAGGCCGTCAGCACGCCGAGCGCATGGGCCTTGAGCGGGGAACCGGGAAATTTCTGGAGCAGCGCCCGCGCGTCGTCCTCCGCCAGGCCGTACGCCTTGTCCGCCAGCAGGAGGACCGCGCGAAACAGGAGGAGGTCCTCCAGGATGGGGTGCGGCGAGGGCTGGGAGATGAGGGCGTCGAGCCGACGGCGGAAGTCCGACCGCGCCGGGTCGCGCGTCGACGCCTTGGCCAGCAGCTGCAGCGCCACGCGCTGCAGGTCGCGGTCGTTGCCGTCGCGCACGAGTTCGCCGAGGGCGTTGCGCCCCGCCCCTTCGGCCGCGCCGCCGATCAGGCCGAGCACGAGGCGCGTCGTGTCGAGCTCGTCGCGCTCCTCCACCGGCATGGTCGCGAGCTGCTGCTGCAGCAGGGCCACCGCGCGCTCCTTGTGGCCGAGCGAGTCGAGCATCGCCGCGTAGGTCCGCGCGATGCCGTAGCTGATCTTGCGCCCCTGGAATTGCTCGAGGTTGCGCCGCTGCACCTCCGCCTCGGCCTCGGTCACCGGCCCGAGCCGCAGCCGCGCCTGCTCGCGCGCGAGCACGAAGCGCGCGCGGGCCAGGCCGCTCAGCGCCGCGCTTTCGGCCTGTTGGTAAAGTTCCTTCGCGCGGTTCAGATCGCCGGCCGACTCGACGACCTGGCCCTGCAGGTAGAGATACCACGAGCGGTCGGCCGCGCCGACGTCCTCGGGTTTCACGAGCGCGACTTCCGCCTTGGTTTGCGGGAGTTTGCCCTGCTGCAGCAAGGCCAGCGCCAGCCGGAGATGCCACGCCGCGCCGCGCAGGCCGACGTATTCGCGCAGCGCCTGCTCCGCGTCCGCCGGCTGGCTGTCGTCGATCAGGGCCGACGCGAGCCCGAGCACCGCGCGGCCGCGGTCGACGTCCGGCGCCGCGAGCAGTCCCCGGTAGAGCCCCGCCGCCACGGTTGGAAATCCCAGCTCGAGCGCGCGGTCCGCGGCGGCGAGCGTAAGCGCCGATTCGCCGGGCGACGGCGTGGTCTTCGCGGCCACGAACGGCACCGGGCGGTTCAACGGCGATTGCGCCAGCAGCGACGCGCCGAGGAGCGGCAGCAGGACGAAAAGGTGGCGGAAGCGCATGCGAGAGGCCCGGTTAGGTTGCGGCTGGGATTGGAAACAATCAACCGCGTTGTAAACAGTTCCTTCTGGCGCGCCGGGGTTCCCTGATCAAACTGCCCCCTGTTCGTATCCCTTCCATATCACCATGACTATCGCC
>JAFEGX010000102.1 GCA_018239675.1 Verrucomicrobiota bacterium
AGTTCGAATCGGGCTAACGCATTGGGACCATGCGTTCCACCCGCTGTCTTCCCGATACTTGCACCCTGGCTCCTGTTACCTGCGCGGCAACGCCGCGCTCCTACTTCATCAGGCAGGGGACAAGGAGCAGGGGGCAAGAAGCAGGAAGACAGCCGGGGTGAAACGCGTTGAAGCCCGACGCGCGTTCCGACCTCCCACCGTCCCGCTAGCCACCGTGCCACAAAACAAAAAGGCCGCGCGAAATTCGCGCGGCCGCTGGATCTTGTTACCTGTGAACTTGGTTCCTGGTCCCTCTATTTCTTCGGCGCCTGCGCCTGGATCTCGGCGAGGCGCTTGTCGATGTCGTTCATCCGGTTGATCAGGTCGCCCTCGACCTTCTTGCGCTCGCTGCTTGAGACGATGCTGAGGCTGGCGGCGTCCTTGACGACATTGGCGGGGAGGGTGAGCAGGCGCGTGATCAGGCCCTGATCCTTGAACGAGCTGAGGTAAAGCGCGGTAATCTCGTGGGAGAGCTTGAGGGCGTCCTGGGCGACGGCCTGCGTGGCCTGAAGGTTGTTGTTGAGCTGCTGGTTCTTCGCGAGTTCGGAGGTGAGCACCACGCCGACCTGGTCGGAAATCTTCTGGCTGTACGCGGCGATCGAGTCGCGGGTGAGGTGCTGGTCGTTCGCCATCTCGGCGAGGATCGGCTGGATCTTCTCGGTCATGCGCGAGGAGACCTTGTCGACCTGCTCATTCTGCATGCGCTCGGCCTCCTCAGGCGTTTTCGGGAGCGGATTGTACGGCTGGACCTTCTTGGCGACGGCCTCAGCGAGGGCGTTGATCTTGTCGGCGTTGAGCTTGTTGATCTCCTCGTCGGTCATGAACATGTCGGCCTGGCGCTTGGCGATGGCGTCCTTGAGGAGCTTGTTCGTCGCCTCGATCTGGCGGCGGTTCTCCTCGGAAGCGGCCTTGAGAGCGTCATTCTGCTCGCGCAGCGGGGTGATCTCGGCCTGCTCGCGCGCCGCCATTTCGTTCACGGTACGCTGATGGAGCCAGAAAGCGGCGCCGGTGATAAGCAGCGCGGTGAGAAGGACGGTCGGGAGTTGCTCTTTGATTTTGGACCACATGTTCAAGGAGGGGTTGATCAATCGGTGATATGAGGGTGATACGGCGGAAAAGCAATGAAAGGGTGGGCTGGGCTTTGCGGTTGTTTTTTAGGCGCGGCGGGGCAGGTTCGCGCCATGAGCCTCAACCGGAGCGAACAGCGACTGTTCGATTATGTGCAACGTCATCCGGAAGAAAGACATCATTGGCAGGCGAAAGTTCTGAAACTGGCGGCAAATGTCCCGGACCCGCATGAGGCCGCCCGCCAGCTCGATGGCGACCTTTGGCGCTATTACCAGGAGCGGACGGCCGTGGTGGCGGAGTTTCGCGATGCCGCCCGGCATGAGGGCACCCAGCGCGTCAGCCTGAAGAACCTCGCCGAATACTTCCTGCGCCTCTGGGCCCCGCCCAAGCCCAAGAAACCCAAGCCGGCAGACACAACGTAGGGTTTGGCCGACTGACCTGGAGGTGAAAGGAGCGCCAGACTTTCCCGAGCGGGCGCCTTTCTGGAAATACCGCCTCCTTTGGAACCTTTTCGCGTCGCCGCCGTCTTAGCCAGCACTCCCGCTTAGCGGGAGATTTGGGGTAAGTTAGAAAGTTATAGGCGGGCCGTCTAGGGGTAGGCGGCCCGCCTTCTTTTTTGGCCCGGCCGGCTGGTTTCTCGCCCGACCTGGGTGCCCGACCTATTAGTTCCCCGCCGTGGTCGGCGCTTCGATGGCGATTAGGCTAAATAATGCGGTCTGTGTAACTCTATCATCGACAAATGGCACCGCGTGTGCAGGGTTATTCACAAGATATCCACACCGATGGAAAACCTGCGCGGGGCGGTAGCCCCTCATTCGCGGATCAAGGTATCGGCCAAAGTTAAGACCTTCGTGCTGGACACGAACGTCCTGCTCCACGACCCGCAATCAATTTACAAGTTCGAGGAAAACAACCTCGCGATCCCGGTCGAGGTCCTCGAGGAGCTCGACTCGATCAAGGGCGAGCAATCAACCGAGCGCGGACGCAACGCGCGCCGGGTTCACCGGATCCTTCAGGAGCTGCTGCCCGATTCCCGCTCGATGCATGAGGGGGTGGAGCTCCCGACCGGCGGCACGCTCACGATCATCATCAACCCTTACCTGATGGACGGCGGGCGCACTTCCGCCGGCATGCAGCGGCTGCGCTCGATCCTCCCGGATCTCACGAAGAAGGACAACCGCATCATTGCCGCCGCGCTGTTCGTGCAGGAACAGTACCCGCCGCCGACGATCCTCGTCACGAAGGACGTCAACGTGCAGCTCAAGGCGCGCGCGGTCGGGCTCGAGTCCGAGGACTACCTCAATGACAAGGTCCCGGAGACCTCGGAGGAGGCGAGCTACGGCGAAATCGGCGTGAATCTCTACGAACTCCAGCGCTTCTGCTCCGAGGGCGAGTTCGAGCTCAGCGAGGACGCCGCGAAGCCGCTTTACCTCAACGAATACGTCCTGCTCCGCTCCGACGAGGGCAAGACGATGCCCGCGCGTTACTACGGCGGCGGCATCGTGAAGCGGCTGAAGATCCCGGACTTTGTGAAGGCGCCGGGCGGAATCCCGATCCGTGCGCGCAACCTCGAGCAGCAGTTCTTCCTCGATGCGCTGCTCGACGACAGCATCCACATGCTGACCTGCTTCGGCAAGGCGGGCACGGGCAAGACGCTCCTCTCGATCGCCGGCGCGCTCCACCAGACGTGGGACGACAATTCCCGCTACGACGGGGTCTCGATCTCCCGTCCCGTGATCGCGCTCGGCAAGGACATCGGGTTCCTCCCCGGCACGCTCGAGGAGAAGATGAAGCCCTGGCTGCAGCCCTACTACGACGCGCTCGAGGTGCTGATCCCGTCGAAGCCGCAAAAGGACCCGCAGTTCGCCTCCAAGAAGGTCTCGAAGAAAAAGCACAAGAAGCATGACCCGGCGTACCTCGCCGCGATGACCGCCGTGGCTCCGCCGCAACATTTGTCGAATGGCGGCGCCAACGGCACCGCCCTGCTCAAGCCCTACGAGCGCCTGCTCAAGAGCGGCCTGGTCGAGATCGAGGCCCTGGCGTTCATCCGTGGCCGCTCGATCGCCCGGCGCTTCTTCATCCTCGACGAGGCGCAGCAGCTCACGCCGCACGAGGTGAAGACCGTCATCACCCGCATTTCCGAGGGCTCGAAGATCGTCCTGATCGGCGACCCGGCGCAGATCGACAATCCGTACGTCGACTCCCGCAGCAACGGGCTCGTCTTCTGCCACAATCGCATGAAGGGCCAGTCGATCGCCGCGCATGTGAAGCTCACGAAGGGCGAGCGCTCGAGGCTCGCTGAGCTGGCGGCGGACCTCCTGTGAGACGATAAGGAACGTTCAGGTGTCAGCAGAAGCAGGGCCGGGCGGATCCGGACTCGCCGGCCCACTACGCTTGACGCTCAACCTTCAATCGGCCACGCCCGCCGCTTCGGTCCACAAAAAAGCCACCCGCTTCAAGGCGGGTGGCTGATTGCTGAAAGCGGACGGCTGCTCAAGCCGCCTGGCGGCGGAGCAGGCTGGGCTGATCGGCGCGAAGCGCGCGGTATTCCATCACCAGCACGAACGCCGCGGTGAAGAGGAAGTCGCTGGCGAGCGAGTTCCGGAAGAAGGTCACGGTCGGCGCGAATTCCGGGTGCCCGACGGTCATGGCCTGCCACCAGCCGGCGAGCGTCTTCGCGTAGCCGAGGTCCATGAACCACGACTGGGTGTTCGTCACGAGGTAGAAGAACACCGCGCCGCCGAGGACGCCGGAGAAGAGGTTGAGCCAGTTCTTTTGGCGGGAGACCAGCCAGCCGAGGCCGAGCGACACCGCGAAGCAGAACGCGCGGACGATGGCCGCGTTGTAGGTCCACAGGTAGCCGTACTGGATCGCATAGTAGCGGTCGATGTAGAGGTCCGAAAGCACAAGCGCGGCGAACGGCACCAGCCACAGGCGGCGGTCGCGGAAATAGAGTCCGCCGCAGAACGTCAGCGCCATCAGCGGGGCGAAATTCGAGAGCGACGGCTCGTGCACGGCCAGCACCCGGTACCCAACGGCGAGGACAATCATCAGGACGGCGGAGATCATGCGGGTACGTTTGGACGGTTCTCCGCCCGATGACAAGACTGCGTCGTGGAATATTCGGACGGACTCGCCCCGTCCGCTGTCGCGCCCGCGCGGCCGGCTATTGCTCGGCCTCGCGCGCCATCAGCCAGAGCAGGTCGGACACGCGGTTGATGTACTGCTGCAGCACGCTCCGGACGGTGCGGCCCTGGGCCGGGAGCGAGATGATGCGCCGCTCGGCGCGGCGGGCCGCGGTGCGGGCGAGGTCGAGGGCGGCGGCGTGGAGATTCGCGCCGGGCGTGGCCCAGCCGTCCAGCTTCAACGACTTCGCCTCCAGCGCGGCGATCGCGGCGTCGAGGCGCGCCAGCTCTGGGGCGCCGATCTTGCGAAACTTTGACTCCGTGTACCGGGCGACGTCCCCCTCGGCACAGGCCATCTCGCCCATCAGCGCCACCAGGTCGTGCTGGATTTCTTCAAGTTCGGCCCGGCGCACGGCGTGCGTGGACGAGGCCTTCGCCACGCCGATCGCCGCGTTCAGCTCGTCACAGGCGCCGACCGCTTCGATCTGGAAGTGGTCCTTCGGCACCCGCTGCCCGTAGAGCAGGCTCGTCGTGCCGTCGTCGCCCGTGCGCGTCGCGATGGACCGGGGTTTCGTCATGCGGATTTTGCCGCCGGCGGGGTGCCGCGCTTTTCCTCCCGCGTCTGCTTGGCAAGGGCCTTGACTGGCTCGTCGACCGTCGCCCGGACCTTCTTGGTCATGCGGTCAATGAACAGGACCCCGTTGAGATGGTCGACCTCGTGCTGGAGGCAGCGGGCGAGCAGGCCGTCGCACTGCAGCACATGCGGCACGCCGCGTTCGTCCTGGAAATGGATCTCGATCGCGTCCGGCCGCTCGACGTCGGCCCGGATGTTGGGAAACGAGAGGCAGCCTTCCTCCGCGATGGTGTCGTCGGTGCCCTTGATCACCGTGATCTTCGGGTTGGCCACGGCCATGGGCATGAACAGGTCGAGTGGCGGCTTGGCCCCGTCGAGGATCCAGTTGAAGTCGGCCTCGGCCGGGCGGACATCAACCACGCAGAGCTGCAGGGCCTTGCCGATCTGCTGGGCCGCCAACCCGATGCCATGGTGGGCGTGCATTGCCTCGACCATCCGGGCGGCCAGCGTCGCGAATGCCGCGTCGAAGGTGGTGATTTTTTCCCCTTTCTTGCGCAAAACCGGGTCGTTGTAGTGAACAATTGTAAAGGACATCGGTCGGTGTGCCGCGAGGGTGGGTTTGCCATCGGCGGCCCGCAACTAGATACTCCGCCACCATGACCGCCTCGGCCCGCGCCGCCCGTTTTCAGCTCACCGCCCCCCTGATGGTGGCGGTCGGGTTCCTGCTGGCGCTCGCGGCGTGGTCGCTGCCGGTGAACCTCAAGTCCATCAGCCCGGCCCTGCTGCGCGAGGCGGGCCTCGGCACCCCGTCGGTCGCCCAGTTCGGCCTGCAGCTCGTCGAGTCCGAGAAGATCGGTCCCGCCGCGCTGGCGCTCGAGGCGGCGAAGGCCGTGCAGGATCCCGGCGTGCCGGCCCTCGCGAAGGGCCTGGACGCGCTGTCGTCCCACGCGCCCGAGATGGTGGCGTGGGGTGGGTGGGACCCGTTCCTCGATCCCCTGTTCAACCTCCGGGAAAACCGGGGCCGCCCCGCGAGCACGCCGGTCCTGACCTTCTTCATCACGGAGAACGCCCGGCAGACGCTCCGCTCCTACCTCTCGCAGTCGCGCTCCCTCGGCGTGCAGTCGCTCCTGCGATTGCGGGAGCTGTCGAACACCGGCCGGTTCGTCCCGGCCCACGAGCCCGGCGGGCAGCCGCTCGAGGCCGTGATCCTCCTGACCGCCCTGCTGTACCAGGGCGAGCACCTCGCGCCGCCGCTGCAGCGCGATCTCCGCGGCCTCGCCGAGACGGCGCTGGCGCAGAAGGAGCTTGGCGAACTCGAGCCCTGCTTCATCGACCTGCTCTCGCTCGGCAAGCGGCTCGACTGGGCCCAGCTGGGCGAACTCCTCCGCCGCACCGAGAGCCCGAAGACTGTCGGCGAGTTCGCGCATCTCGCGCGGGTCGCGCCGGACCAGCTCCCGCTGATCTACACCGCCGCGCTATACGCGGGCTCCGCCGACCGGGTGGCCTCGTACCTCATCACTTACGGCAAGAACGGCCTGGCCGACCTCCGGCTGGCGCTGGCGCACGGCCAGGGCGCGGTCAACCAGCTCCTGCTCTGGCAGGTGCCCGTCAACCACGGCGCCGGCGCGAGCCTGGGCGCGGCCGCGGCGCTCGTCCTCCTGCATCCGCGCGTGATGATCATCCTCAAGTACCTCGGCTACCTGCTCGGGGCGTTCCTGATTTTCCGCGGGCTCGACCGCTGGATCGTGCCGCCCGGCGCCACCGCGACGCTCGGCGTCCCGCGCATGAAGAGCGGCGTGCTTGCACTCCTGCTGGCCACGGTCTTCGTGATCGTGTCCGAGCCCTTCCTCCTCCGGGCGGCGCCGCTGTCCGAATACCGTTTTCGCCTGGTCCTGCCGGCCCTCGTGGCCACCTCGCAGCCGCCGGCGCCCACCCCCTCCACCACCACACCCACCATGGATGCCTCCACGCTAATCTCGATCGGCGTCTTCGCCGCCCTGCAAGTCGCGATGTATTTCACCTGCCTGCTGAAGATCCGCGAGGTCGCGCGCTCCGACCTCGCCCCGCTCGTCAAGCTCCGGCTCATGGAGAACGAGGAGAACCTCTTTGACGGCGGCCTGTACGTGGGCATCGCCGGCACCGCCAGCGCCCTCGTACTGCAGGTTCTCGGGGTCATCGAGCCCAACCTGCTCGCCGCCTACTCGTCGAACCTGTTCGGCATCACCTGCGTCGCGTTCGTCAAGATCCGCCACGTCCGGCCCTACAAGCGCCTGCTCATCCTCGAGGGCCAGGCCGCGATCGCCCGACCCGCGTCATGAATCGCACGCTGCTCCTGATTCTCTGCGATTTTCTCCTGCTCAATCTCCTCGCGCTCACGCGCTGGGAGAAGGCGGAGCCGACGCGCCCCCGCCAGCCGCCCGTGCCCGAGCTGGCCTCCACCGCCGCGACCAAGGACCAGGACCTGGTCGAGGTCATGCGGCTCTCGCTGGCCGACGAGCGCGCCAGCCGGGACGCCCTCGCGCAGCAGCTCTCGTCCGCCGAGTCGACGCTCGCCCAGCGCGACCAGAAGCTCGCCCAGCTCCAGTCCGACCGCGAGAAGATCGCCGGCTCGCTCGCCGCCACCCAGCAGGCCGCGGCCGAGCTCAACCAGCGCTACACCGCGGCGACGCGGGACGCCACCGCGACCAAGGAGCAGCTCGCGCGGATCCAGCGCGAGCTCGAGGACAAGCAGACCGAGGCGGAGCGGCAGAAGCAGGCGCTGGCGGCCCTCGGCCAGCAGCAGGCCGAGGCCCGGCAGAAGATCGAGAGCCTGACCGTCGCCGTGAAGGTCGCGGAGCAGGAGAAGCAGATGCTCCGCGAGACCGCCGACACGCTCAAGACCCAGGTCGAGGCCGAGCGCGCCGACCGCATCCGCGTCCAGGAAGCCACCACGCAGCTCGCCCAGGGCGTGGGCCAGCTGGCGGAGAAGTCCGGCCAGCTCACCCAGGAGATCCGGGAAAACCGGCCCATCAACGCGAACGTCCTCTTCAGCGATTATCTCGCCAACCGCGTCACCGCCCGGTTCGTGGCCGTGCGCGCCGGTCTCCTCGGCCCCGCGGCGAAGGAAAAGGCGGCGGCCACGGTGCTCGTGACCGACGGCGCCAAGATCTACGCGCTGATGCACATCGAGGATTCGCCGCTCTCGCTCACGGACACGCTGCCGGACTGGGACCGGATCACGGTCGACCTCACCCGGACCACGGCCCGGCCGTCGCCGACGACGGTGCTGCACTTCCTGTCGCTCGATCCGCGCATCATCGCGATCCCGGTCGAGCCCGCGCAGGCGGCGGCGCTCGGGGTGAAGGTCTACCCGACGGCGCTCGAGCCGTTCAAGTTCCCGGAGGCCGTGCTCGTGAACGGCAGCGGCAAGGGCTATGGCGAGGTTGGCTTCAAGCTCGACCCGACCCAGCCCAGCTACGTCCGGGTGGACAACCGGCTGTTCAAGCGGCTGTTTGGCGACTTCGCGCCGTCGCGCGGCGACCTCGTCCTCAGCAAGACCGGCGAGCTGCTCGGGATCATGGTCAACAGCGACTATTGCGCGCTGGTGAACAATTTCCTCCCGGCCAAGTCGATCAGGCTCGGCGAGGTCTCAGGGCAGCACACCAGCGAGATCCTCGACGCGCTGGCAGGCCGCAAGCTGGCCCTGCCGATGAAGCTGCAGTGAGGCGCGGGGTCACCCGGCCGCGAAGAGGATCGCGCCGAGCAGTCCCCACTGGAATTGCCGCTCCTCCACGCGTCGGAACCCGGCCTGCTCGATCAGCGCCTCCGACGGTGGCAGCGCTCGGGCCGACAACCCGGTGCGCCAGCGAAAGAAGGCGTACAGGCCGCCCAGCCAGAGTCGCGCCCGCCACCGGGCCGGTCCGGCCGACGGCAGCCGGAAATCCGCGAAGAGCCAGCAGGCCCCGGGCCGCAGGGCGCCGGCGATCCGTTCCACCAACCCCGCTGCCTGGTCCGGCGTGAAGCAGTCGAGGAAGAACAGCGTGACCACCGCATCATAGGCCCCGGGTGGAAATTCCCGCGCCAGTGCGTCGGCGCAGAGCAGGTTCACGTTTTCCCGCCCGGGCAGGTGGGCGATCCGCTCGGCCGTCCGCGCGATCATGCCGGGACTCACATCGACGCAGTCAATCCGGGCCCCAGGCGCGATCGCGAGCAAACGCGCCAGGCACCGTCCGTCACCCTCACCCAGGACCAGGATCGACGACCGGCCCGCCAAGCGATCGAGCAGGGCAAACCGCGCCCGCTCGAGGTCCCCGCCGAACGCCAGCCATTCGAGCGCCTGATAGACGCGCGCCAGCGGACTGAAGTCGGTGCCCTTCGTCGACGTCATGGCCGGAGGATGTCAGCAGTGACAAGCGTCACGATCCTTTTCACAGGAGATAACGGAGGGAACGGAGGGGGCCGAGCGAACCATGGACTCTCCGTTCCCTCCGTTGCCTCCTGTGAAGGTCTGCTCCGGCTTGGTTGCGCTCAAAACCACGCCACTTCAAACAAGAGCACCGCGAGTGGCGACATCAGGGCGATGTCCGCCAGCGCGCGGGCGAGGCGCGGGCCGGCGCGCCGTTCCGCCAGGTCGACCAAGCCGAGCAGCAGGCCGCTGGTTGTCGCGCAAACCAGCGCGGTGCGCCGCGGGCCGGCGAGGTCGTACGCCAGGACCGCCGCCGCGAGCGCGATCAGCCAGGGCAGGGCGCGGACGGCCCCGTGGCCCTCGCGGAATTGGAGGGCGAGCGAGGTCTGGCCGTGGGCCTCGTCCACCGCCTGCTCCCACACGGAGATCAGCGCGCAGTTGGCGAGGCAGAGCAGGCAGAAGAAGGCCAGCGGCACCGCGAGCGCGGACCACGCCACCGCCGGCGAGGCCGCGGGGAACACCGCCACGCCGCCGCCAAACAACGCGGCCACGCAGATCTCCTTCGGCGCCCGCCACGGGTGGTGCCGGTGCACGAGTTGGTGCGAGAGCAGGTAGGCGGCCACCGGCCCCAGCAGCACGAGGCCGGCGGTGAATTCCCGGGCGGTGAGCCAGGTGCCGGCGAGCGTGATGTCGGCGGCCAGGGCCGCGAGCCAGATGACCGCGAGCGGGCCGCGCCAGCGCTGGTAGAAATGGTGCCGCTGCGTCCGGATCTGGTCCGGCACCAGCCGCCAGCCCTCGATCCAGCGGTCCGCGGCGTACGCGAGCCAGATGCTCACGCCGAGAATGAAGGCGTGATGCCAGCCGAGCGGCGTCCGCGCCACCCGCGCGAGCAGCCATTGCCACCCCACCGCGACCAGCGGCGCGTCGAGCGACAGGATCGTCAGCCACTGCCACCAATGCGGGCGTCCAGGCACAAAAGGTTTCATGACGACCGGTTCACGGAACACGCGCGGTTCCCGGAGGCCAGAAGAAAACCGCCGGTGACATGGTGCATTGCCCTGCGACCCGCGTCCCGTACCGTGGGGCCGATGGCCGCGCCCGACCCCGACATCCTGCTGATCCTCACCACCCAGTGGCGGGCGGCGGCCTGCGGCTATGCCGGCGACCCGAACGCCCGGACGCCGTGCCTCGACGCCCTGGCCGCCGCGAGCGTGAACTACGCCCAGGCCGTCACGCCGCATCCCTTCGGTCCCTTTGCCCGCGCGGCCCTGTTGACCGGAGTGCCTTCACCAGGGAACGGGATCCGCGATTACTTCGACCCGCTGCCTGCCGGCGCCCGCACGCTCGCGCATCGGTTCAACGAGCGCGGCTACGCCACCGCCTATTTCGGCAAGTGGCATCTCGGCCGGCGCGATCCGCGCGCCGCGCTGGTCGGCCCGGCCCACGCCCGGACCGTCATTCCGCCCCAGGAACGCGGCGGGTTTTCGTTCTGGGAGGGCTTCGAGGGCGGCTTCCTGCTGAATGACCCGTGGCTGCATGGCACCCGGCTACCTGTGCCGACGCAGGTTGTCGGCTACCAGAGCGACGTGGTGTGTGCTCGCGCCGCCGAGTGGCTCGAAAATTCCGGGTACCGGAATCCGGAATCCGGAGCGGATCGGCCCTGGCTGTGCGTGGTGAGCCTGGAGGCGCCGCATCCGCCGTACGACGCACCCGCCGCCGGGGTGACGGCGGGCCGGCCCGAGGATTTGGTCCTGCCGGCCAACGTGCCGCGGGGCGGCGAGGCGGAGGTGAAGGCGCGGAGGGAGCTGGCCGGCTATTACGCCCACGTCGAGGCGACGGATCGCGCGATCGGACGGCTCGTCGCGGGCGTGCCGGCGGGCACGATCGTGGTCGTGACCAGCGTGCACGGCGACATGCACGGGGCCCACGGGCTTTTCCGCAAGGGCTGGCCGCACGAGGAAAGCGTGCGGGTGCCCCTGCTGGTGCGGCGCCCGGGCGTCCCGCCGCGCCGCGATGACTCCGCGGTGTCGCTGCTCGACCTGCCGGCGCTGCTCTGGTCGCCGGCCTGGTCGCCGCCGCCCGCGGCCCGGATCTCGATGCCCTCGGTGGTGGCCCTGCCGCATCAGTGCGACCGCGTGTGGCGCGGGGTGCGCACCCGCACCCGCAAGCTCGTCCTCAACGACGATGGCTCGCCGTGGCTGCTGTTCGACCTGGCCAGCGACCCACAGGAAACCAGAAACCTCGCGGACGATCCCTCCCGCCGTGCCGAGATCGCCGAGCTGCGTGCGTTGATGGACTAGGTGTGATGTTTCAGGAGGTTGTCCGCATGTAGCGGGTTTGAGAGGTTGGGTTCGACCAAGAACTAACCCTCAACCCCAAGACATGCGGACATGCATAAGAATGCCCGCACGACCCCGCTCAGTCGA
>JAFEGX010000103.1 GCA_018239675.1 Verrucomicrobiota bacterium
AGGTGGGCCTTCTTGGTTGCGGGGACGGTGAGCACGGCCTCGGCGACCTGGAGGCCCGGGTGCGGGTTGGAATGGTCGACCGGCGCCTTGAGTTTCTTCGCGAGCGCCTTGGCCTGGTCGACGTCCAGGCCGATGATCGTGACCTTGACGTGCCGTTCGGCCATCAGGCGACCGGTCCTCGTTCTGCCCGGGCCGCGGCCCTGCCGAGCCTGCGGGCGTTGCGTTCGGCGGCGAGCAGCACCAGCCTGAGTTCGGTGTTCGGGGCGGCGTGGGCGGCGGCCTCGAGCGACCGGCGTGCGTTCGCGAGGTGGTGGGTTGCGTCCGTCAGGTGGACGTGGGCGGGCGCGTCGGATGCTTGCTGGCGGGTCACAGCTCGCCCTCCGGGATCTCGGGCAGCTCTCCGGTGCGCGCCCACCTCCACGCGGCCTCCGGGCCGTAGGCGGCCAGCACCCACCCGAACCTGCGCATGTCGCGGCGATGCTCATCGAGCGCCCGTTCGACGGCCTCGTGGACCTCACGGGTGAGCGGGCCGTGCTGGTCGCCGGTCACGCGGCCTCCCGTGCTGCCCGCCGAGCGTGCCGGGCGAGGTGTCGCGTCTCTGTCACGACCTGCCCGAGCGGCCAGTCCCACGGCCCGGTGCCGTGGGCGGTGTCGAACCCGACCCACCAGCCGTCGCCGAGCCGTTCGGGCATCTCGCCGCTCCAAGTGATCCCGCCGAAGGCCAGCCCGTCCGAGGTGGAGTTGATGTCCTCGCAGTCGCGGCCGTGCCACGGGTGGCCCTCGGGGACGCGCACGTAGCCGCACTTCCAGCGGCACGTCGGGTCGCTCAGCATCACGCTGACGATCGCGCAGTCCAAGCCGCTCGCCGTCCAAGTGCTCGCGAGGCGCCATTCGTACTCGGGTGAGCGGGCGGTCACGCGGCCTCCACGTCGCCGGGCATCAGCCAGACGTCGGGCTGCACGTCCGCGAGCTTGTGGACCATGCCGCCCGTCGTCTCGTCGATGCTCACGAGCCGGATGCCGTAGTCGAGCGCCACCCGGACGTACCGTGAGCGGGCTTCGTGAGACCGGCCGCGCGGGTTCCCCTCGGCCACCATGTCGATCGTCCCGGCCTGGCCGCGCAGGTCGGGGTGCCAGGCGCTGTCGCGGACCTTCACGCGGTCGCCCACCCCGAGCGCGGTCACGTCTGCTCCCGGTCGAGCGCGTCGAAGATCGCGCGGGCCATGCCGTAGGCGGTGGAGTCGGGCTTGCGGTCGAGCAGGTCGGTGAGGGCGCGCGTGATCGCCGCCTCGACCTTCTCCCGATCCCACTCGACCACATCGACGTGGTTCGGGCGGGCGAGCGACGGCCCGACGGCGCGGAGCTGGTCCCCGAAGTCCACGAGCGTCCAGCGGCGCGGGCGGTCAGTCATCGGTCGGCCTCCCGATGAACGTCCAAGCGTGGATCACCGCGACCAGCCGCTCCGCGTCAGCGATGTCGATTCCCTCGGCGGGCAGCTCCACCCGCAGCACGCGGCCGTCAGCGAGCGGGAACGGCGTGACAATCGTGGGCCGGTCAGTCACGGCTCGGGCCAGATTCGCTTCGTGGGCGTCCCGGCCGGGGCGACCCCGGCCCGGTTGGAAGGGTTGAAGATGTCGGTGCGGCGCTCGCCCGGTGTGGCCCGCACCCACGCCAGCTCCCAGCCGTCGTCGGTGTGGCGCAGCGGGTCCACGGCGTCAGCGGCAGCGAGGAGGGGGATCGCCTCTGCGCGCCATTCGTCGGCCGCCTGGCTGGCGAGGCGCGCCCACGGGGTGGCGGACGCCGCCTCTCGGTCGTACACCGCCTTCGCTACCGCCTCGATGCGCGGGTCCGGGTCGGTCACGGGCAGCTCGTCCCATAGGGGTTCGCGGACCACACGTTCCCGCTGAACGCGTAGGTCGAGCAGCTCGCACCCCCGGAGAACTGCGGCCTGGGCGCCCGGTTGCCGGTGATCGACCCCGAGCCCGGATACACGAAGAACGGCTGGGCGGCCGAGTTGTCGCGGACCGCGACCTGGTAGCCCGACAGCGTGATCGACCTGGGGTACGGCGTCGGGACGCAGGTGGTCGGCGTGTAGTTGACCGCGCCCAGGTCGTTGCCCTCCACCGTCACGCCCGTCGCGCGGCCCGATGGCGTCGAGTCAAGCTGAATGTCGGCGTTCTGATCGATGTCCCAGATGTGGTTCCCGACGATCTGGATGTTGCGGTTCGGCTGCCCGCTCGTCTGCGCCGATTGCACGCCATCGGTGTGCTGGCACGAGTTCGCGCTGAGCCGCACCCCGTGGATGTCGTTGTTCTTGACGAGCGCCCCGTTCACACCCGGCCCGCCGCCGTAGAGGTCCAGGCCGTCGTTGTCGCGGACGCCGGTGATCTCCGACCCGACGACCGCGAAGTTCGTCACGTGGTCGAGGTACACGCCGGGATCGCCGTCCGCCGGGTCGATGACGGCGTTCGCGATCACCGACTCCCTCGCCCCCGACAGGCTGTAGGCGCCGTCGATGCGCAGGTCGCCCCGGTGGCCGGCCATGACGACGGTGCCGGCGCCCTCGATCCGCAG
>JAFEGX010000104.1 GCA_018239675.1 Verrucomicrobiota bacterium
CCGGCCGGCAGCGCCAGGCGGCTCTCCCCGGCGGAGACGGCGCCGTGGCGGAGCCGCACGCCCACGACCCCCTCGACCCGGCCCTCGGCGGAGCGCACGTACGCCTGCTCGTGGTCGGCAAACCGGGCCAGCTCGCCGAGGTCGACCTCGCGCAGCTGCGCCGTGATGTCGCCATTGACGTCACCGTCGCGCCACGTGCCCTGCCCGGCCACCTCGGCGCGGCCGGCGGTCAACTGACCGTTGAGCCAGGCCTTCAGCTCGACCCGCCCCTCGACGATGCGCCAGGTGCCGTTGCCCGCGGCGTCCAGATCGAGCTGAACCCGCAGGCGCGTCCCGGGACCCTCCGCCACGAGCTCGCCCGTGCGACGATCGCCGCCCGGACTCGCCAGCACGAGCGTCCACGAAAGCTCCGGCGCGTTGGGCAGCTGCAGTGGCTGAAACTTGCCGCTCAGCTGGCCGCTGACCGGCGGCAGCAGCAGGTCCGCACCGCGCGCAGCGCCCGTCGCCGTCAGGGCGAGCAGCAGGAGGCAACGGCTGGAAAAGGGCATGGCGATGCGAAGAGTTGGTAGCGCAGACCGGCAGACCGCGCCAAGCCTTAGCTTACGATACAATCGGGAGAACGCCGAACGTCGGACGCCCAACGTCGAAAGGGGCGACGGAAATCCGAGGTTCGACGTCCTGCGCGCCGTCCCGACGGTGCGCCTACGGGGAGACCGGCACCTTGACGGCTGGCAGGCGCCAGATCTGCTCGGCGTATTCGCGGATGGTGCGGTCGCTCGAGAACTTGCCCATGCGGGCGGTGTTGAGGATCGCCATCCGCGCCCACTTGGCATGGTCGCGGTAGGCGGCGTCGACCCGGGCCTGGGCGTCGCAGTAGGCGCGGAAATCGGCCAGCACGAGGAACGGATCACCGCCGTGCAGCAGGCTGTGGTGCACGAGCGAGAACGCGTTCTGGCCGCCGGGCGTGAAGTAGTCGCTGCCCAGCCAGTCGACGACGGCGCGGAGCTCCTCGTCGTGATGGTAGACGTCCCACGGGTTGTAGCCGCGGGCCCAGAGCTCCTCGACCTGCGCCACGTTCAGGCCGAAGATGAAGATGTTCTCGGGCCCGACCTCCTCGAGGATCTCGACGTTGGCGCCGTCGAGCGTGCCGATGGTGACGGCGCCGTTGAGGGCGAGCTTCATGTTGCCGGTGCCCGAGGCCTCCTTGCCGGCGGTCGAGATCTGCTCGGACAGGTCGGCGGCCGGGATGATCTTCTCGGCAAGCGAGACGCGGTAGTTGGGGAGGAACGCGACCTTGATCCGGCCGTTGATGCGCGGGTCGGAGTTGATCCGGGCGCCGATCGTGTTGATCGCGTAGATGACGTTCTTGGCGAGGTCGTAGCCCGGGGCGGCCTTGGCGGCGAAGACGAAGACCCGCGGCACGACGTCGAGCTCCGGGTGCTGCAGCAGGCGGCGGTAGAGCGCGATGATGTGGAGCAGGTTGAGGTGCTGCCGCTTGTACTCGTGCAGGCGCTTGATCTGGACGTCGAAGATCGCGTCGGGCGACACCTCGAGGCCGCACTCGGCCTGGATGACGGCGGCGAAGTCCACCTTGTTCGCGCGCTTGATCGCCATGAACTCCCGCTGGAAGTCGGCGTCGTCGGCGTAGCGCTCGAGCCCGTGGAGCAGCTCCAGGTCGCGGGCCCAGTCGTTGCCGCCGAGGGTCCGGGAGATGAGGCCCGCCAGCCGCGGGTTGCTCTTCAGCAGCCAGCGCCGCGGCGTGATGCCGTTGGTCTTGTTCTGCAGCCGGCCCGGGAACAGGGCGTCGAAATCCGGGAAGAGGTGCTTCTTGAGCAGCTCGGTGTGGAGCGCCGCGACGCCGTTGACGGCGTGCGAGCCTACGACGGCGAGATGTGCCATGCGGACCATCTTGTGGCCGTTCTCCTCGATGAGGGAGCAGATGCGCTTCTTGTCGTTGTCGCCGGGCCACTTCGCCTCGACGGCCGCGAGGAGGTGCGTGTTGATGTCGTAGATGATCTGGAGGTGGCGCGGCAGCACGCGCTCGAACAGCCCCACGCCCCACTTCTCCAGCGCCTCGGGCAGCAGCGTGTGGTTGGTGTAGGCGAAGGTCTTGGCCACGATCGCCCAGGCTTCGTTCCACGGCAGGTTCTGCTCGTCGAGGAGCATCCGCATGAGCTCCGCCACCGCGATCGCCGGGTGCGTGTCGTTCAGCTGCACCGCGACCTTGTCGGCGAAGTTCGCCCACGAATTCTCGGGGTTGCGGAAATGCCGGCGCACGATGTCGCGCAGTGAGCACGCCACGAAGAAATACTGCTGCGTCAGCCGCAGCTCCTTGCCGTTCTCGGTCTTGTCGTTCGGGTACAGGACCTTCGAGACGGTCTCGCCGACCGCCTGCTCCTGCACGGCCTCGACGTAACCGCCGCGGTTGAACGCCTCGAGGTCGAAGTCCTCCGACGCCTTCGACGCCCACAGGCGGAGGATGTTGACCGTGGCGGTGCCGTAACCCGCGACCGGGATGTCGTGCGGCACGCCGATCAGGCGCTGGGTGTCCACCCAGCGCGGCCGGTAGTTGCCCCGGTCGTCGAAGACGTTTTCCACCCGACCGTAGAGTTGGACCTCCTGGATGTACTCGGGCCGGACCACTTCCCACGGGCCGCCGAACCGGATCCAGTTGTCCGGGTGCTCGACCTGCTGGCCGTTCACGAACGTCTGCTTGAAGAGACCGAACTCGTAATAGATGCCGTAGCCCAGCGCCGGGTAGTCCATCGTCGCGAGCGAATCGAGGAAGCAGGCGGCCAGGCGCCCGAGGCCGCCGTTCCCGAGTCCCATGTCGACCTCCGACTCGCGGATCAGCTCGAAGTCCTGTCCGAGCGAGGTCAGCGCCTCCTTGGCCTCGTCCAGCATGCCGGTCGCGAGCAGGTTGTTGCCGAACAGGCGGCCCATGAGGTACTCGAGCGAGAAATAGTAGAGCCGGCGCACGTTCTGGGCGTTGTGCACCGTTTGGGTCGCGATCATCCGGACATGGATCGTGTCGCGCACCGCCAGCGCCGTCGCCACCCACCAGTCGCGCGGCGTCGCCGACCCCGCGTGCCGCGCCAGCGTCGAGACCAGGTGCCGCTGGATCAGCGAACGCAGCGCCACCGCCGGGGAATCGGGATGCGCCCGACCGGGCCCGGGTGCGGCCGCGGGCGCCGGGGCGGCGGATTTGGGCGCCGGGCGCTTCGGCTGGTCCGATTTGGCCGGATTCTTGGTCCCTTTGCTCTGGCTGGGATGGTTCTTCGCAGGGCGCGGCATGGTCGTTCGGATTTGGAGACCAAGAATCATGCCAATCCCCGGTCGAGGCACGCTTAAAGTGCGGCGAGGGTGGTGGTAGGCGGTAGGCAGTAAGCTTTAGGCAGTAGGCTTTAGGCTGTAAGCTTCCCGCCTGCCGCGTCTGACGGCGCCAGTAACCGTGCACTGCCAACTTTCCCCCGCCTACTGCCTATCGCCTACCGCTTAAAGCTTACCGCCTACCGCTTATCGCCCACCGCCCCCATCACCGCTGGAACCGGCGGGCGAGCTCCGCGTGATTCAGCTCGACATAGGTTGGCCGACCGGAGGGGCTGGTCAGGGGCGAGCGCGTCGCGAAGAGCTGCGCGACGAGGGCGCGCACCTCGGCCTCGCTCACTGTGGCGGGGAGGCGGACGGCCTTGGCGGCGGCGAGCCGGGCGAGTTCCTCCCGGGCGAGGTCGGTGTTGCGATCCGGGATGCGGCCCTCGCGGAACGCACCGAGCAGGTCCCGCAGGAACGGCTCGGCGTCCGCGGGCTCCAGCCAGGCCGGCACGGCCTCGATGCGGAAAAAATTCCGGCCGAACTCGCCCACCTCGAGGCCGTGCGCGTGGAGAAACTTGAGCCGGTCGAGCAGCAGCGCCGCCATGATCGGGTCGAGTTCCACCGGCACCGGCAGCAGCAGCCGCTGGCTGGGCACCGTGCCGGCGCGGAACTGCTCCTGCAGGCGCTCAAACCAGACCCGCTCATGCGCCGCCCGCCGGTCGAGCAGCACCAGCCCCGCCGCCGACTCGAACACCGCCAGGTGACCGAGGGCGAGGGAGAGGAAGCGCCAGGACAATTGCGGATCGCGGATGGCGGATTGCGGATTGGGGGGCGAGGTCAGCTGGGCACTCGCCAGATTCGGGACCGACGGGGCGGCGGCAGTTGGGTTTGCTGCCGGAGCAACGAATCCCGCTATCGGCCTCAGGTCGACAGCCGGGCGCGATAGGGCCGAAGCCGGAGCCGAATAGGGCGCAAGTGTCAGCGGTGCGGGAACCGCCAAATCCGCGATCCGCAATCCGCGATCCGCAATTGAACGAAGTGATTCCAGCACGCTCCTGATCACAAACGCCCGCACGGCGGGTTCGCTGCGGAAGCGGATCTCGCGCTTGGCGGGGTGCACGTTCACGTCGACCGCGGCGGGATCGCAGGTGAAGAACACGAAGGCCAGCGGATACCGGCCCTTCGGAAGCGACTCGTGGTAGCTCTCGATGAGCGCGTAATTCAGCGTGCGGCTGTCGACCGGGCGCTGGTTCACGAAGACGATCAGCTCGTGCCGCGTGCCGCGGCTCACCCCCGGGCGCCCGACCAGGCCCGCCAGGGTCATGCCGCCCTCCGCCGCCTCGATCGGCATCAGCGCCTCCGCCGTCTGCCGGCCGAAGATCTCGCCCACCCGCTCGGCCAGGGTCGCGCACTCCGGCGAGCGGAAGATGATCCGGCCGTCCTCGATCAGCGTGAACGCCGCCTGCGGGCACGCCAGCGCGTACAGGCGCACGCACTGCACGATGTGCGCCGCCTCGGTCTGGTCGGTCTTGAGGAACTTCCGCCGCGCCGGCACCGAGTTGAACAGGTGCGTGACCTCGATGCGGGTCCCCACCGGCTGGCCGCACTCGCGCACGTGCACGAGCTTGCCGCCGTTGACCAGCACCTCCGTGCCGACCTCGCTGCCGGCCGCGCGCGTCTGCAGGAGGAACCGGGACACGCTCGCGATCGACGGCAGCGCCTCGCCGCGGAAGCCGTAGGTCGCGAGCCGGTCCAGGTCCGCCGCCTCCGCGATCTTGCTGGTCGCGTGCCGCTCCAGCGCCAGCAGGGCGTCGTCGCGCGACATGCCCGCGCCGTTGTCCTCGACGCGCATCAGCGAGCGCCCGCCGTGGCGGAACTCGACCTCGATGCGCGTGGCCCCGGCGTCGAGGGCGTTCTCGACGAGCTCCTTCACGACCGCCGCCGGGCGCTCGATCACCTCCCCCGCCGCGATCTGGTTCGCGACGCGGTCGGGCAGGATGCGGATTTTCGTCATGGGCTCGGTGCGCCGCTCGCGCCCGGGGCACGGCCGGACCGCGAACGCCGGGTGCGCGGCGTCACCCCAGCTGCCGGCGCCAGCGTTTCAGCTGCCGGGCGATCTGGGCCGGCCCGGGCATGCCGGTGCCGGCGCGCTTCGCCAGGCCGCGCCGCGGATCAAAGACCTGCACCCAGTCGGCCTTGAACGCCGGGTGCACCTGCTGCACCTCCTCGAGCGGGAGGTGGTCGAGGCGGATCGTGTGCTTCTCGGCCAGCCGCACCACGGCGCCGACCGCATGGTGCGCCTCGCGGAACGGCACGCCCTGCTCGACGAGATAGTCCGCCAGGTCGGTCGCCAGCAGCGCCGGGTCGGACGCGGCCGCCGCACACCGCTCGGCATGGAACGTGAGGCCGCCCAGCACGCCGGCCAGGACGTCGGCGCAGATTGCCGACTGGTCGAAGCTGTCGAACACCGGCGGCTTGTCCTCCTGGAGGTCGCGGTTGTACGTGAGCGGCAGGCCCTTCGCGAGGCTCAGCAGCGTCTGGAGGTTGCCCTGCAGCCGCGCCGCCTTGCCGCGCAGCAGCTCGCAGGCGTCGGGGTTCTTCTTCTGCGGCATGAGCGACGAGCCGGTGCTGAACGCGTCCGACAGGGTCGCAAAACCAAACTCGGCGCTGCTCCAGAGGATCAGGTCCTCGGCGATCCGCGAGAGGTGCACGCCGAACAGCGCCGCGGCGGCCGCGAACTCGACGTGGACGTCGCGGTCGGCGACCGCATCCATCGAGTTGGCCGTGACCCGCGGGCGACCCTTCGCATCGGTGAAGCCGAGCGCCCGGGCCGTGAACTCGCGGTCGATCGGGAGCGTCGTGCCCGCGATGGCGCCGGAGCCCAGCGGGCACCAGTTGGCGTGATCCGCCACGTCGGCGAACCGCGCGCGGTCGCGCTCGAGCATCTCGAGCCAGGCGAGCAGGTGGTGCGCGAGCGAAACGGGCTGGGCGCGCTGGAGATGGGTGTAGCCCGGGATCAGGACGGCCTGGTTGGCCTGCGCGAGCGCGAGCAGCGCCCGCTCGGCGCCGAGGAGCTTCTCACCAAGGACGCCGCACGCCCACTTGAACCACAGCCGCATGTCCGTCGCGATCTGGTCATTCCGGCTCCGCGCCGTGTGCAGCTTGGCGGCGGCGGGCACGCGCTTGGTGAGGGCGTGCTCGAGGTTCATGTGCACGTCCTCCAGGCGGGTGTCCCAGGCGAATTTCCCGGCGATGATCTCGGCGTGGATCGCATCAAGGCCGGCGTGGATCGCATCGCGCTCGGCGGCCGTGATCAGGCCGACATGCGCGAGCATGGCCGAGTGCGCCTTGCTGCCGGCGACGTCAAACGGCGCGAGGCGGCGGTCGAACGAGACGGACTCGCTGAACTGCAGCATCAACTCGGCGGGGCCCGCAGTGAACCGTCCGCCCCAGGTCGCTTGGGAGGCTTTGGCCATGACGGGGAAGCAGACGACCGCCCCCGGTTCCGCGCAAGCGCGAAGCGGCGCCCGACCGGGACACAATTCACTCTTGTCACCCCCGGCGCCGCGTCCGTCACTGAAAGGCCGCATGGTTCGTTTGCTGGCCATCTTCTCCTGCCTGCTCCTCGCTTGCCCCGCCTTCGGGAGCGAGGACCTGGACCTCAGCCGCTACGACACGGTGGAAATTCCATCGGTCGACACCTCGATCTACATCGGCAGCGTCACCCTCACGATCCCCACCCTCACGCGACGTCACCACGTCTACTCCTCGACCTACACGGCGCGGGTGTTTCCCTATTTCTTCTACAACGAGTCAGGCCGGATCGCGATCGAGGTGACCGACGACATGCTCCGGCGCCTCGCGGCGGGCCAGGCGGTGGAGTTCGACGGCCATGCCCTCAGTTCCCAAGGCGAGGAGCGCCGCATCACGGGACGCGCCACGCCCTCCGACGACCGTTCCGGCAAGATCAAGGTGCGCGTGCACGTGTCGAAGCGGATCGAGCTGATCTTCAACACCACCTACCGCTTCCCGCGGTAGCCGGCCGCCATTGGTCCAAACGCCGCCCGCCGGACACCGGTGGTCCGGGGGGCCGGGGACGATCGGCGCCTGCGCGACCGCCTACTTCGACTCGGGCGAACCACCGTAGAAGCGGTGGCAGCACATCAGGGCGATCGCCAGCATGAACAGGCAGGTGGCGAGCGTGATGAGGTTCATCGGGTGGACGTGCATCAGGTAGACCTGGGCAAACGTCTCGACGAACGCCGTGATCAGGCAGAGCACACCGAGGCCGAGCACACCGACAGAGATCGTTTTCATCGGCCCGATGCATAACCGCCGCCCGCCCAGGTGTCAGGGAAATTTTCCGCGGCCGGCCCCGGCGAGGATGCCCGGCCGGCGCCAAACCGCGCCGCGCCAAATCACTACTTGACTTGGCCAACCTCAATTCTAGCGTCCGCCACTTTCCCGTCTCTCGGGGTGGTAGCTCAGCTGGTTAGAGCGTCTGCCTGTCACGCAGAAGGTCGCGGGTTCGAGTCCCGTCCATCCCGCCAGTTTCATAACCCGCTTATCTTTACCGGTAAGCGGGTTATCTGTTTTCCGAAGGCTCCGGATGGAGGGGATTTGCCGACTGCAGGAGGCCGTCGAGATCGAGCGGTTCCGTGACCATGGCGAGGCTGCCGTCGGGCTGGCGCGGCCAGTCGGCCTCGGGCCGGTCCCGGTAGAGTTCCACGCCGTTGCCGTCGGGGTCGCGCAGGTAGAGCGCCTCGCTCACGCCGTGGTCCGCCGCGCCGTCGAGGCGGACTCCGGCTTCGACGAGGCGGCGCAGCGCGTCCGCGAGCTCCGCGCGGGTCGGATAGAGGATCGCGACGTGGTACAGGCCGGTGGCGCCGCGCGGTGGCGGCCGCCCGCCGGCACTCTCCCAGGTGTTGAGCCCGAGGTGGTGATGATAGCCGCCCGCCGAGAGAAACGCCGCCTGCGCGCCGAACCGCTGCGTGAGCGTGAAGCCGAGCACGTCGCGGTAGAACCGCAGCGAACCCTCGAGGTCGGCCACCTTCAGGTGCACGTGGCCGATCCGGACCCCGGAATTGGCCGGCAGAGGCGGGAGCGGGACTGGAGTGGTGGCCATGGCGAGGAAAAGAATCCGGTCAGGCCTTCGCCCCGCGGCGCGCGAGCCGGGCGTCCAGCGAGTACTTGCCGGAGCCGTAAATCATGACGATGAGCGCGAGGCCGAGCACGAGCAGATGGTATTCGAACCCCTCGCCCTTCTGGTTGCCGGCCCAGTTCATGAAAAAGCCGTTGGCCAGGTGCACGCTTTGGACGGCGACGACCATGACCGCCGCGATGCCGAGGGCGGCGACGCGCCCGCCGAGGCCGAGAATCAGGCCAATCGAGCCGGCGAACTCCGCGGCGATGGCCAGGAAGGCGAACAGCGCGGGGATGTGCATCGTGCCGGTGAAAAAGCCCATCGTGCCGCTGTAGCCGTAGCCGCCGAACCAGCCGAGCGCCTTTTGCGCGCCGTGCGGGAATAAGACGAGGCCGAGGGTGAGGCGGGCCAGGAGGGGCGCCGCGCTGTCGTTGGTCTGGAGGAGGAGACGGATGGGATTCATGGATGTGGTAAGGTTCGGAACGGGAAATGGCAGGAATTGCCGGCCTCACCCTACGCCAGGCCGGCGGCTCTGGCTAATGCGCAAACCGCCTTGCTGTTATGCGCAATACGCATAACAAGGCGGCGTGCTCCTCACCTATCTCCGCTCGCTGCGCGCCATCGTCGAGCAGGGCAGCCTCAACCGTGCGGCCCAGCTCCTGGGCGTGGCGCAGCCGACGCTGACCCGCCAGATGCAGGCGCTCGAGCAGCTGGCCGGCGGCCGGCTGTTCGAGCGGGGCCCGGCCGGCGTCAAGCTGACCGACGCGGGCCACGTGCTGGCGAGCCGGGCCGCGGCGATCCTCCGGCAGGCGGACGAGGCGCTGGCCGACACGCGGCGGCGCGCGCGCGGGCAGCACGACGAACTGCGGATCGGCTATCTGATGTCGGCGGCCGAGGCGTTCGTGACGCCGGCGATCCGGGCGCTCCGCCAGGCCCACCCGGACGTGAAGGCGAAGCTGAGCGAGCTGAGTCCCGCCGAGCAGCTGGCGGGTCTCCGGCGCGGCGACCTGGACGTCGCGCTGCTCGGCCAGGAAGGCGGCGTGCAGGCGCGGGAATTCTACACCCGCCGCCTGGCCACGTATGCGGCGCTCGCCGTGCTGCCGGCGACCCACCCCCTGGCCGGCGAGCGGGCGGTCGAGCTCGCGCGCCTGCGCGGCGAATTGTTCATCGCCACCGAGGAGGAGCACATGCCCGGGCGCAACGGCTGGGTGGCCGCGCAGTGTCGGCGCGCCGGGTTCCGGCCACGGTCCGGTCCGGAGGCGACGAGCATCACGCACCTCTTCAGCCTCGTGGCGAACGAGCCAGGCGTGGCCCTGGTGCCGGCGTACCTGCGGTCGTTTCCCCACCCCGGCGTGGAACTCGTGGACCTCCGCGATAGCCGGGCGAACTGGGAGCTGCTCGTCGTGTGGCACCGCGGCAAGTCGTCGGCGGCGCTGAAATTCTTCGTCGAGGCCCTGCAGCGGGCGGCGACCGGATCCCCCAAGTGATCCGCCGACGCGGGTCCAGCCGGTCGAATGGACGCGCGTGACGGCTCCGGAGACCCTGATTTGAATCGCGGCGAATCCGGGCGCGGTGCGGCCGCGCCAAGAAATGCGCAGCGTTGGGACTGGGCGGCGTGGCGGTCCGGTGTTAGATTAAGCTCGACGGAGCGAATGGCGCTCCGGCCCCAATCCCCAACCAAGGTTTCCTATGAAAGCATGGGTGAAGACAGCGACCTATGGCGGGCTCGGCATCCTGGCCATCCTCGCCCTCGGCATTGCCCTGGCGATCGGCGGCTGCCGGGAAGTGATGTACCCGCTCGCACGCGCGCTGGGCTCGCCGCCAGAGGCAGACCTGGCCGCCTGCCGCACGGCGTTTGCCAACCTGAAAGCGCACCTGCCGCAGAGCCTGGTGCGCGTGGAACCGGTGCAGTACGCCCCCTCGTTCAACGCGCGGCAGTGGCGCTACGACTGGGCCGAGGGCCTCGCCCGCGAGGCGCACCTGCGGGTGTCCACGCGCTATGAGGTGGCGCCGATCGCCCCGGGCGTGGTGCCCACGCGCTTCAGTCGGAACCAGCTCCGCTACCTGTGGGAGCGCGCCATCGCCTATTCCAACTGGCTGAAGTCCTCGCCCCCTGGTGCGGACTACATCTGGTGCACGGAGATGTTCACCCAGGACGGAAAGGTGATCGCGATCCAGGTCTTCGTCTACGACGCCAAGGGCCAGCTCGCGTATTGCCGCCTGTTCAATTCCCATCACTTCGGGAAGGACCTCAACGAGGGGGACGACGCACTGAAGCTGGTCGTGCGGACGCTGTTCGATGACCTGAAGCGCACCCCCGAGCAGATCTTCCCACCCTACGGCATCGGCTAGCGCCATTTCGACCTGCGTTGCCGCCACCGAGAGTACCGAGGACACGGTGCCAGCCAAATGGAGTTGCGCGCCGATGCGGTCGGAGGCTCGATGCTCGGAGTCCTCCGTGCTTCCTCCGCGATCTCGGTGTTACCCGCAGCTCCACCGAAATCCCAACCACCTCCCATTCCAACGGCTGGCTCCCGCGGAGGCCGCCATCGCGGAGTGGCGGATTTTTTTGAACGAATTCTGCGCTATTGCGCCTGACTAAGAAATCCCGCTATCTCTGGGACCCCCGTTCTCCCCCAAACTCCCTACCCCTCGCACCGAATCGCTTTTCCGCGGTCCAAGGCTGTGTGATGCGCAGCTGACCTCTCCGCCGGAAAGCGTTCCAGCCCCATGCCTCAAGCCCTCAAGCCCCTCGCGGTCAGAGAACCCCACGAACAAACCCCCCAGCAGGCGGAGGCCGCGCGGTGCATCATGTGTGATTGCATCATCCTGTTCGCGTTCGCGGCGCTCCTGGTCGGCGCCCTGGTCGCGCTCTTCTGAGCAGGGACCCGCCGCAGTGCGGCGGGAGTTGGAGTTTGAGGATTGAAAATTGAGCGCTCGTTCGCGCCCGTTTCTGGGTGCCACGTGCGATCGGCCGGAATCTGCCGGGTTCAGGCCGACCGGCTCGATTTCCCCTTGTCGCTCAGCGGCGGCTCCACTACCCCTCCAGCGCCATGCGGTGGTAGCTCAGCTGGATAGAGCAGCGGTTTTCTAAACCGCCGGTCGGGTGTTCGAGTCACCTCCACCGCGCCATTTTTTCGCCGCGGGTCATGATCTCCCCCCTTCGCCTCTGCCTGCTGCTGGTGCTCGTGACCGTCACGTCGTACTACGTCGTGCTGCACGCCCGGCTGCTGCCGATCGGCCACCCGGTCACCCAGGACGAGCCGTGCTTCGTGGAAATCACCGCCGGCGGCAATCCGTTCACGCACGAGGGCGTGCTGGCCTGCGCGAGCGTCTACGGGCCGGGCTATGCGCTCTGGGCCCGCCCGTTCACCGCGCTCATCGCCAATCCCTACGTCGCCCACCGGGTCGCCAGCTCCGCGGCCCTGCTCGCGCTGCTGGCGCTCCTGGGCTGGGAACTCCATCGCGCCAAGGTTGGCGGCCTGACCACCGCCGCCGGCCTCGCGATCGTCTATATCCTCAATGTCAGCAGCCACTCGCTCTCGGCCTGCGGCGACCTGCTCGGTGCGGCGCTCTACCTTGCCTCGCTCGCCGCGAGCCGGCGCAATACCTGGACGGGACTTTTCGCCGGCCTCGTGCTCGCCGTGCTCGCCACGCTGACGAAACCCTATTTCGCCCTCGCCTGGGGCATTGCCGTCACGCACCAGCTGCTGTTTTCCCCGCCGCGGCGCTCCGTGGCCTACCTGGGGATGTCCGCCGTGGTGATCACCGCGACGGTCCTCCTCCTCCGTTGGTTTGCCCCGTATTATTTCGTCAGCACAGTCTTCACGCAGACGGTTGCCGGCGAACGAAGCCTCGGGACGCTGACCCACCAGACTGCGGAATTTGCCCTGCTGGCCGGCGGGCTCATCGTGCTGGCCATGATGGCCCGCCCGCGCCCTCGCCGGGTGGCCGTGGAGTGGGGCAAGGCGCCGCTGGCCCCGGCCATGGATTTCTGGGCCTGGTCCGCGCTGATCGCCACGGCCGCGCTGCTCGGACTGCTGGCGTGGCACCCGGGCAACTACCTGGTCTATTTCTACCATCTGCTGCTGGGCCCGCTGGTGCTCATCGCGCTGCCGCGCCTGGCCAAGTGGCCGCTGGCGGGACGGGGGCTCCTGATTGCGAACCTGCTGATCCTCGGCTGGCAGCTTCCGCCCCAGCCGGGACCTGACAACTGGCCGACCCTGGCGGCCAGCGTGAATGCCGTGCAGGGCCGGGTGCTGGGCGACGCGATGCTGGAGCCGTTCGCGCGCAGCCGCCCCGGCACCGAGCTGCTGGCGCACGGCCAGACCGCCAGCGTGCTCCAGGCGCTCGACCGTCTCGGGCCGGCCATTCCGTCACGGTATGCAGGCCTGCGACGCGAACTGGAGGAACGGGCGGCCACCCTGGCGGAGCGGATCCGCCGTCACGAGTTCGCCGCGATCTACATCACGTACATCGACCTTGGCGACCGGTCGGTGTGGGCCTACGAGCTCGCCCCCATTCGCCTCGCGCTCTTCAGCTCCTATCGCGTCGCGAGCGAAGTTCCGGTATTCCCGTACAATGCACCCTACTGGGACCGACGCGGTCACGGACAGCTGGCCTACCGCGTGACGCAATGGGTTCCGGCGCAGCAAGAGTGAATCTTGGACGCTGGAGCTGGCAGCGAGAAGCTGGGAAAAGCGTCCGCGCCCGAAGCGGGACCTAGTTGTGCGGCCAAGCGTGGTCGATCAAAGGGCAGCGGCGGAATGCCGCTAGAGCATCTTGGCAAGAATTGTAGCCGCAAATAGGCACAATAACGCGCCGCCGTCGCGGGGCTGCGCCGGGCCGGGCACGACAGGCCGCTTTCGCGCACGCCCGACCCGTCACTCCTTTTCACCGTCGAGCACGGTCCGCACCTTGCGCAGGAGCGTTTCGGCCGTGTAGGGCTTGGCCAGGACCTGCGAGATGCCGGCGGCGGCGGCGCTGGTCTTGGTTGAGTCCCAAGTGACCCCGCTGGTCGCGATGATGGGCAGCTTGGGATTGAGCCGATGCAGCGCGACGGCGAGCGCGGCGCCGTCCATGTTCGGCATCATCATGTCGGTGATGACGAGCGCCACCTTGTCCTGGTTGATGGCGTAAAGCCCGATGGCCTGGGTGCCATCGTCGGCTGCGAGCACCTGGTAACCGAAAGCCTCCAGCGTGGACTTGGTGATCTCCCTTACGGAGCTCTCGTCATCGGCAATCAGGATCATCTCCTCGCGGCCGCGGGGCAGTTCGTCGGCCGCACCGGCGCTCAGCGCCGACTCGGCGGTGCCCGCCTGCACCGGCAGGTGGACACGGAAAACCGAGCCCTGGCCAACCGTGCTCTCGGCGTCGACAAATCCCCCGTGGTTGCGCACGACGCCCAGGGCGGTGGACAGGCCGAGCCCGGTCCCCTTGCCGACTTCCTTGGTGGTGAAAAACGGCTCGAACACGCGGCTCAGCACCTCCGGGGGCATGCCGCAGCCGGTGTCGCGCACCTCCAGTTGCACGTAACGCCCGGCCTTGATGTCGGGCCGCATGGCCGAGTATTGGGCGTCAATTTCCACATTGCGGGCGGTGAGGGTCAGACTGCCGCCACCGGGCATGGCATCGCGCGCGTTGACGCAGAAATTCAGGAGCGCCTGATTCAACTGGGTCGGATCTCCCGTCACGAGCCAGAGATCGGCCGGGGCCGAGGTCTGGAGGACAATGTTCTTCGGAAAGGTGTTCATCATCAGGGACTCGATCTCGCGCATGACCTGGCCCAGCTGAACCGTGACCCGGTCACCCTCGACGCCCCGGGCAAAGGTGAGGACCTGCTTGACCAAGTCCGCGCCGCGGCGCGCGCAGGTCCCGATGGTGTTGACGACCTTGCGCGAGTTCTCGTCCTGCACTGTCCCCTGCAGGAGCTTTACCCCCATCATGATCGGCGCGAGGATGTTGTTTAGATCATGGGCGATGCCGCCGGCGAGGGTGCCGATGCTCTCGAGGCGCTGGGCACGGAGGAAGCGCTCCTCGAGTTCCTTTCGTTCGGTGATGTCGCCGATCACCGTCATGAAGTAGCGCGGCGCCCCGTCGTCGCTGCGCACGACCGTGACGATGATGTTCACCCAGATCACCCGGCCATCCTTCCGGTGGTAGCGCTTTTCCGCGACGTAGGCCTTCTGCATTCCCTCCTGCATGTCCCTGCGCGCCTTTTCACCCTCTCGGCGGTCGGCCGGGGCGGTGAGATCAAGGAAGGTCTGCCGGAGTAGCTCCTCGCGCGAGTAGCCGGTGATCTCACACAGCTTGTCGTTGACCCGCAGGAATCTCCCATCCAGTTCCACGTGCGCGATGCCGACCGCGGCCTGCTCGAACGTGGTGCGGAAGCGCTGCTCGCTCTCCCGCAGGCTTTCCTCGATGCGCTTGCGCGCGGCGATGTCCTTTTCCAGGGCGCGGTTCGTTTCCTCGAGCTGCAGGGTCTTCTCCTCGAGTTTGCGGATCAGCGTCTCGCTGTAAACCTTGAGCAGCTCCTTTTCGTCGCCGGTTTGATGGCGCGGCGGCGTCGGGACGGCCGCCGCGGCGTTGGCTAGCACCTCGCGCAGGCGGGCGATAAACTCCTCCGGTTCGGCCGGCTTCAGCAAAAAAGCGTCTGCGCCCAGGCTGATGGCCAGGCGCTCGTCCTCGGCCTCCGTGTAAGTGGCCGTGTAGACGACAAACGGGATCTTCCGCAGGTGGGGGTCGGCCTTCCAATACCGCAGCAGCGTGTAGCCGTCCATCACCGGCATCAGCAAGTCGGAGACGACGATGTCCGGCGGGTGCTTGCGGGCCAGCACCAGCGCCTCGGCCCCGTGTCGGGCAGCTTCCACCTCCCAGTTGTTGCCGCCGAGCAGCGCGCGCAAGTAGTAGAGGTTTTCCTCCTTGTCGTCGACGATGAGTACGTGGGTCATGGCGGGGACGGGTCAGCGCGCGGGCGGAGCGAATCGCTCGATGTCCGCGATGAACGTGTCGGGGTTGATCGGTTTCTCGAGGTAACCGGTGCAGCCCGCCGCCATCGCCTTTTCCCGGTCGCCCACCATCGCATACGACGTGACCGCGATGATCGGAGTCGCCTGTAGCGCGGGAATTCCGCGGAGGGCCCGCGCGACAGCGTGGCCATCCATGCCGGGCAGCTGGATGTCCAGGAGAATCAGGTCCGGGGCGCCGGCCTGCGCCAGCGCAATGCCGCGCGGACCATCCTCGGCGAACGTGACCGAGTAGCCGTGATGCTCGAGCAGGAAGGTCGCGAGATAGCGGTTCTGCGCGTTGTCTTCGATCAGGAGGACGTGGCGGCTCATGCGGTGGGGGGCGGCGTTTGCAGCGGCAGCGTGACGGTGAAGACACTGCCGCGCGACCGTTCGCTAGCGACCGAAATCGTCCCCCCGAGCATCGCGGACAGCCGCCGGCAGATGGCCAGGCCCAGGCCGGTGCCTTCGTGCACGCGCGCGAGCCCGCTGTCCACCTGGCGGAAGGGCTGGAACAGCTTTGGCAGGTCCTCCGGCCGGATGCCGACGCCGGTGTCGGCGATCCGCACCGCCACGCCGGGCACCGGGGTGACTTCCGGCGAAGCCTGCAGCCGAGGGACCGGTTCCGCGGTGACGCTGACGGAGCCGCGGTCGGTGAACTTCACGGCGTTGTTGAGCAGGTTGAGCAGGATCTGCTCGGTGCGGCGGCGATCACCGACCAGGGTGCCGATCTCCGGCGCCACCGTGACCGACAGGGCCAGGCCCTTCTTCTCCGCCATGGGACGCACCAGACCGGCGACGCGCTCGAGCGAGGCGCGGAGGTCGAACGGCTCGGCGTGCACCTCGAACTGCCCCGCCTCGATCTTGGAGATGTCGAGCACGTCGTTGATCAATTCCAGCAGGTGGCGCGCGCTGCCCCGGACCATGCCCAGCTGCTTGGTCTGCTCCGCATTAAGCGGCCCCGCGAGGCCCTGCAGCATGATGCCGGTGAAGCCGATGATCGAATTCAGCGGCGTGCGCAGCTCGTGGGACATGGTCGCGAGGAACGCGGACTTCACCCGGTCGGCCGCCTCGGCGCGGTCCAGCGCCTCGCGCAGCTCCTCGGTGCGCTGCGCCACCTTCTGCTCGAGCTGCTCATGCGCCTCGCGCAGCGCGCGCTCCGCCTGCTTGCGCTCGCTGATGTCCTGGAAGACAATCGAGATGCCCTCCGCGGAGGGATAGATGCGGTTCTCGAACCACTTGTCGTACGGCGGATAGTACTCCTCGAACCGGATCTCGACGCGCTCCCGCATCGCCCGCTCGTAGGCGCGCTGGAACGGCTGCCCCACCCCCTCGGGAAACTCCGTCCAGATGTGCTTTCCGAGCAGGTCCTCCTTCCGGCGCCCGAAGATCTGCGCGGCGCGGTCGTTGAGGTAGAGGTAGCGCCAGTCCCGGTCCAGCGTCACGAACGCATCGGTCACACTCGCGAGGATCTGGTCCACCTGCCGGTGCGCCGCGCGCTCGGCCTCCAGCAGCCGGCGCCGCTCCTGCTCCCCGCGCACGCGCTCCGTGATGTCGCGCAGAGTCACGAACGCCAGCGCCCGGCCGTCCGCATGCGTCACCCGCGAACCGCTGTAGCTGAAGACCCGCGCCCAGTCCGAGTCGCGGCGGCGCACCTGCAGCCCCACCTGGTCATAGGTGTCCCCGCGCCGCGCGCGCGCCAGCGGCCATTCGGCCGGCGGCAGCGGCTGCCCGTCCAGCGTGTGCAGCGTGAAGATCGTATCGAACTCCCGCTGCCGGCGCCGGCCCTCGGCGAGGTCGGTGAAGCCGAGCATCCGGAGCGCGGCGGGATTCCAGTGGAGAAAATCCCCCGCGGGGTCGGCCACGATCAGTCCCTCGCGCAGGTTCTCGACGATGACGGCGAGGCGTTCCTGGCTTTCGCGCAGCGCGGCCTCCGCCTGCCGGCGTTCGCTGATGTCGAGGCCGACGCCGATGAGGCACGGCCGGCCCTCGAAGAAGGTCCGCACGCCGGTGAAGTAGTAGGGCGTGACCCGGCCGTCCTTGGCCCGGAAGCCGGCCTCAACACTCGACTCGCCGCGCGTGAAAACCTCGCCGATCCGCGCGGCGACGCGCTCCCTGTCCTCGCCACCGAAGAAGTCCAGCGGGTGCATCGTCGCCAGCTCCGCGCCGGTGTAGCCGGTCACCCGCTCGAAGTTGTCGTTCCAGCGCAGGAACTTTCCCGACTCGTCATAGAAATAGATCACCCCGGGCAGGCTGTTGATCAGGGCGGCGGAAAAATCCAGCTCCTGCCGCACCTTGTGCTCCGCCTGCCGGCGCCGCTCCTCGCGCCCGAAGTTGTCCATGGCGAAGGAGAGGTCCCCCGCGGCCTCCCGAAGCAGCGCGATCTCGCGGTCGCGGAAAAAGAACGGCTCGTCCGCGTAGACCGAGAGCGTGCCCCACGGCCGGCCCTGGCAGTGGATCGGAAACGCCGCGGACGCCCGGAGGCCGCGGGCCTGCATCCGGTCGCGCCAGGGCCAGGCCACCGAGTCGTTAACCAGGTCGTTGCAGATGAACGGCTGGTCCTCCCGGAAGGCGGTCCCGGTCGGACCGCGACCCTCGGGCCGGTCGTCGGTGTAGACCGTGATGTTCCGCAGGTAGTCTTCCTGGTCGCCGTGGAGGGCCACGGGCAGGAGCTGGCGCCGGGCGGGATCATGCTCCCCGATCCACGCCATCTTGAACCCGCTGAACTCCACCAGCACGCGGCAGACCTTGCCGAACAGTTCGTCCCGCGTGGCCGACATCACGATCGCCTGGTTGACTTGGCTCAGGCCCGCATAGAGCCGCGAGAGGCGCCCGACCTCCCGCTCACGGCGCTTGGCCGCGGAGATGTCGCGGGCGATCTTGGACGCACCCACGATCCGGCCGGCGCCGTCGCGGATTGGCGAGGCGGTGATGGAAACCTCCAGGCGGCGGCCGTCCTTGGTGAGGCGCTCGGTCTCGAAGTGCCCGACCCGTTCCCCCCGCCGGAGCCGGGCGAGGATCTCGTCCTCCTCGCCCTGGCGTTCGGGCGGGATCAGCCGGCGGATCGAGGTCCCCACCATCTCCGCCGCCGTGTAGCCGAACATGGCCTCGGCCGCCTGATTCCAGCTGCGGACGAGGCCGTCGAGATCCTTGCTGATGATGGCGTCGAACGACGAATCAACGATGGCGGCCAGCCGGGCGGCCATCACGGCGGGATCGGTGGAATCGGGTGGCGTGGGGCCGGGCATGCGAAACCTCAGAACAGTCCGTGGGCGCTGCCGCTGCCGGTGCCGTCGATGGCGGCGCGGATGGTCTTCAGCAGGGCACTGGCCGAGTAGGGTTTGACGAGGAAGTGCTTCACCCCGAGCTGGGCGGCCGAAACGGCTTTTCCGGACGCGTCAAAGCCGCTCGCCGCGACGATCCGCACCGCGGGATCGAGCCGGTGCAGCGCCCGGGAAAGCGCCGCCCCGTCCATCACCGGCATCATCACGTCGGTCAGCACGACGGCCACCCGCCCGCGATTCGCGGCATAGCAGCTGATCGCTTGGGCGCCATCCTCGGCCGTCATGACCTGGTAGCCATGCGACTCAAGGGTCTTGCACGTCACCTCGCGGATCGTCGCCTCATCGTCCACGACGAGGATCAGCTCGCCCTGCCCGGTGGGCAGGGCGGCGGTGTCGGCGGCGGCCGGCGTCGCCTCGGCCACCCCGGCCTGCAGGGGAAGGTAGACCTTGAAGGTGCTGCCCCGCCCGAGCTCGCTGTAGACATCGACGAAGCCGCCGTGGCTGCGGGCCACGCTCATGACGGTCGCCAGGCCCAGGCCCGTGCCCTTGCCAAACTCCTTTGTGGTGAAGAACGGCTCGAAGATGCGGTCCATGACCTCCCGGGTCATGCCCGTGCCGGTGTCGGCCACCTCGAGCAGGACATAGCGGCCGGGCTTCGCCGCGCGGTTCATCGCCGCGTATTGCTCGTCCACCGCGACATCGCGGGCGGTAAGGGTGATGCGGCCCCCGCCGGGCATGGCGTCGCGGGCGTTGACGCACAGATTGAGCAGCACCTGGTTGAGCTGGGTGGGATCGGCCACGATCAATGGCAGGTCCCGCTTCACCTCGATCTCCATGGCGATGTTCTTCGGGAAGGAATTTTCGACGATGGACGCCACCTCATCGATGATGTGCCGGAGGTTCAGGGCCACCTTGGCGCTTTCCACGCCGCGGGCGAACGACAGCACCTGCCGGACAAGGCCCGCGCCGCGGTCCGTGCTGCGGCGAATGTTGTCGATGACGGTCGTGTAGCGCTGCTGGATCGTCGGATCGCGGCGCAGGAGGTCGACCCCCATCATGATCGGGGCGAGCAGATTGTTGAGGTCGTGCGCAATGCCGCCGGCCAGCGTGCCGATGCTTTCCATGCGCTGCGTGCGCAGCAGCTGCCGCTCCATCGCCTTTCGCTCGGAGATGTCGGTATTGAGCGCCAGCACGGCCCGCGGCTGGCCCTGGTCGTCACGCACCAGGGTCCAGCGGCCCTCGACGGTGAGCAGCCGGCCGCCCTTGGTCTTGTGGTTCAGCTCGCCCGTCCACTCCCCTGCCCGCACCACCTGGTTCTGCGCATGCTGGAATTGGGTCGGGTCGACATAGAACAGGTCGACCACCGACCGGCCGGCCACTTCGGCCGCGGACCAGCCATAGAGCAGCTCGGCACTCTTGTTCCAAAACGTGATGCGATGGTCCAGATCGCGCACGATGATCGCGTCGCGCGCCTTGTCCAGCAGGGCGGCCTGTTCGCGGGTCTTGGCGTCGGCCGCCTGGCGCTCGATTTCCGACGCCGCGCGCGCGGCGAAGATCTTGAGCGTGGAAATCACGAACTCCGGCTGGGCCAGCGGGGCGCGGAAGTGCACGAACATCAGCCCCAGCGGCTGCCCGCCGGTGCCCATCAGCCGCTTGCCGACAAACGACTCGATGCGGCCCTCGGCCAGCAGCCGCGACTGGGGATAACGCCGGCGCGCGTCCCGGGTCACGACCCAGAGGTCGTTTCCATCATCCTGCCCATCCTGCAGGCCCGCCAGCTCGAAGGTGAAATTGGGCACGACCTGGCCGTCCTCCACCCGGCAGAGCGTGGTCGCGGACCCTGGCTGATGCGAATCGAGCCGGGCGACGAAACACGCGTCGGCCCCGAGCGCCTCGACCATGCTGAGCGTCAGCTGCCGGAACAACTCATCGCCGACCGCGGCCGAGATTCCGCGGGCCATCGCCAGCACCGCCTCATGGGTGCGCCGGCGCTCCGCGCGCACCTGCAGGCTGCGGATGCCGAAGGCCAGGTCATCCGCCAGGTCCTGCAGCACCCCGAGCTCCTCGGCCGGGGGTGCCGCCCGCTCCTTGAGATAAAGGGCGAGGAGACCGAAGGCCTGCCCGCCTTCCCGCAGGGGCAGGCAGATGACCGCGCGAAATCCGCGGCTGATCGCCTCATCGCGATAGGAGAAACCGGTGACGGCATCGGTCACGTCCGACACCACCGTGGCCTGGCCCGTCCGCAGCGCCCGGGCGGCCGGGCCCTGGCCGGTAGGATCCTCCGCGGACCAGCTGAGCCTGATCTCGGAAAGATACTTCTGCTCGGCGCCGGCGAACGCCTGGGGCGCAATGGTCTTGGCCTTGTCGTTGAGTGCATAGCCCACCCAAGCCATCGCAAATCCGCCCACCTCGACCGCGATTGCGCAGACGCCGCGGAGCAGCTCCGCCTCGTCCGAGGCACGGATCAGCGTCTCGCTGCATCGCGAATGCATAAGCAGAGCCCGGGTGGCGCGGGCCGCCACATGCTCGGCCCGGACTCGCTCCGAGATGTCGTGGGCCAGCAGGATCCGCGCGGGCCGGCCGTCGAACATCACGCTGTCCGTGGTGATTTCCACGTCGAACACCTCGCCCCCCTTGGCGCGGTGCCGGACCCGGCCCAGCTGGTGCGGCCCGGGCGGCAGAGTCGACAACGCCGGCAGCGCCGGCTGCGCTTCGTCCGGCAGCCGGAGGTCTCGCAGGGTCAGCCGCCGGAATTCCGCCTCGCGATGGCCATAGCGCCGCAGCGCGGAGCCATTGGCCGCCAGAATGCGGTCCGTGGCCTCGTCAGCGATGAGCATCGGGTGCGGATTGTCGGCGAAGAGCATCCGGTATTGTTCCTCGGAGGCACGCAGGCGCTCCGCCGCCTGTCGCCGCTGGATCACCGCCCCGAGGGTCTCGACGAGGATCTGGAGGTTCTTCACATCCCGCTCGGCAAAGGCCCCCGGCTGGTCCGACATCACCTTGAGCACGCCGACGTTGTTGGCGGCGTCGCGCAGGGGCGCGACGATCATCGCCCGCACGTTCACCTCGCGACAGGCCGCGAGGTCCACCCGGGGATCGGTCTCGGAATCGTCGCAGACCAGCGCGGTGCCGCTTTGCAGCGCGAGACCGCTGAGGCTGCCGCTCACCGGCACCCGCACGCCGAGCTTGCCCGCCGCCGAGCCGCTGACCGCCCGATAAACCATCTCCTCGCCCTCGAGGAGTTCCACCACCCCGCCGGCGGCGCCGGTCAGAATCTGCGCGCGCTCCGCCATCATGGTCATCACGGCCTCGACCGGGCCCTCGAATTTCCCGATTTCCTGGAGCGCATCGACGATGCCCTCCAGGCTGGCGTTGGCCCGCTTGACTTCCTCGTCCGCCTTGCGCTCCGCGCTGATGTCGCGGAAATACACCGCCAGACCCTGCTCCGAGGGATAGGCCCGCACATGCATCCAGATATCGAGCGGCGGATAATAGGTCTCGAACCCCACGGTGACTTGCTTCGCCATCGCCCGCTCATATTCCGTCTGGATGATGGTGCCGGCGGCAGCCGGAAACTCCGCCCAGATGTTGCGACCCAGCAATTCGCTGCGGGAGCGGTGCAGCAGGCGCTCGGCCTCGGTGTTGAGAAAGTTGAAGCACCAGCTGCGGTCGACGGTGAAAAAGGCGTCGGTGATGCTCTCGAGTGTCGAGGCCAGTCGCTCGGTCAGGCGCCGGGTCTGTTCCTCGGCCCGGCGCAGGCCGGTGATGTCCTGGAAGGCGCCGACGATCCGGGTGATGGTGCCATCCGGCAGGCGCTCCGCCTCGCCGCGCAACCGTGCCCACAGGCGGCGGCGGCTAGCAGTATTGATGGGCAACTCGAGATCGAAAGGGGTCCCCACGCGGGCGCACTCCGTCAGGGCGGCCGCGATCTTTTCGCGCGCCTCCGCCGGATAGAGCGCGAGCGCCTGGTCCAGCAGCGGAACCTGGCCGGGCGGAAAATCGAGCATAGCGAACACCTCGTCCGACCAGAACACCTCGTTCTCCGGCACCTTGAGCGCCCAGCCGCCCACGCGGGCGACCTTGCCGCCGATCTGCTGCAGCTTCTCCTTGCGCCGCAATGCCTCCTCCTGCGCCTTGCGTTCGGAGATGTCCTCGATTGCGCCCTGCACCCGGACAATGGCGCCGCCGGCATCCCGAACGGCCTCGCCCAGCACGCGCACCCAGACGTGGCGGCCCCGGGCCGTGATGATCTTCAGTTCGTCGTCAAAGGGCGTGCCGTCCTTCACGCAGGCCTCGAACAGCGCGCGAATCCGGTCGCGACACTCGGGCGCATAAAACGAGACCCCCCGTTCCGGGTCCGGCGTCTGGCCCGGCGGCGTCTCATGGATGAAGGCCACTTCCTCCGACCAGGTCATCCGCATACTCGGCACCTCGACCTGCCAGGCGCCGAGCCGGCTTACCCGGGATGCCATCCGCAGGAGCGCCTCGTTGCGGCGCAGCGTTTCCTCGGCCACCTTGCGCCCGGTGACGTCACGTTCGATGGCAATGGCGTGGGTGAACCGGCCCGCCGACCCGAAGACGGGCACCACCTCGACCTCGAGCCAATACTCGCGACCGGACTTGGAGTAGTTGACCAGTTCCGTGCGCACGACCAGGCGCTCGCGGAGCGCGTGGCGAATCTCGTCGAGGGCGGAACGCTGGGTGCGGGGTCCCTGCAGGAAGCGCGGACTGCGCCCGATGGCCTCGGCCCGGGTGTAGCCGGTGAGCTGCTCGAAGGCCGGATTCACATAGATGATGCGCGGACCGGGTTCGTCGATCGGCTCGGCTTCCGTGATCACCACGATGTCGTTGAGGTGCGACACACAGGCCTCGAGGAGGCGCCTCTGCTCGGCGTTCTCGCGCTGGGCCGTCACGTCCCGCGCCACACCGAAGACCTGCCGTGACGCGGGGAACGGCTGAACGTCCCACGACAGCCAATGATATGAGCCGTCCTTCGCCCGGTAGCGGTTCTCAAAACCGCGCACCGCTTGGCCATTCTGAATCACCTTGCGGGTGCGACTGGTGGCCTCGTGGTCGTCGGGATGGACGAAGTCGAGCATGGGCCGCGAAGTCAGCTCCTCCGCGGACCAGCCCAGCGCGTGCGTCCAGGCCGGGCTCACCTGCCGCAGGCGGCCGTCAAAGCCGGCGACGCACAGCATGTCGATCGAGAGCTCAAACAACCGGTCCCGCTCCGCCTTGGCCTGCCGCTGCTCCGTGACATCCTGACACGTGCCCACCGCCCGGGACGGCTGGCCTTGGTCATCCGGGAAAACTTGCCAGCGCTCCTCGACCAGCTTCACGCGCCCGTCGGGCATGAGGATGCGGTGTTCGATCGCCTGCGGTTCGGACAGGCCAACGGAGCGGCGAAACGCCTCGTCCACCCTCGCGCGATCCTCCGGATGGACGATCGCCAGGAAGGCCGGGTGCGTTGGCACGAAGCTCCGGGGATCGGTTTCGTAAATGCGGTGGGTTTCCGCGGACCAAGTGACGGCCAGGGTCGCCAGATCCGTCTCCCAGCTGCCGACCTTTGCGACCGCCTGCGCATCCGCCAATCGCTGCATCTCCCGGCCGAGGCGTTTCGCCAGCTGGCGCTGCTGCCCCTCGGCCCGGCGCAACCGGACGAGATTCATGACATTGGCTGCGAGCACCCGCAGGGCCCGCCGCTCGCGCTCGGAGATCTCCCGCGCCCGCCGGTCGATCACGCACAGCGTGCCGAGCGCCTCGCCGGCCTCGGTCTTCAGCGGGGCCCCGGCGTAGAACCGGATTTGTGGCTCGGCCAAGACGAGCGGATTATCGGCAAACCGCGGATCAGCCGTCGCGTCCGGCACGACGAGCAAGTCGTCCAGGTCCAGCGCGTGCGCGCAAAACGAGACTTCCCGCGCCGTTTCCCGGACATCAATGCCGATCTTCGCCTTGAACCACTGGCGCGTCCCGTCGATCAGCGTGATGAGCGCGATGGGCGTGCCGCAGATTTCAGCCGCCAAGGCCGCGATGTCGTCAAATTCCCGCTCGGGCGGCGTATCAAGCAACGCCGCTTCACGCAGGGCCTCGAGACGCCGGCGCTCGTTCGCTGGCAATTTGGGGCTCATTGCGCAGGTGGGGCTCCTGAGGTCTTCCGCCGGGGCAAGGTTTCAGGGACGCTGATTGGGGTAACGATTGGGAAGGCGGCAGAAACGTGCCCAGATTTTTTAAGTCCACAAGCGCGACTTTCGAGGCGATCACCCGCCTCGTCCCTCGGGGAAACTCCCCATTGACAACGCGCCTTGCCGAAGAACCCCGCCCGTGCCTTCCGGCACATGAGTCACGGGTTCGCCGGGAGTCCCCGGCGTGGCATTTCGAGGAGATCGAATGAGATCCGCCGACGCAGGAGCGTTTCCAATGGGTCCGGACAACACCCGATTGGCACCAAGTAAAGCCGCGATCCTTCGGCACCGCTCGGGACAACGCTTATGGAATTCAAGTGAGTCTGAAGACCCACCCAAAGCGTGAGGGCATTTCAACAAGACTTGTAGCCGCAAAGATGCGCAAAAAAGCGCAAGAAGTCGTCGCCACAGCGTTTCGCCCTACTAGGGAAATAGTCCAAGGCATACGATCGCTCTGCCGCTGGAGCTAGAATCGGATTGTTCTGCGTTTTTTTGCGCCTCTTTGCGGCTACACCATTATCAAATTCGCTCTGGTAGCGTTCGGACTCCGGTGCCGTCGGACCACTTCTGCGGCTAACGGTTGGAGTGCGCCGAACGCTGGCGTCCGGCACGGTACTGCTCAACGGCCCGCGCGGCAGCTCGCGAGCACGTTTCGCCAAAGCGCGGTTTCGCCGGGATGGCCGTGGCGGTCCAGTTCGACGGCAATGCGGGCCTCCGTAGGCTCCTCGACGCGGTGGCGCGGGTCGCCGGGCAGATCGGGCCGGACGGCCCGCGCGAGCGCCCAGCACGCCCACGCCCGGGCGGCGCGCTGGGCGCGGCGGGGCTCGTTCATGCGGCCGGCGTAGTGCTGGAAGTGCACCCGCGGGTTGCCCAGGAAAACGTCCGGCGGGGTATGCCGGATCAGCCACGCCATGCCGGCGTAGGGCAGCGGCCATTCGGCCAGCACCGGCTCGGAGCCGGTGAGGTCGGCGCCGAGCGCCCGGTCGAGGCAGAGCAGCGCGCGCGCCGCGAATCCCCGGGTCCAGAGCGACTGCCCGTATTCGAGGCACGCGCGGTAAAACTCCGCGCCACGCTCGTCGTCGCGAAACCGGTGCAGCGCCTGCCAGTCCATCCCCGCCCGCGCCGGCGGCAAATGAGGACAGGGAGGGTGCATGTGACGGTGGACGGTGACCGGTGGGCAGTGGACGGTTGACGGTGGCCTGAGGTGAACCAGGGGCAAGCGCGCAGACGACCCCGGAACGTTTGGGTACCGTCGTACCGTCCACTGCCCACCGTCCACCGTGCGCCGCCGCTGCGGCGGCACGGCGGCGCCCAAACTCTTCGCTTGGCGGACGCGGGGGATTCTTGGACAACTGCTGACGACTGAACGCCGAAGCGCCAACTCCTGACCCTGTTCCCGACCAGGCCGTGCACGGCATCACGGGCTGGCGTCGCGCGCTGCTTTGGCCGCTCGCGATCCTGGTCCGCTGGTGGGGCATGAGCCTGCGGTTCGACACGCCGCCGCCGGACGTGGCCAACTACATGCGCCGCGACGTGCCGGTGGCCATGATCCTCTGGCACAACCGGCTGTTCCTCGCGACGGAGATCTACCGCCGCTACCGCCGCGGCCGGCCGCTATACGCGCTCATCAGCGCAAGCCAGGACGGCGCGTGGCTCGTGGCGTTCTTCGAGATGGTCGGAGGGATGCGCGCCGCGCGCGGCTCCAGCAGCCGGCTCGGCCGCGAGGCCGTCAACGCCCTCCTCGAGCTCCAGCGCGCCGGCCATGACATCGGCATCACGCCCGACGGTCCGCGCGGACCGTGCTACGACGTGAAGCCCGGGGCCGTGATCGTCCCGCGCCGCACCGGCGCGCCGCTCCTCCTCGTCGGCGGCGAGTTCACCCGCGCGTGGCGGCTCAACAGCTGGGACCGTTTCTTCCTGCCCGTGCCATTCTCGCGCGTGAAGATGCGCTGCACGGTGATCGAGAACGCGCAGCTCGCCGACCGCGACGCGGCCGTGCAGCTCATCCGGGACGAGCTCCTGAAGATCAATCCGGACCCCGCGGAGCCCGGGCGGGTTTGATCGGGAGAAGGGAGCAAGGAGCAGGGAGAAGCGGGCGCCTCAACCGGAGGCCCGATAGCGGCGCGCGGCCGCGTCGCCCGGACTGGCCCCCTGCTCCCTGCTCATTCTCCGTGCTCCCATTCCGACGGCGACCGCCGCTCAGAAGGAAGGCACCAGGACGACTTCCGTGCCGGGCTTGATGAGATAGTCCTCGCCGGCGCACCAGGTCTCGTCGTTGATCAGGAACTTGCAGAGGATCGGGCTCGAGGATTCCGGGAGCGTGACACTCCAGCGGTCGTCGGCGACGCATTCCATGACCACGCCCTTTTCCCAGCTGAGGCCCGGACCGTCGCCCCGGACGTAGAGCGTGTTGCCGAATCCGACGTCAAACTGGGCTGCAATGGTGGTGGTGATCGCCTTGGGCGCCGTCTTCTTTACCGCGGGAGCGGCAGGCGCTTTGGGGGAGGCCTGCTTCGATTTCTTCGCCGGGGCGGGCGTCTTCGTGGTCTTGGTCGTTTTTTTCATGGCGTAGTGGAGAGAGGAGCACCCTCTTCTCCGCGCCGAATTTAGCAGCTACGAGGCCAAATCGTCAAACCCCGCGAAATTAACCCGGCCGTAACGGCGCCGAACGGTCCGGCCCCTGATTATCAGGCACTAAGCCGGACCGGCGGCGTCGACGGCCGCCGGCTGAATGCCGAAAAGTCCACGGCTCCGTCAATTCGGCGCGAGCTGAGGTGGAAGGTGATCCGGCCGGTTTGTTGAAGCAGTGGGCCGCCGTGCTGATTCCCTCAGCCGACCAAGCGCACACCACCTTCAACCCTCAGCTTTCAACTTTCAACGCACCGAGCCCACCTCGGCCGGAAGCCTGACGGCCAGGTTTCGCAAGAGAAACTCGCGCAGGGTGACCGGCTCCCGGCCGCTCGGCGCGACGTCGTAGGCCGGGATGACGGCGACGTCGGCCACGCCCACGTCACGACAGCGCACGTGCAGCAGTTGCGCGTGACGCGGATGGTGGAGCAGTTGACCAAGGGTCTGCAGCGCCATGCCCCGACCGGAGGCGTCGAGGAATACGGGCGGATCGTCCGGCGAGATCAGACCGAGAAAATCGCATTCGGCCCGGGCCAATGCTCCCGCCGGGGCGCGCAGTTCCTCCCGTGTCGCACAGCCGAGATGCTCCGGTGACTTGTAGATGCCGCCAAGCCGCTCGACCACCTCCGTCCCGAACACGGCTTCCCAGCGCAGCGGATCGAACGAGCATTGCGGGTTCTTCGCGCCCGCGCAGGTCAGCCGGGTCGACTGCCGCGCCACCGGGTCGGCGCTGGACGGTTCGGCCAGGTCGTCGTGGAACGCCAGCCACAATGACAGGCTCGCCCCCGCGGACTCGCCGAACGCCGCCACGCGCGTGGGATCGACGCGCCATTCCGCCGCCTTTGCCCGGACCTGCTGCAGGGCGCGCGCCGTGTCATGGAGGATATCCAGCAAGGTTACCCCCGGAGCGAGGTACCGGTAGTTGATCGACACGACCGACACCCCGGCGTCGAGGCAGGCTTTGACGGTCGGGTCGCGCCGGGCCTCGGCCTTGTCTCCGATGGTGAATCCGCCGCCATGGATGAAGATCACCACGGGAGTCGGGGCCGCGGACTGTGCCCGCCAGAAGTCGAGCGTCTGCTTCGGATCCCTTCCGTAGGCGAGGTTCGCAACCGTCGGCTCCGGGATCAACGAATGCCCCTCGGCGGCCGTCAGCCGGCACGCCGCGGCCAGCAGGATCAACCCGGACAGGAGGAGCGGTGATCGTTTCATCAAGGCGGATGCACCACCCTCGCACCGATCCCCGACGGCGTCACTCGGAATTCGGCGCCCGCACCGCCCGCGTTAAGGATTCGCACAGATCACGAGGAAATGCAGCGGCGTGTCGCCGCGATTCACCAGGTCGTGGCTGTGGCCGATCCGCGTGAGGCACATGTCGCCGGGGCCCACCGGCTGCTCCACACCGTCGATCTTCATGGTGCCGTTTCCGCTCAGGATAACATAGAGTTCCTCGTCGCGCTCATGGCGGTGCTCGCCAATCGAAGCCCCGGGCTCGAGCCGGTTGTCGTGGATGAACTTGAAGCCGCCGTCCGGCTTCGAGTAGTCGCCGAGCCGTTCGGTGCACCACAGCACGCCCTGGCCGTCGTGGCAGTTGGTCACCTTGGCGGGAGTGGAAGCAGTGGGTTTCAGCAGCATGGTGAAAGCGCAGAGGAAGCGGGGAACGGGACGGGAGCTGCCGGACGGATCACTCGATCTGACCAAGCAGGAGATAATAGGTGCCGAACACCGGCACGCCTTCCTTCGGCGGAAGGTTGAGCCGGACGATCAGGTAGGCGCGGGCCACCTCGGCGACCGGCACGGCAAACGTCCAGCGGAGTTCGCGGGAGGTCTCGCGACGCTCCTCGCGGCCCCACTTGGTGGTCACGACAAAACCCCGCTTCGCCGCATCCGCCGTCACGGCCGCGGCATCGATCGCCTGCCGCAGCACGATGCAGGACATCGACTCGAAGCGCGGCGGTCCGCCGGTTTTCTCGGCGGAGACCGTGACCTTCAGGCCGTCGGGCCCGCGCCGCGCGAGGTAGCTGACCCCGATCGCCTTCAGCCCCTCGCGGTCGAGGATCTTGGAGTCGCCGTAGACCATGGCATGCGCCGACCCGGGCAGGGCGACCAGCGCAATCAGGGCAACGAGGAGTTTCATGGGCAATGCACCGAGAGCGTAGCCGCCCGGGCCGCGTCGACAATGGCGGAGTGCGCGGGGCGGGAGGCGGGCCTTGTAGGCCGGATCGCGGCGGACTAGACTGGGAGGATAAATTCCATGAACATTCGCACGCACCTCGGACTCGGATTCGTGCTGCTCGCCGCCTGGGCGCAGGCCCAGGACGTCGGCTTCAACGGCAAGTGGCGGCTGATCAAGGCGGAGAGCTCGGACCTCGACTACTTCCAGCAGGCCACGCTGGAAATCGCGGTAACCCCGGGCGAGGTTTCGCTCGCGACCTGGCGCGGGCCGCGGCGGGCCTACCACGACAAGGTCACCGTCCCGACCGACGGCCAGCCCCATGCGGTCACCGTGGGCGACGGCACCTTCGCCGACGCGCTGTTCATGGCCGTCCGCCTGACGCCGGGCCAGACCAAGGAGGTGACCGCACGCTGGACTGGGCCCCGCGGGCTGAGCGTGGCGGAGTCCTACCGAGCAACCTCGTCACAGGGGCCGGTGGACCTGCGCGTGACGCGGACCTTCGAGCTCTCGCCGCACGGCGACCTGCTGACCGAGCGGCTGGAACGCAACACCCGCCAGTCGGGGCCGCCGCTGGTGTACGTCTACAAGCGTGACGAGGCGAACAACGCCTTCGTGATGCACCTCGGCGGTGACTGGAAGATCGGTTCACAGCTGCCGGACAAGGCGACGCTGATCTCGCTGCAAGGCGTGGTGAACCAGACGGCGCCGGTGCTCTATTTCACCTTCGATCCGGGCTATCCGTTCAACTACACGGAGGACCTCCGGCAGTTCCTCGAGACGACGCACCATTTCACCTTCCGCCGGCTCAACACCCTCGACGAGGCGCTCAGTGCGCTGCATGACCGCGTGGCCGGTTACGTCATCTGGGACCGGGCGGTGCGCACCTCGCTCATCGTGGCCTACACGGTCGCGGGGCTGGAGCGCGGCATCGTGGTGACGGAGGACCAGATCGCGCTTGCGCAGCAGCACGGCCTGAAGGAGCTCGCCGACCTCCGCGGCAAGTTCGAGGGCAAGACCGACGCGGAGATCTACCGCTGGGCGAAGGAGCAGTATTGGGCCCGCTGTTCGCGCGACGTCATCGGCTGGCTCGGCGGCGAGGCCGGCCCGGTGCTGATGCCGGCGGCGGCCGACTACGGCATGGTGCGCCACGCGTTCTTCTCGGATCTCTCGGCCCGCGCGTCGGACACCGAGGAGTATGCGCTCACCCGGAGCCTGCTGCAGGAGATGAAACCGCTGGGCCAGGTCTGGGGCTGGCACTCATACAAGAAGGATTCCGAGGAGGAAATGACCACCCTGCTCTCCTCGTACGCCCTCACCTCCGACGGCCTCAACACGATGCCGAACACGAGTTTCCTTCTCCACGTGCCGGCCTCGCCGGGCTTCGAGTTCCGCAACCACCACCACGTCGTCCCGGGCAAGGCCTACCCGCCGGAGAAGAAGATCTACCTGGCGCTCGTGCAGACCGACGGCCTGGGCATCGGCGCCTGGGTGCGCCCCGGGCGCGGCTCGATCCCGTATGCGTGGGAGGTCTCGATGAAGTTCCTCGAACTCTCGCCCGCGATGCTCGAGTTCTACTACACGCAGGCGACGCCGAACGACTACTTCATCGCCGCGCTGTCGGGCTCGTCCTACATGTACCCGCGGGCGTTTCCCGACGCCTGGCGGCCGAAGGAGATCGAACGGGCGCGCGACCTGATGGCCAAGCTGGACCTCCGCGTGTTCGAGATCATGGACTACGCGGGCGACAAGACCGAGGCCGGCGACAACAACCTGCCGCGCCGCATCGTGGACGACTATTTCCAGGGCATGCCCGATGCGCTGGGCTTCCTGAACGGCTACTATGCCGCCAACACCTTCGCCACCCGCCACGGGAAGGTTTTGCTGTCCTACGACTATTACCTCTCCGCGCAGAAGCCCGAGGAGGCGGTCGCGGCGGACCTCACCGAGCTGGCCACGATGAATCCGGTGCGACCCTATTTCCTGCTGGTGCACGTCCGGGAGAACAGCGACGTCGCCCGCGTGAAGCGGATCTGCGACCGCCTCGGGCCGAACTTCGAGATCGTGCCCCTCGACGTCTTCCTCACGATGGCCGGCGCCCAACCGACGTTTCAGGAAGCCTACGCGCAATAGGCCACCAGGACGTGGCGGCGGTCACACCGGGCGGGGTTTGCGAAATCGGCAAGCTTGGTTTCACTGCCCACCAGCAAAGGCTGGTGCCGCATGAACCCCGATGCCCAGAGTGTTGGCCCGCCAGGTGAACTCCCTTCGGCCTGGCGGCGAATTTGGTCTCGCCTGCGTGGCGGTGAAGCCCGGTGGGCCGAGCGGGCGCGGCTGGCAGCCATTGTGGAATCGTCCGATGATGCCATCATCGCCAAGTCGCTCGACGGCATTATCACGGCCTGGAACGCCGGCGCGGAGAGGCTTCTTGGCTACCGTTCGGAGGAGATGATCGGTCGTTCTATCATCCTGCTTTTTCCACCGGACCGCCGCGGGGAGGAGGAGGCGATCATGGTTCGCATCCTGCGCGGGGAAAGGGTCCAGCACTTCGAAACGGTCCGACTGCGCAAGGACGGATCGGCGGTGGAAGTGGACGTGACGATCTCCCCCATTCTCGGTCCGGACGGCCGGGTGGTTGGCGCCTCGAAAATCGCGCGCGACATCACGGTGCGGAAACAGGCCGAAAGGAAGATTCACGAGCAGGCTGAGCTGCTGGACAAGGCCAACGAGGCGATTGTCGCCTTCGACCTGGCCGGCAGCATCACGTTCTGGAGCCGCGGCGCCGAGCGGCTCCTCGGCTGGACCTCCGCGGAAATGCTGGGCCAGCCAGTGGCCCAGGTGCTTGCGCGCAGCGGCGTCGACCCGCAGGCCGAGGTTTTCCAGGCCCTGGCACGCGGCGGTGACTGGCGCGGCGTGATCAGCGGCCGCACCCGGTCCGGCGAGCCGATGACCATCGAGACCAGCGTCACCGAGGTGCGCGACCGCGAAGGACGCCCGATTGGCCGACTGAGCATCAGCACCGACATCACCGCGCAGGCGCAACTCCAGGAACAGTTCCTGAGGACGCAACGCCTGGAGAGCGTCGGGCTGCTGGCCGCGGGCATCGCCCACGATTTCAACAATGTCCTCACGCCCATCGCCATGGCCGTGCCAGTCCTGCGCGGCCACCTCACCACCCCGGCCCACCAGCGCCTGATCACCACGGTCGGGCAATGCGTGGACCGCGGCGCCGGGCTGGTCCAGCAGATCCTCGGATTCGCCCAAGGAGTCGGCGGCGAACGCCGCTTGGTGCAGGTGCGCCACCTGCTGCGGGACATCGTCGGGGTCGTCGTCGAGACCTTTCCCAAGTCCATTGTCATCGAGGACCGGGTAGCGCCCGATCTTTGGCCGGTGCTGGCCCAGCCCACCCAAATTCACCAGGTGGCGCTCAATCTCTGCATCAATGCCCGCGACGCCATGCCTGCCGGCGGCAGGCTCCGCGTGCAGGCCGAGAACCGGATGGTTGGCGACGGAACCGCGCAAGCGCCTGCCGCCGGAGGAAAGATCGAGGGGATGAAGCCGGGTGCGTGGGTCGTGCTGACGGTCGAGGATACCGGCACGGGGATTGCCGCGGACGTTCTGGATCGCATCTGGGAGCCGTTCTTCACCACCAAGGGCCCCGGCAAGGGATCGGGCCTCGGCTTGGCGACGGTGCGAACGATCATCGAAACGCACCAGGGCTTCGTCACCGTGGACTCCGTCCCCGGCCACAGCTCGACCTTCCGCGTTTACCTGCCGGCCGCGGAAGGAACTGGCCAGCATCACGACCCCGCGCCGGCCCGCGCCGCCGTCCGCGGCCACGGCGAGCGGATCCTGCTCGTTGATGACGAGGCGCACGTGCGGGACTTGGCCGAGGCCATCCTCACGGACGCGTGCTACCGGGTGGTCACCGCCGCCGACGGGGCCGCGGCGGCCACCCGATTCCGCGCCGAGGCCGATGCGTTCGCCCTGGTGGTCACCGACCAGGACATGCCGAATCTCGACGGGATCAGCCTGGCGCGTCTCATCCGCAAGAGCGGCGGCCGGACGCGAATTCTCGCCATCAGCGGCACCGGGAGCGACCCGACGCGGGGCCCGCGGAATGACTACGCCGATGCACTCTTGCCCAAGCCTTTCACCGCCGACGCCCTGCTGCGTGCGGTCGCGGACCTGCTGGCCAAGCCGGCGGCGCCATCGTAAGGGCGAGGTCAATTTTCCCGGTACGCCCCGTTTGGCGGTCCACCCAAAACCCGGGGGGGGGGCGAAGTCGAGGTTGAGGGGCAATTCGGGACCGATCGTGGATTCGGCCCTCCTTCGCCAAGGCTTCGGAGCGCACCATCCTTCGCCGCGATGTGGATCCTGTCCTCAGTGTCGCTGGTCTTCTCGACCTGGCGTGCCATCCGAAGACCACCGGGCGAAGGATGGTGGAGCACAAGTCCGTTTAGCACGAACGGAGGGGTGCTAAACTTTTTCAGCGAACAATTTTTTCGGGTGCTAAACTTGGCCACCCGCTGGCCCGCTAAACGACGATGTTTTTACAATTTAGCGCCCCGCGGTGGCGCTGTCGGCCGTCTTCTCGGGAGGCTTGTTGGCGAAATGAAGTGCCAAAGCCCCGGGAGCGTCCAACAGGCCCCAATGCTCATGGCGGACCAACATGCTTAGGAACGTCTGCTGGTCAAAGAGACATAGCGGCAGCCGTTGCTGAAGATTGACTGGCCAGGCAGCCGACCGAATTGGGCGGCCCGCTCCGCATGGCAACGACACAGAAAACGCAAGTGTCGATACCTACCGCTCTCGCCGATAATCACGCGGAGTGAGTCCAGTTTCCTTTCTGAACACTTGCGCAAAATGACTCGGCGTGGAGTAACCGACTTGGTTCGCGATGGTGATGACCGAGAGCTCGCTCTCCCTAAGTAACCGCCGCGCCGCGTCCATTCGTATTTTGATCTGATATTGCAAAGGAGGCACCCCCGTCGCCCGCTTAAACAGCCGAGTGAAATGAAACTCACTCAGACCCGCTTGTTTCGCCAACTTGGCCAAGCTAAAGTCATCCGCCATATTTTCGGTCATCCACTCGATGATGCGGCGCAGCTTGAAGCCCGGCAGGGAGGGCGTGCTCGTAATCGCGTTATCGTCAACGACTGCGTAATTGCGGGCGAGATAGACAGCGACGGCTTGAGCTATACCCCGAACGAACAGGCGGCTTGGAGCCCTGAGCATCGCCTCATCCCGCAGCTTCTGAAGTAGGACTGTGAGCGCAGGGTCCCGAAACCCCGACAGGTCCCGGAGCCGCACCCGAGAGGCCTCCTTTCCATATACTTCCTCCAACGCTTCGTTGAAGATGCCCAAGCTCAAGATAACCAAGACAACCTCGAACGGCTCCGGCGTAAGCGTCTTGAACCGGAAGTCGTAAGGCGCGCCTCCCGTGGTAAGGAACATGGAGTCTCGTTGCAGGCGGCTGGTCACCCATGGGCCGTCGCCCTCGCGCTCCTGCGCCTCCGCGTCGCCCGAGGAAATCCAGGCAATAAACGGTTCGGTAACAGCCGGCATCGTAAAGATGTCGGACACCGGCGGGAGGGACATGATCGTCAGTCGCACATCCTTCCATGCGGGACCCTTCGTGACGGTGGTCCGTCGGCCAGCCGCATAGCGGTCGAGCGCCTCAGCCGATGTGCTTCTCGGAACTGGCATGCCCAGGAGAAAAAACGTTCCAAGCTGACATCACAACCCTCCATCATCCCGAATTAACGAGGTGCAAGGTCCCCAAACCAATAGGCGCTCGTCACGCCGCCATCCACGAGGAAGTCGCTGCCGGTAATAAAGCCCCCCTCGGGCCCCATGAGGAGCGCGGCAACATTACCGACTTCATCGGGTGTTCCTGCCCGACCGGCGGCCGATACCTCGATCATCTTCCGGTAACCCGCTCCACGCGGACCCTTAAGTTCATCGTTTGCCAGCGGGGTGATGATGATACCCGGGCTGATCGTGTTGACGCGCGCACCCCGCTTCCCCCATCGGACCGCTTCTGCCATCACGCGCAGGGAATTCCCTCGCTTCGACAGTTGGTAGGCATGCAGCGAGTCAGTCACCTTTTCGGGTTTGAGGAAGTCCAGCGCGAGAAGGTCTTCGACCGGGGTCGTAGCCAACGCCTTGTTTTGCTCGACGCTGAGGGGCGGCAAGCGGTGGCCGGATTGCGAGGCGATCACAACCCCAGATCCGCCCCGGGCAATTACATCGCCAAATTGCTCCAGCACCAAAGCAGTTCCGTAGAGATCGACCTTAAGTATCGCGGCCGGCGAAGCCTGGCTTGGCGAGACGCCGGCTGCATGGATCAACCCCGTAACTTCACCCAAAGCGGTGGCGGTCGCCACGAGCTTGATCACGGCATCGCGGGACGAGACATCGACGGTCGCTATGCTCACGTCGAACCCTGCATTGCTCATGACTTCGGCGGCGGCCTTGGCGTTTTCAGGACGCATATCGGCGAGCAGCACATGCTTTCCAACTCCGACTCGTCGCGCGATTGCCTGTCCAATCTGGCCGGGACCAATTACTACCACTACGTTTTTCATGATGCAGTTCGGGTTGATGCGGTCGAGGAACGGTCGCCTTTGGACTTACGCCCCTTATCGGCCGATTAGTTTCTGTAGATGCGCCGGGTAGCGCTCGCCTTGCAGGTTCATCTTGTCCGAGGCCGAGGTGATTTCCTGGAGATCGGTCTTCGAGAGTTCCAGTGATGCGCCACCGTTGTTTTCTATCAGTCGGTGGAGTTTCGTCGTGCCGGGAATCGGCACAATCCAGGGCTTTTGCGCCAGCAACCACGCCAGCGCGACTTGCGCAGGAGTGGCCTTCAGGCGTGCCGCCGTTGAAGTGAGCAGGTCGACGACCACCTGATTCGCCCTGCGCGCCTCAGGACTGAACCGAGGAACCACGCTGCGGAAATCCGACGCCTCGAATTTGGTGTTTTCGTCGATCTTTCCCGTGAGAAAACCCTTCCCCAGCGGGCTGAACGGCACAAAGCCGACGCCGAGCTCTTCAAGGAGCGGAATAATCTCCTTCTCCGGCTCGCGCCAGAACAGGGAGTATTCGCTCTGAAGCGCAGTGACCGGGAAGACCGCATGCGCGCGCCGAATGGTTTTCGCACCAGCCTCCGAGAGGCCGAAGTGCTTCACCTTGCCGGCTTCCACCAGCTCCTTCACGGCCCCGGCCACATCTTCGATCGGAACATCCGGGTCCACGCGATGCTGGTAGAACAGGTCGATTACATCCGTCTTCAGCCGCTTGAGCGACGCATCCGCCACCTCCTTGATGTGGGCGGGACGGCTATCGACGCCATCAAGGCGCTCTCCCGTGGGCCCGATCCTGAAGCCGAATTTCGTGGCGATCTTCACCTTCGACCGGAAAGGCGCGAGCGCCTCGCCGACCAATTCCTCGTTCTTCCACGGACCATAGATTTCGGCCGTATCGAAGAAGGTTACACCGCTCTCGAAAGCCGAGCGAATGACTCCGATCATCTCCGACTTCTCGCCTGCCGGCCCGTAACCAGAGCTCATGCTCATGCAACCCAAGCCGAGGGCTGAAACTTCGAGATTATTTTTTCCCAGAGTGCGCGTCTTCATTTTGTCTCCTGTTGTTGTTTGATTGAGCGACTGACTTTACTCTTGCTCATCTGCGCTGTCGCAGGGGGAACCGACCTGACTGTCGTAATCTTGCTTTGAATTGGCGGAACGCTCCTACACCGCCTTGTGGATACCTAGACTGCTGCGGATTTCCAGGCCGGGGCTGAGCGCCAGTTTC
>JAFEGX010000105.1 GCA_018239675.1 Verrucomicrobiota bacterium
GAGAAGCCCGACATCGAGTACTGGTTCTGGAGGAAGATCGCCTCCTCGGGGCAGACCTCCTGGCAGAAGCCGCAGTAGATGCAGCGCAGCATGTCGATGTCGAAGGCCTGCGGGCCCTTCTCCACGTGCTCGCGGCCGCTGCCCTCGGGCACGGCGCCCGGGGTGATGCGGATCGCCTTCGGCGGGCAGACAAACTCGCAGAGCTGGCACGACACGCATTTCTCGCGCCCGTTCGGATCCTTCACCAGCGTCGGCACGCCGCGATAGCCGGGCGGGATCGCCGGGCGCTGCTCCGGGTACTCCAGCGTGTCGTACGGCCGGAACATCCGCTTGAAGGTGATCTTCAGCCCGCTGAGGATCGCCGGCACATAGGTGCGCTCGGCGAGCGAGAGGGGTTTGCGTTCAATGGGGACGACGGCCATGGCGCGGGAAGGGCTTAGACGGGTTTCTGGAGGACCGCGATCGCGAGCGCGTAGACGATGAGGTTGGCGATCGCGAGCGGAAGGAGCTTCTGCCAGCCCAGCTTCATCACCTGGTCATAGCGGAAGCGCGGGAGGGTCCAGCGGACCCACATGAAAAAGAAGATCATCGCGATCACCTTCGCGAGGAAGATGACGATGGAAATCACGCCGACCACGGCGGGGTGCACGACCCAGGCCGCGCCGGTCAGGTGGTGGGCCGCGCCAACCAGGTCGGCGAGCGACACCCACGGGAGCGGGTTCCAGCCGCCGAGGAACAGCAGGATGAACACGCCCGAGCCGATCAGCATGTGCGAGTATTCCGCCACGAAGAAGAGCGACCACTTGAACGCGCCGAACTCCGTGTGGAAGCCGCCGACGAGGTCGGCCTCCGACTCCGGCATGTCGAACGGCTGGCGGTTCGTCTCGGCGAACAGCGAGACCAGGAAGACGAAGGCCGACACCGGCATCACGAACACAAACCACAGGCCGCCCCAGAAGCCCGGCTGGCTCTGGAACTCCACCACCCGCGCCAGGCTCAGGGTGCCCGCCGTGCCCGGGGCGTTGACCCAGAGGAACACCGGGATCACCGCGAGCGTCAGCGACAGCTCGTAGGAGATCAGCTGGGCCGAGGCGCGCACGCCGCCGAGGAAGGGATACTTCGAGTTCGACGCCCAGCCCGCGAGGATCACCGAGTAGACGCCGAGCGACGACACCGCGAAGACCGCGAGCAGGCCGACGTCGACCGAGGCCAGCGCCAGCGGCACCGTGCGGCCCGCACCGTCGAGGTACGCGCCAAACGGCACCACCGTCACGGTCGTGAACGCCGGCATCATCGCGATCACCGGCGCGAGCACGAAATAGAGGCGGTTCACGTGGCCCGGCACCGGCTCCTCCTTGAACAGGAGCTTGCCGCCGTCCGCCAGGAGGTGGAACAGGCCGAGCCGGCGGAGGAAGGTGCTGAGGAACGGGATCCACGCGATCCACGGCACCATCGCGCGGTTCGGGCCCGGCCGGCCCTGCATCCAGGCCGAGACCTTGCGCTCGGCGAGGGACGACGCCCCGGCCAGCGGGAAGATGACCGCGATCACCGCCAGGCCCTTGATGAGGCCCTGGACGAGCGGATGGAGTTGGGACCAGAAGGCGAGCATGCGGCGGTGGTCAGGCTTTCGCGGGTTGATGGTGGAGCGAGGCGCCCTCGACGAACGGCAGCGCCGCAAACGGCGTGGCGTCGAGCAGCAGGCCCGTCTCCGGAAGGTTCGCGTAGGTCACGGTTGCCAGCGCCGGCACCGCCGCCGCCATCGCCGCCCAGAGCGCGCCCAGCTCCGCCGGGACCGTCGCCCCGAGCGCGCCCGCGAGGCGGGCCAGCAGCACGGTGTCCGGCGTCGCGCCCGCGGGGCCCGGGACCGCCGCGGCAAACTTCTGGAGCCGGAACTGCTGGTTCACGAACGTCCCCGCCTTCTCGAACACGGTGAGCGTCGGGAGCACGATCTTCGCCACCGCGCTCGTGGCGTTGGCGTGCGTGCCGAGGTAGATGATCTCGACCTTCGCGAGCTGCGCGGCGCTCAGGCCGGCCGCGGCGAGATCCTCGCCGACCGCCAGCACGGTCCGGACCTTGCCGGCGTCGATCGCCGCGCCGAGCTCCGTCAGCTGGGTGGACGGGAGCGCGCAGACCAGGCCAGTGACCAGCGCGCCGCGGACGTTCGGATTGCGGTCGGCCGAGACCAGCAGGCCGTCGCCCGCCGCCACCCGGCTGACCAGGGAGACCGGGGCCCGGCCCGCCGCGTTGGCGAGCTGCCGGGTGAGCCATTGCTCCTCGACGGTGCTGCGGCCGGAGCCGACGATCGCGACGCCCCCGGCCTTGAGCAGCTCGGCGGCGGCGTGCACTGCCATGTCGACGCCGCTGTCGGCGCCGTTGACCTTGACCGCGGTCAGGCGGTTCTCCGCGCGGACCTGCTTGTAAAGCACGCGGCCGCTGTCGGCCATCCAGGTGTCGTTTACCTCGTCGTTCCGCCGCGGCGTGATGCGGTAGATCACGCCCTCGCGCGACCACACGACCGTGTTGGCGCCGACGCTCGACTCGGTGTCGATCGAGTTGGTCTGCTTGAGGAACCATACGCGCATCTTGAACCGGAAGTCCGCGCTGGTGAGCGCGCCGACCGGGCAGATGTCCACGGTGTTGAGCGAGTAGTTGTTCTCGAGCTGGCGGCCGGGGAAGCAGGTGAGCGTCGAGTAGCTGCCGCGGTCGATGAAGCCGAGGACGTCGTCCTTGGCGATCTCGCGCGAGAACCGGATGCAGCGCGAGCAGAGGATGCAGCGCTCGTCGTCGAGGATCACGCGCGGGCCGAGCTGCGTGCGCTTCGGCTTCACGTTCTTTTCCTCCACGAACCGCGAGTAGCCGCGGCCGTAGGCGGTGGACTGCTCCTGCAGCTTGCACTCCCCCGCCTGGTCGCAGATCGGGCAATCGAGCGGATGGTTGATGAGCAGGAATTCCATCACGCCCTCGCGGGCGTCCTTCACCATCGGCGACGTCGTGCGGACGTGCAGGCCCGGCGCGACGGTCGTGCCGCAGCCGATCTGGGGCCGCGGGATCCAGTTGATCTTCTGCTTGCCGGTCGCGGGATCCATCACCGGCGCCTTCGTGGCGGGATCAACGGCCGGCATGCCCATTTCGATGAGGCACATGCGGCAGTTGCCGGCCACGGAGAGCTTCGGGTGGTAGCAGTAGTGCGGCACGTCGATGTTCACGAGGCGCGCGGCCTCGATCACATTCGTGCCCTTCGGCACGGCGACCTCCTTGCCGTCGATGTTGACGGTGACGAGCTCGGGTTTGGCAGGCTGGATCATCGCAGGAGAGGGGTCAGATCAGGGTCGGGGCCGCCGCGGGCCTCGGGGCCTGCTTGGTCTCGGGATACGCGCGGAACTCGTCGCCGAACTTCGCCATGAAGCTCTGCGTGGGCCACGAGCAGGCCTCGCCGAACGCGCAGATGGTGCGGCCGGGGATCTGGTCGGCGACACTCTTCAGCAGCGCGGCGTCCTCGGCGCGGGCCTGGCCGTGCACCATGCGGGTGGTGATCTTCTTCATCCACAGCGAGCCCTCGCGGCAGGGGGTGCACTGGCCGCAGCTCTCGTGGGAGTAGAACGCGTTGATGTTGGCCAGCGCCTCGACCATGTTGACCGAGTCGTCCATCACGATCACGCCGCCGGAGCCGCCCATCGAGCCGATCATGGCGAGCGAGTCGAAGTCCATCGGGACGTCCTCGACGCCCCAGTCGTAGTCGACCAGCTCGGCCCCGACCTTGCGCTTGCCCTTGAAGCGCTCGCCGAACTTCAGGACCTTGGCGGAGGAGCCGCCGGGGATGACGGCCTTGAACTTCCGGCCCGGGAGCGGCCCGCCGCAGACCTCGTGGAGCAGCTGGCCCAACGTGATCGAGCCGCAGGGGAACTCGTAGTAACCCGGGCGCTGGACGTGGCCCGAGACGCAGAAGACGCGGGTGCCGGTGTTGCCCGGCGTGCCGATCTTGGCATAGGCCTCGCCGCCGCGCTGGATGATGTGCTTTACGTGGCACAGCGTCTCGACGTTGTTCACGATCGTCGGGCACTGGTAGAGGCCGAGCACGGCAGGGAAATACGGCGGCTTGATGCGCGGGTTGGCGCGCTTGCCCTCGAGCGACTCGATCAGGCCGGTCTCCTCGCCGCAGATGTACGCGCCGGCGCCGCGGTGGACGTAAATCTCGCAGCTGTAGCCGGTGCCGAGGATGTTCGGCCCGACCAGGTTCGCGGCGCGGGCCTCGGCGATCGCCCGCTCCAGGATGCGGGCGCCATGCGGCATCTCGCCGCGGATGTAGATGTACGCCTGCTTCACGTTGTTCGCGAAGCACGAGATGATCGTGCCCTCGAGCAGCTGGTGCGGGTCCTGGTGGATGATGTAGCGGTCCTTGAACGTGCCGGGCTCCGATTCGTCGGCGTTCACGATCAGGTAGATCGGCTTGCCGCTCTTGCGGTCGACCAGGCCCCACTTCACGCCGCACGGGAAGCCGGCGCCACCGCGGCCGCGGAGGCCGGACTTCTTGACCTCCTCGATGAGGTCGGCGGGCTTGCGCGTGACCGCCTGCCTCAGCACCTCGTAGCCGCCGTGGCGGACATAGCACGCGAGGTCGTTGGTGTACCCCGGCTCGTCGATGTGCTGGAAGATGATGCGGGTCTCGGTGGGCATGCGGCGGAGGACGGGGAACGGTGGTTCAGCGGCGGGCGGCGGCGTCGCGTTTGATCTGGTCGCTGAGCTGCTTGGCCTTCGCGCAGTCGACCTTCACGTGCAGGTCGTCGTTGATCAGCACCACGGGTGCGGTGCCGCAGCTCGCGAGGCACTCGACGAACTCCACGGTCACCTCGCCGTCGGCGGAGGTCTGCCCCGCCTTGACATTGAATTCCCGCTCGAAGGTCTCGCAGGTCTTGTAGCCGCCCAGCAGCGCGCACGACAGCGTGCGGCACACCTTGATATGGCGCCGGCCGATCGGCTGGCGGCGGAACATCGGGTAGAACGTGACGACCTCGTACACGTTGATCGGCTGCAGTCCGAGCTTCTCCGCCACCCAAGTCTCGGTGTCCTCGGGCAGGTAGCCCAGATCCTCCTGGATCAGGTGCAGCAGCGGGAGCGTGGCGCTCCGCTTCTCGGGGTAATGCGTGATCACCTCGTCAATGCGCTGGAGGGTGGCGGGCTGGAGATTCATTGTTCGGGGATAGCGCGTAGCGGGTAGCGGGTAGCGAGTAGGCTGCCTGCGCGCTCCGCGCCAATGAATGTGATAGAGAATTGGAACATGCTCGCTGCGCGCTACTCGATGCTCGCTACAGGTTTCACCGGTCGCACTCGCCCATGACGAAGTCGAGCGAGCCGAGGATGGCGACCACGTCGGACACCATGGCGCCGACACAGAGTTTTGGGAGGATGGAGAGGTTGCAGAACGACGGGGCGCGGATCTTGAGGCGCCACGGCACGCCGCCGCCCTTGCTCACGACGTAGAAACCCAGCACGCCCTTCGGGTTTTCCGCCTCGAAGTACACCTCGCCGGCCGGCATCAACGGGCCTTCGGTCACGAGCATGAAATTCTGGATCAGCTCCTCCATCGAGGTGAGGACCTTGTCCTTCGGCGGCGCAAAGATCCGCTTCGCGTCACCGGCATACCACAGGCCGTCCGGAAAGCGGGCGATGACCTGCCTGATGATCCGCACCGACTGGCGCATCTCCTCGCCGCGCACGAGGTAGCGGTCGTAGCTGTCGCCCGTCGTGCCCACCGGCACGTCGAACTCGTACTGCTCGTAGCCCGAGTACGGCCGGTCCTTGCGGAGATCGAGGCCCACGCCGGAGCCGCGGAGGTTCGGGCCGGTGAGGCCGTAGGCGATCGCGTCCTCCTTCGAGATCACGCCGATGCCGACCGTGCGGTCCATGAAGATCTTGTTCCGCGTGAGGAGGCTCAGGATTTCCTCGAGGATCGGCAGGAACTGGTCGCAGAAGGCGTTCACCCGCCCCAGCCAGCCCTCGGGAATGTCGCGCGCCACGCCGCCGATGCGGCTGTAGCTCGTGGTGAAGCGGGCGCCGGTCAGCTCCTCGAACAGGCGGTAGAGCTTTTCGCGCTCGGTGAAGGTGTACATGAACACCGTCCACGCCCCGGTATCGATGCCGAACGCGCCGAGGCCGAGGAGGTGCGACGAGATGCGCGCCAGCTCCGCGGTCAGCACGCGGATTGCCTGGCAGCGGGCCGGCACCTCGAGCTTCGCCAGCTTCTCGACCGCGATGGCGTACGCCATGTTGTTCGCCAGCGGCGCGATGTAGTCCAGCCGGTCCGTGTACGGGACAAACTGGTTGTAGGTCATGTTCTCCGCGATCTTCTCGTCGCCGCGGTGCAGGTAGCCGATGATCGGCTCGCACTTCGTGACGACCTCACCGTCGAGCTCCAGCTGCAGGCGCAGCACGCCGTGGGTCGACGGGTGCGACGGGCCCATCGAGAGCGAGAGCTTCTCGGTCTCGAGCTCGGGACCGGCCTTGGCGGCGGAATCGGGATAGGAAAATTCGGTGGCCATGGTCGGTGCTTCAGTCCTGGGCGGGCTTGGCGCGCCCCTCGTTCCAGCTCTCGTCCTTCGCGCGGGGCTCGGCCTCGGTCAGGTTGATCTCGCCCGACGACGCCACGAACGGCCCGCCCGCCATCGGCGCGGCGATCACCTTGGCGCCGGTCTCGGCCGCGATGGCCGCGTCGGGCAGCTCCGTCTCCACGCCCGCCAGCGGAAATTCCTTCCGCAGCGGGTGGTGCGGGTAGCCGTCCCACATCAGGATGCGGCGCAGGTCGGGATGGCCCGGAAACCGGATGCCGAACATGTCGAACACCTCGCGCTCATGCCAGTCCGCCGCGGCCCACAGCCCGCACGCGCTCGGCATGGCCGGCGCCGCGCTGTCCGGGCAGTCAGCCGCCACGCGCACGTAGGCGTGCGTGGTCGTCGAACGCAGGTGGTACACGATGGTGAAGCGGGGCGTCGTCCCCTCGGCCCAGTCGATGGCGGTGAGGTCGGCAAGGAAGTCGAAGCCGTGCGCGTCGCGCAGGGTCCGCAGCACGTCAAGCACCGCGCCGGCGGGCACATTGATCGCCTCATGGTCGAGGCTGGCGCGCGGGGCGACCTGCGGGAATTTCTCCGAGAGGGCGGGCGTGACAGCGGTGGCGGCGGACATGCGCGGAAAGGCCGTTAGGCGCTGAGGAGATTGGTGGCGGCGCGCTCCTGGCGGACCTTCCCCTGAAGTTTCATCAGGGCGTCCAGCAGCGCCTCCGGGCGGGGCGGACAGCCGCTGACGTACACGTCGACCGGTACGATGCGGTCCACCCCCTGCAGCGTGGAATAGCTCCGGTACATGCCGCCCGAGCTGGCGCACGCCCCCATCGCAATCACCCACTTCGGCTCGGCCATCTGGTCGTAGATCCGGCGGACGGCGGAGGCCATCTTGTAGGTCACGGTGCCGGCCACGATCATGCAGTCGGACTGGCGCGGCGAGAACCGCATGACCTCGGCGCCGAAACGCGCGATGTCGAAGCGGGACGAGGCCGTGCCCATGAGTTCGATCGCGCAGCAGGCCAAACCCATGGGCATTGGCCACATGGAATTGGTGCGGATCCAGTTGATCACCGCGTCGAGTCGGGAAACGACGACCTCACCCTCAATCTTGCCGTTGTAAGCGAGTTCCGTGTTGGGCGTGACCATGATGGGAAACAGAGCGCAGTGAGATGAAAAACTCGGGCAGAGTTGAGTCGCTCCACCAGTCGCGCAAGCTGCTTTTGCAGAATGTTTCTTTCAGCGCGTTTCAGATCGTCCGCACGCCGCCGATTTACCGTTGACCAGCCCCGGAGCTTCTCCCTTTGTTCTCCCCCTTCACTCGAGACGGAAGGCCTCCCCGGCCGCCCGTCGGATCAACCCCGGAGAGGTGGCAGAGTGGTCGAATGCGCGCGCTTGGAAAGCGCGTGTAGCCGAAAGGTTACCGGGGGTTCGAATCCCCCCCTCTCCGCCATCCGAAGCTTCAGCGAAGGAGGGCAGAGTATTGGTCAGCGTATCTCCTTGTGACCCGACCCCACCCGCCCCACCCCACCCGTCCGACCGCCCGGCAGCTCGGCAGGCTCCTCATCCCCAGTCAGAAGCAAAACTCACCCCCTGCGCGCCGCTGCTACTAACCCGATTCCGGAACGCTTCCGCCACCCCGCCCGGGTAACCAAATGGTGCCATAACGTCACCAAAACTGATTCTTCTCGTTGCAGGCCGGCCTCCCGATGGTCTTACCTTCCCGCTTCACCGCCATGACCAAGATCCCGTCCAAGCCCCGCATTCTCACCACCACCGTCGGTTCCTATCCCGTTCCCGACTGGCTCGCCGCGTTGCCGAGCGAGCAGGCGGTGATCGATGCCACGCGCGTCGTGTTCGACCTCCAGCGGCAGGCGGGCATCGACCTGCCGACCGATGGCGAACTTTACCGCTTCGACGTCAACCACCCTGACACCAACGGCATGATCGAGTACTTCATCCGTCCGATGGCCGGCATCTCGTCGGTGGTCGGCCGCTCGGTCACCGAGGAATTCTCGCGGCACCATCCCATGGGCTTTCGCCGCAAGCCCGCCGGCGTCGTCGTCGGGAAGCTCGGCGAGGGGTCGCTCAACCTGCTGGCCGACTGCCAGCGCGCCGCCGCCGTCGCCGGCGGACCGTTCAAGTTCACAGTCACAAGCCCCTACATGCTGGCCCGCACGTTGCTCGACCACCACTACGGCAGCTTCGACAAGCTCACCATGGCGCTCGGCGAGGTGCTCGCCGCCCAGATGCCCGGCCTGCCCGCCCCCTGCATCCAGGTCGACGAGGCCAACATCCCGGGCAACCCCGAGGACGCCCCGCTCGCCGCGGCCTCGATGAACCTCGTGCTCGACCAGATCGACGGCGAGCGTGCCGTCCACTTCTGCTTCGGCAACTACGGTGGCCAGACGATCCAGAAGGGCAACTGGGCCAAGCTCGTCGAGTTCCTCAATTCGCTCCACTGCGACCACCTGGTGCTGGAACTCGCGCACCGGCCGAAGAGCGACATCGATGCGCTCAAGCAGATCGACAAGCGCATCGCCCTCGGCATCGGCGTGATCGACATCAAGGTGAACCACATCGAGACGCCCGACGAGGTCGCCGCCCGCATCGAGGCCGTCGAGAAGAAGGTCGGCGCCGGCCGCGTCCGCTGGGTTCATCCCGATTGCGGCTTCTGGATGCTCAAGCGCAGCGTCGCCGACCGGAAGATCGAGGCCCTCGTCCTCGGCCGCGACAAGTACCTCGGACGCTGAAGCCCGAAGGGCAGGCTCCCGATTCGATCGAATCCAGTTCACCACGAAGATCACGAAGGCCACCAAGTTCCTGCCGGCAGCTTCGAGCCCTTGGTGCCCTTCTTGGCGAATTCGATCCAAGCCCAGCCCACACCCGACGCGTTTTTCCCACCCAACCCCACCATGGTGAACCTTGCCATCATCGGCTGCGGCGTGATCGCCCAGTACCACCTGCGCGCCCTTGCCAAACTGACGAACGCCCGCGTGGCCGCCGTCTGCGACGTCCGCACCGAGGTCGCACAGAAAACCGCCGCGGAATTCCACATCCCCCGCTGGAGCAGCAACGCCGCTGAGCTTTTCGCCGACCCGTCGATCGACGCCGTCATCCTTGCGCTGCCGGCCAATCTCCGCACGCTGCTCGCCCTCGACGCCTTCCGCCACGGCAAGCACGTCCTCACCGAGAAACCGGTCGCCATGAACGCCGCCGAGGTGCGCCGGCTCATCGCCGCCCAGGGCGACCGCGTAGGCGCCGTCTGCTCCTCGCGCTATCGGTTCTTCGATTCCGCCCGGACCGCGCGCGACTACCTCCGCACCGGCGCCCTCGGGGCGCTCCGCACCATCACGGTCCGCGGCATCAACCCGCCCGGCGCCCCGCCGGTGAACCCGCCACCCGCCTGGCGCCTGCGCCGCGACCTCAACGGCGGCGGCATCTTCGTGAACTGGGGCTGTTACGACCTAGACTACGTCTTCGGTCTCCTCGACTTCCGGCTCACGCCCCGCTTCGCCCTCGCCCGCACCTGGCAGGTCGGCGAGCCGTACCGGGCCTACGCGGCGCCCGGGTCGGATGCCGAGACCCACGTCGCGGCCATCGTCACGTTTGCCGAGGGTTGCGTGCTCACCTACGAGCGCGCCGAGTTCTCGACGCTGCCGCGGGACAACCACTGGCAGATCACCGGCGAGCGCGGCACGCTCACGCTCCAGATGCTCAAGGCCAAGTCGGCCAATGTCGTGCTCACCGAGCCCGACCCGGCGGGGGTCCGCACGCGCGTGCTCTGGGAGGGCGACGAGTCGGTGCTCCAGCATGAGCACGAGGGCGTGGTGGCCGACTTCGTCGATGCCATCCTCGGCCGGCGCAAGCCCGCGACCTCGCTGCAGGACGCGTTGCTGTTCGCGCGCGTGGCCGACGCGATCTACCGTTCCGCCGACACCGGCCGTCCGGTCGAGTTCGCCCCGGAGCGGAAGCCGAAGGCCCGGGCCCGTTCGCGCCGCCAGGCCGTTCAGCCCAAGTCCCGCGCCAAGCGCACCAGCTCGCGCGGCAGCTCCCGGTAGATCCTCGCGTAGGGCCGTTCGCCCACGATCAGCGGCACGAGGTCGTCCGTGTAGCCAAGCTGGGCGCACGCGCGGGCGTCCGGCGCATAGCCGACGCCGCCGGCAAGGCTCACCAGCCAAGTGTGCGGATGGGGGCTGCCCGCGAGCACCGGCGCCTGCAGGCTGTGGAACACCTCCAGCCCGACGCCCAGCAGCGCCAGGGGCCCGATCCGCAGCCCGTGCACCGACACGGGACGGTTCGGCACGCGTCCACCGCGCGCACCCGCCAGCAGCGACCGGTATGCCTCCAGCCGCACCCGCTCGAGGCCGTGGGTGTGCAACGGCGGCCGGCCCGTGCTCGTCATGTCAGTGACCCCAGGGGCCCCGAAAATCTTCTCGAGGCTCGCGATCCTCCGGCGCAGCAGCGCCGGGGTCCACGGCTTGCGCGTGAAGGTCACGTCGCGCTGGCGGCCGCGCAGCGTTTCCGCCGGCATCGGCCGCGCCGCCCGCAGCCCGCGCCGGATCACCGCCGCGTACTTTCGCGAGAGCACGCGCAGCGCCGTCCGGGTCTCGCGTTCGCCCCGGTGGCAGACCGGCGGATTGATGTCGCCCAGTGCACCCGGGAGGAAAATCGCGGTGGCTCCGGGCCGCGCCGCCTCGATCAGCCGCGACGCCACTCCGACAAAGTCCCCGTGCACGTCGAAGGTCTGCTCGCTGCCCACCACCGCATGGCACCCGAAATGGTGCAGCACGCCGACCAGCCGGCCGTCCGCGTATGCGGCCAGCAGGCGAAGGGTCGGATCGGTGTCCTGCGGCCGCGCGGGCCGCCACGTTGGATCCAGCCGGGCCGACAGCGGCTCCTTTCGTTGGCCAAACCAGCCGCCCAAGTCCGTCTCCCGGTTGATCGCGATGCCTTCGCACGGCGTCTCCGCATAGCGCCACTCGACGGGCCGGCGGGCCGCCAGCGCGGCATCGACCGCGACGGCGATGCGCGCCGGCAGCGTCTCGACGTACATCGCGTCCGGTTCGCCCCAGCCGATCATGCCACCAACCGATGGGCCGCTGTGGGTGTGGGTGCAGCTGACGAAAACCTGATCCGGCCGGCAACCGACGCGCGCCGCGACCACGCCGCGGATCTTCCCCGCGAGGTCGCGCGGGGTGCCGCAGAGCTCGAGGCTCACGAGCACCGCCCGCTCGCGGCCGTGCGCGAGCGCGACGACCCGGGCCGCCAGCGGCGACGTGATCCGGCGGGCGGCGCGGTTCCGGTACGGGCCGTAGCCGGCCAGCTGCACGCCGAGGCGCGGCGTGATGTCGGCCGAGGCGAAACCCGCGTTCATTTCCGCACGGCCGGGGCGGCGGGGCCCGCCGTGCGCTCGTGGTCGCGCAGCGCGGCGATGTTCGCCTCCACCTTCAGGATGATCTCGGCCATGCGCGCGATCATAGCGTCGCTCGGCGCGACGAAGTCAAAGCCCGTCTCCAGCGCGTTCGCCACGCGCCACCGCGTGTTCGGCAGCGCCATGTTGCGGTAGTCGACGCCGGCGTCGCGGAGCGCCTTCAGCCACGAGACCCGCGGCCCGCGGTAATCCTGCCAGTGCAGGCGCTTCCAGTCCGGGATCGGCGACGGCACGTAGCCCACCGCGCGCAGGCCCTCCGCCTTCAGCGCGGCGGCAAAGGTGTCGCGCGTGATGCCCGCGGCGGCCGAGTCGAAGGTGAACGACAGCAGGTGGTACGACGGCTTCGTGCCCGGCGCGTAGGTGGGCAGCCGCAGGTACTTCGCCCCGGCCAGCAGCCCGCGCAGCAGGTCGGCGTGGCGCCGGCGCTCGGCAAGCTCGGCGTCGAGCTTGGCGAACTGGGCCGTGAGCAGCACGGCGTTGAGCGGCGAGACGCGGTAGGTGTAGACGAGCGAATCCGTGAACTCGCGCAGGTCGGCCGGGAAGCCCGGGTCGATCGCGCGCCCCATGTGCTGGCCGATCATCGCACCCTTCCAGTACACACGCTCGTGCGGCGTGACCAAGTAGCCGGCCTCGGTCGTGGCGAGGACCTTGCCGCCCATGCAGGAAAAACCCGCCGCATCGCCGACCGTCCCGACGCGCACGCCGCCGATCTCGGCGCCATGCGCCTGGCTGCCGTCCTCGATGAGCATCAGCTTGTGCTTGTCCGCGATCGCCCGCAGCCGCTGCAGGTTGGCCGGCTGGCCGAAAAGGTGGACGGCGAGGATCGCCTTGGTCCGCGGCGTAATGGCCGCCTCGACCGCCGCGGGATCGATCAGTCCCATGTCGCGGTCGATGTCGACGAACACCGGGATTGCGGTCTGGTGCAGGATGCAGGAGATCGAGGCGCCCCACGTGTACGGCGTGGTGATCACCTCGTCGCCGCAGCAGATCTCCAGCCCGGCCAGCGCCGACTGGAGCGCGCCGTGGCCCGACGCCGTGGCCAGGATGTGGCGGCCGCCGTGGTAGCGCGAGATGACCTCCTCCGCCTCGGCGATCTCTGGCGAATGGGAGCGGCCGAGTCCGAACAGCTTGCCGGCGCGCAGCATGTCGGCGGCGCGCTGGACGGCCGCCTCCGTGAAGGTCGGAAATTTCGGGTAAGTGATCTTGCCAACGGGTGTGCCGCCCAGGAGGGCGAGCTTGGATGCGGCGGGGGCGACGACGGTGCTCATGCCCCCACCCTACCACACCCGCCCCGCCCCGGGAATGTCCGCCCTTCCGAATCCATGTCCAATCTTCCACCCGCCGCCACCCCTCCCCCGCCGGCCCGGCGTCGGGTCACCCAATACGTGACACCAGATCAGGCCCACGCCGGCGTCGCCCCATACCGTGACACCCGGACGTGCCCAGCCCAGCGTCACCCATTACGTGACACGACAAGCGAAGAGTCGCCGAAAGCATCCGGCGGGCAGGTGGGGAACCGATGGCCAGCGACCGCTGCCCTCCGAATCCATGAACAACCCCTGGCAGCGGGCACCCCAGGCGCTCCACCGCCGCACTGTGTCCTCCGTCCCATGCTGCCCCGCCCACCCGGCATCGCGTCACTTAATGCGTGACACCGGATCAGGCCCACGCCGGCGTCACTGAATAGGTGACACGACGAGGGAAAAAGCGCCGGGAGCGTTCGAAGTGCGGATTAGAAACTGACGGCTTTGCTGCCGCCAATGATCGAATACGCGAAGCATCCCTGCCTGCGGGTGCCCCACTTTCTTCGCCGCGTCCACCGATTCTTCCGCCTCACGCGGCCCGCCGGCCCGGCGTCGTGTCACCCATTGCGTGACACCTGGTCGCGGCCACCCTCGCGTCACCCATTACGTGACACGACGAGGAGGGAGTTTGACGGGAAATACAGCAACCTCGCGGCGCGGTGCGTGGAGGGATGTGCAGAAGAGGCGGCGCCGCGGGAGAACGGGCGGGCGGCGCGATCGACTCGGGCCGGCAGACGGCGCCGGTGCGCGGGGTGGCGACGTCAGGTGGGGCGGGCGGACTGCCACGCGGTGGGTGAACGGCCCGTGACCCGCTTGAAGGCCCGGCTGAAGGTGAACGGGTCGGCAAAACCAAGGTCCAGCGCGACAGCCTTCACCGTCGCGCCCGGCAGCCGCAGCCGGCGCTGGGCCAGCGCGACCCGCTCGGCGAGAATGAACCGGCCGAGCGAGGTCCCGGTCTCGGCGCGAAACAGCCCGGTCAGGTAGTTCGGCGAAACCCGGGCGGCCCGCGCCACCTCGGCGAGCGTCAGGGCCCGCCCGGCCTGCGTCCGCACGTAGTCCGCCGCGCGGCGCACCAGGTGCGCCCGGCTGTCGAGCTGCGCCTCGCCTCCGTCGAGCACGCGCCGGTACAGGGCGAGCGTGAGCGTCAGCAGCGCCTCTCGCAGCGCTTCGGCCGACGGTGGACGCGGGCCGGCGGCCATCTCCCGCAGGGCGGCGATCCGGCCGCGCGCGTCCGCCGGCAGCAGCGCCAGGTCCATGAGGTGTTCCATCCGGAAACCGCCCCGGCGGGCGTAGCGCGTGACGTGCAGACGCGGCTCCGACTCGTGGAGACTCCACCAAGCCAGGCGGTAGCCGCCGGCCGGCCGGACATAGGCCTCGGCGTGCGGCAGCCGGGCCGGGCACACCACCAGGTCTCCCGCCTCGAGCACGCTGCCGGCATGCTCGCAGCTGAAACGGCACCGGCCCTCGAGCAGCAGGCACAACTCCGCGTGCTCGTGGGCATGGTCCTCGCCATACAGGACGGGCGCGAATTTCATCCGGCGCCGCCGGTCCCGCGGGCGCGCGCCGCGCCACGGGCCCAGCACGCGCTCGGCCGTCAGCCGCCCCAGCGCGACCACGAGGTCCTGTCCGAGAAAGCACGCGAGTGACACGTCACCGGCGATACGCGCCGAGGTTGGCGCAGGCAAAGGGAAAACGGCCGGCGGCCGTCAGACCCGGCAGCCGCCGCACACCACCAGCTCCACCGGATTGCCGCCCAGCTCGTACGCCAGCTGGCGCTCGTCCCGATGGTGCAGCAGGACGAGGTCGGCCCGCAGCCCGGCCTCAATGCGGCCGCGGTCCGTCAGGCCGAGGACCGCCGCGGCGTTCACCGTCGCCGCCGCAATCGCCTCCGCCGACGTCAGCCCGCAAAAGCGCACGGCCAGCGCGATGGCCAAGGGCATCGAGTGGGTCGGCGCGGTGCCGGGGTTGCAGTTCGTCGCGAGCGCCACGGCGCCGCCCTGGTCCACGAAGAAGCCCGCGCGCGCATAGCGCTGGTCGGTGTGAAAGCCCGTCGCCGGCAGGATGACGCCGATGGTCTCGGACGCGGCCAGCGCGACGAGATCCTTCTTGGTCGCCGCCTCCAGGTGGTCGGCGCTCCGGGCGAACAGCCGGATTGCCTCGGGCACCATCCCGAGCGAGGTGAACTGGTCGGTGTGCACGCGGATCGGATGGTGCTTCCGCGCCTTCTCCAACAGCTTCACGGAGGCCTCGACGCTCCAGGCGTTCCGCTCGCAAAAGGCATCCACCGCGACGCCAGGAAACTCGCGCGCGATCTCGGGCAGCATCTCCTTCACTACCATCCGGGCGTAATCGTCGAGCTCGCCCTCGAAGGCGTGGCCCAGCAGCGCCGTCGGCACGACGGTCCCGGCCCACTCGGAGCCAGCGCGCCGGATCGCCCGCAGCATCTTCAGTTCGGCTTCGGTCGAAAGGCCGTAGCCGCTCTTCACCTCCACCGTCGTCGTGCCCTCGCGCAGCATCAGCTGCAGACGGTCGCGCAGTCCCGACGCCAGCTGCTTCTGCGTCGCCTCGCGCACCGCCCGGACGGTGGAGTGAATGCCCCCGCCCTGCTTGAGGATCTCCAGGTACGGCACGCCGCGGAGTTTCTGCTCCCACTCCGCCAACCGATCGCCGGCCCAGCAGGCGTGCGTGTGGCAGTCGACGAAACCCGGCAGCAGGACCCGGCCGTTGGCCTCGATGACCTCGGCGTCGGCGGGCGCGTCCACCTTTTCGCCCACGGCCGCGATGCGGTCGTCGACCACGAGCACCTCGCCGTGCGGGATGACGCCCAGGTCGCCCAGCGCCCGGCCCCGGCGCGGGCGGGCCCCGGCGTCCGACGAGGCCAGCGTGAGGATGCGGGCGTTGCGGATCAGGAGGCTCATCGTTCGACGAACCCGGACAGAAAACTGAGAAAGAGATGGGCCGCGACGCGGGCCGTGCGGCCATCGACATCGTGCCGCGGATTGAGCTCCATCAGGTCAAAGCAATGCACGCGCGGATCGGCGCCGCACGCCCGGACCCAGAGCTCCGCCTCGCGGACGGACCAGCCCGCCGGATTCAGCGCGCTGACGCCCGGCGCATGCGCCGCATCGAGGACATCAAGGTCGAAGCTCGCAAAGAATCCCCGGCCCCGCGGCAGCGCCACCCGGCCGCCAGCCGGATGGATCGTCCCCCCGTGCGAGCGGAACCAGGCATAATGCTCGCGCGAATTGACCATCGGGCGAAACCCGTGGAGGTGCAGGGCCGACACGCCGCAATCCTCAACCAGCCGGCGGAACGGCATGCCCGACCCGGCGGTCTCGCGCACATCGAGGTGCGCATCGAAGTAGATTCCCGCCAGCCCGGGGCGCCGCGTCGCCACGGCCCGCACGAAGGGAAAGGTCAGGTCGTGCCCGCCGCCAATCGCGACGGGAAACAGGCCGGCGTCGAGCAGGGCAAGGGTGGCCTCGGTCACGCGCGCGAGCGTGGCGTCGAGCGTCCGGCCCGGGATCACGTCGCCGGCGTCAAACACCGCGGGCCAGGGATTGCCCGCCGAATCGGCGGCGCCGTAGCAGGCGAGCGCCGCGCGAAACGCCGCCGGCCCGCCGGCGGCGCCCGGGCGGCCGTGATTCAGCCGCACCCCGGTGTCGTCCGGCAGCCCCAGCAACGCCACGGCACACCCGCGGCCCGAGTCGCGCCGGACCGTCGCGGCAAACCGCGCGGCCGAAATCGAGCTTGGCCAGCGGCCCGGCCGGGTGTGAGGCACCATCTTCATGATGTGAGATCGGACGAATCAGACAGTGGGTTCAGGTTCAGCCCAAAATCCGGGCCAACCACAAAGGTCGCGAAGCCCAGACAAATCTGACCTTCGCGGTCTCGGCGTGCTTCGCAGTGAAAAGAATCGAAATTCGTTCCAGGATAATCGCGAAAACCGCCGCGGCCGCAAAGGCCAAGGCCCGGCCTTCGGACGCTTGGTGACCTTCGTGGTAGAGATTCGGCCCGCCATCTCCCTCCGGTCTGAAGAGTCGCCCGGGAGGGAGCGAGCAAGTTCCCGCGCAGGAATCCCGGTGGTGCGCGAGTTCATGGCCGCGTCGCGCGGCGCCGGCCGGCGTCCATCGGAATTGGCACCGCCAGCCGCCGGGCGCAATTGCGGGCGAGTTCATAGCCGGCATCGACATGGCGGAAGACGCCCATCATCGGGTCGTTGGTCAGCACCCGCTCAAGCCGCCGGGCGGCGTCCGGGGTGCCGTCGGCCACGATCACCTGGCCGGCGTGCTGACTGTAGCCGATGCCCACCCCGCCTCCGTGGTGGAAGCTCACCCATGAGGCGCCGCTGGCCACGTTCACGAGGGCGTTGAGGATCGCCCAGTCGCTCACGGCGTCGGAGCCGTCGCGCATCGCCTCAGTCTCGCGGTTCGGGCTTGCGACCGAGCCGCAGTCGAGGTGATCGCGGCCGATCACGATCGGCGCCCGCACCCGTCCGTCGGCGACCATCCGGTTGAACAGGAGGCCCGCCTGGTGGCGCTCGCCCAGGCCCAGCCAGCAGATGCGCGCGGGCAGGCCCTGGAAGGCGACCCGCTCGCCGGCGAGCTTGAGCCACCGGTGCAGGCCGGCATCGTGCGGGAAGAGTTCCATCAGCGCGCGGTCGGTGGCGAGGATGTCGGCGGGATCGCCCGACAGCGCCACCCAGCGGAACGGTCCGCGCCCGAGGCAGAACTGGGGACGGATGTAGGCCGGCACGAAGCCCGGGAAGTCGAAGGCCCGCTTCACGCCCTGGTCAAAGGCGTGCTGCCGGAGGTTGTTGCCGTAGTCGAAGGTCTTCGCGCCACGCCGCTGGAGCGCGAGCATCGCGCGGACATGCCGGGCCATCGAGGCCAGCGAGAGCCGCTGGTACTTCGCCGGATCCTTCTTCCGCAGGACGGCCGCCGCGCGGAGCGGATAACCGACCGGCACGTAGCCGACGAGCGGATCGTGCGCGCTGGTCTGGTCCGTGAGCACGTCCACGCGCACGCGCCGCGCGAGCAGGCGCTCGAGGAGGTCGGTGATGTTCGCCGCCACGCCGATGCTGCGCGCGTCCCGCCGCGCGGCGCCGGCCACCGCGCGATCGATGGCGGTATCGAGGTCCGGCGCAATCTCGTCGAGGTAGCGATCGTGCACGCGCTTGCGGAGCCGCGAGACGTCGACGTCGGCGATCAGGCAGGTGCCGCCGGCCATGGTGATCGCGAGGGGCTGCGCGCCGCCCATGCCGCCGCAACCGCCGGTCACGCACAGGCGGCCCGCAAGGTCGCCGTCGAAATGCTGCCGGCCGGCCTCGGCAAACGTCTCGTACGTGCCCTGGAGGATGCCCTGGGTGCCGATGTAGATCCACGAGCCGGCGGTCATCTGGCCGTACATCATCAGGCCGCGGCGCTCGAGGTCGTCGAAGACTTCCTGCGTGGCCCACTTCGGGACGAGATTGCTGTTGGCAAGGAGCACGCGCGGGGCGTCCGGGTGCGTCCGCACGATGCCGACGGGCTTGCCGGACTGCACCAGGAGGGTTTCGTCCGGCGCAAGCTTCGGGAGCGCCGCGAGGATGGCGGCGAGGCAGGCGGGGTTGCGCGCGGCCTTGCCGCGGCCGCCGTAGACCACGAGGTCCCGCGGACGCTCGGCGACCTCGGGGTCGAGGTTGTTCAGCAGCATGCGCATCGCCGCCTCGGCGGCCCACGTCTGGCAGGTGCGCTCGCCGCCGCGCGGGGCGCGGTAAACGGGAGAAGACTTCATGCAAAAAAGGGGGATCGCACAGGAGGCAACGGAGGGAATGGAGGACCGAAGGTCACCGGTCTTCCCTGAACCGGACTGAATCGGTTAGGGCCTGACCGAGGCGGGCGAATGCGCAGGAACCCATGATTTCGCACTCCGTTCCCTCCGTTACCTCCTGTAAAAACCTCATCGTAATACCGCTCACAAGAGCGGGCCGCACTCGGTTTCGGCGGCGGCCAGGAGCGCGCCGCTGCGGAGCAGCTCGAGCGAGGTCTGGATGTCGTTGTGGAAGAGCCGGTCCGCCTCGGCGAAGGCGAGGTGCCGGCGAACCTCGGCGTGGGCCGCCTCGAGGCCGCGGCCCGCCTTCAGCGGATGGATGAAGTCGAGCGCCTGCGCGGCGCTCATGAGCTCGATCGCCAGCACCGTCTCGGTGTTCGCGACGACGCGGAGCAGCTTGGTCGCCGCGGTTGCGCCCATCGAAACGTGGTCCTCCTGGCCGAGCGAGCTGGGGATGGAGTCGACCGACGCGGGATGGGCGAGAATCTTGTTCTCCGACACGAGCGCCGCCGCCGCGTACTGCGGCAGCATGAACCCGCTGTTCAGGCCCGTGTCGCTCATCAGCAGCTTCGGGAGCTTCTTGTCGCCCATCGTGTCGCCACCGAGGAGAAGGTAGAGCCGCCGCTCCGAGATGGACGCGATCTCGGCGGTGGCGATGGCCAGGAAATCGAGGGCGAAAGCGAGCGGCTCGCCGTGGAAATTGCCGCCGCTCACGACGTCGCCGTTCGGGAACACCAGCGGATTGTCGGTCACGGCGTTGATCTCGGTCTCGGTCACCGCGCGCGCGGCGCGCACGGCGTCGCGCGCCGCACCGTGGACCTGCGGCACGCAGCGCAGCGAGTACGGGTCCTGGACCTTCCCGCAGTTGAGATGGGACGGAAGGATCTCGGAGCCCGCCAGCAGCCGGCGGACGTTGTCGGCCACCTCGGCCTGGCCCGGGTGCGGCCGGGCCGCATGGATGCGCGCGTCGAAGGGCGTCGCGCTGCCGCGCATCGCCTCCAGCGTCAGGGCCGCGACCAGGTCGGCCTGCCGCAGCAGGTCCTCGATCCGGAGCAAGGCGTGCACCGCGTGCGCGGCCATGAACTGGGTGCCGTTGATGAGCGCCAGCCCCTCCTTGGAGCGCAGCCGCAGCGGGGCCAACCCGAGGGACTCCAGGGCGACCGGCGCCGCGCGCTTGACGCCGTCCATCCAGACCTCGCCCAGCCCGAGGAGGGCGAGCGTGAGGTGCGCCAGCGGCGCGAGGTCGCCCGAGGCGCCGAGCGAACCCTGGGCGTAGACCACCGGGCTGAGGCCGGCGTTGTAGAACCGGAGAAGGTACTCGACGAGCACGGGCCGCACGCCCGAGAGGCCCAAGGCGAGGGCGTTCGCCTTCAGCAGCAGCATCAGCTGCACCAGCTCGGGATTAATTTCCTCCCCCACCCCGACCGCATGGCTGAGAATCAGGTTCTCCTGCAGCTTCTCGATATCCGCGGCGGCGATGCGGGTGTGCGCCAGGGCGCCAAAACCGGTGTTGATGCCGTAGTAGGAGCGCTCGCCGGCCTGCAGCCGGTCGACGATGGCGCGCGACGCCGCGACGCGCTCCCGCGCTTCCGCGGTCAGGTCAACCGGGAGCCGGCGGCGGCGCAGGTCACGGATCGCGGCCAGCGTGAGGCCCGAGCCAGTCAGCAGGTGCGGGGTGGCGGTCATGGGGAAAAGGCAGGGTACCGCCGACCATGGCCCGACGCGACCACCGGGGCAAGCGCCGGGGGGACGCGCCCGCCAATTACGCCGAAAGAACTATCGGCGGTCCGGGACCATGCCGCAGGTCGCAGTTGCCAATCCGCCAAAGGCGGTAACCAATATGTTCTCCCGTCCATGTCCGCCGAGCTCACCGAACTCTACCAGCAGGTCATCCTCGATCACAACCGCCGCCCGCGGAACCGCGGCAAGCTGCCGACGGCGAACCGCGTCGCGCACGGCGACAACCCGAGCTGCGGCGACCAGTGCAGCGTGTACCTGCGGCTCGACGGGGACCGGATCGCCGACATCTCGTTCGACGGGTCGGGCTGCGCGATCTCGCAGGCCAGCGCATCGCTCATGACGACCCAGCTCAAGGGCAAGACCGCCGCGGAGGCGGAGGCGCTGTTCCGGTCCTTCCACGAGATCGTGACCACCGGGAGGGAGCCCGAGGAGATCAGCGACATCGCGGCGTTCGCCGGCGTGCACGCGTTCCCCGCGCGCATCAAGTGCGCGACGCTCGGCTGGCACGCCGCCCTCAACGCGCTCAAGGGCGAGGCCGCCCCGGCCACGACGGAGAGCCACACGGACTGAGGCCGCCGGGCGGCCTCAAGTAGCAGGGGCCAGGATCCAGGTAACAAGCCGACCCAGCCACCGACCCGCCGCCTCAGGCATTCTCCGACCTTCGACTTTCGACCTGAGTCCTTCGACCACCGCCACCATGCCCACCTGGGAAAATGTCCGCGCCGACTTTCCGGTCCTGCACCAGCAGGTGAACGGGAAGCCGCTCGTGTACCTCGACAACGGCGCCACCACGCAGAAACCGCGCGCGGTGATCGACGCGCTGGTGCGCTACTACGAGCGCGACAACAGCAACGTGCACCGCGGGCTGCATGCGCTGTCGATGCGGGCGACCGACGCCTACGAGGGCGCGCGGGCCCGGGTCGCGAAATTCATCGGCGCGGCCGACCCGGCCGAGGTCATCTTCACCCGGGGCACGACGGAGAGCATCAATGTCGTGGCCCGCAGTTACGCGGCCCGGCTGAAGGCCGGCGACGTCATCCTCACCACCGAGATGGAGCACCACTCCAACCTCGTGCCCTGGCAGCAGGCGGCCCGCGCGAGCGGCGCGACCCTGCGGTACGTCCCGGTGCTCGGCGCGAACGCCGAGGGCGGCCTCGACCTCGCGGCGCTCGACCGCCTGCTCACGCCGCAGGTGAAAGTCTTCGCGTTCACGCACATCTCGAACACGCTCGCGACCATCAATCCGGTTGCCGAGCTGTGCCGCCGCGCCCGCGCCGTCGGGGCGGTCACCGTGATCGACGCCGCGCAGTCGGTCGGCCACACGCCGCTCGACGTGGCGGCGCTTGACTGCGACTTCCTCGCGTTCTCGGGCCACAAGATGTGCGGCCCCACCGGCATCGGTGTGCTTTACGGCCGCCGGGCGCTGCTCGACCAGCTGGCGCCGACCGAAACGGGCGGCGGCATGGTGGTGAGCGTCGACTTCGAGGGCGCGCGGTGGAAGCCCGCGCCGGAACGCTTCGAGGCCGGCACGCCGAACGTGGCGGACGCCATCGGCCTCGGGGTCGCCTGCGACTACCTGGACGCGCTCGGCCGCGCCCGGATCGGGCAGCACGACCACCGGCTGGCGCAGCTGGCGTACGCGCGGCTCGCGGAACTGCCAGGCATCCGGATTATCGGCCCGGCCGGCGAGCGCGGCGGCCTGGTGAGCTTCGCGTTCGAGGGCGTGCACGCCCACGACGTCGTGACGTTCGCGGACGAGGACGGCGTGGCGCTCCGCGGGGGCCACCACTGCAACCAGCCGCTGATGCGCAAGCTCGGCCTGACGAGCACCACGCGCGCAAGCTTCTACCTCTACAACACGCCCGAGGAAATTGATGTGCTCGTCGCGTCGCTGCGGCGGACGCTGAAGTTCTTCCAGGGCTGAGCCGGTCGGCGGGGCCGGTCCGGAGGCCGGCCGGCGGCGTGGGATTCCAGCCTCCTCACGTCGGCTGCTA
>JAFEGX010000106.1 GCA_018239675.1 Verrucomicrobiota bacterium
AGCGGATGGTTGATGATCATCTCTCTGTCCTGTTCCCGATTGGCCTCAATGCAGGTTGGGCTGCGCGCCCATCCCTTTTTCGTCGATCATCAGCCCCTTCTGGAACCGGTCGAACCGATAGGCGCGGGCGGTCTGGTGCGGGGTGCCGGTCGCCAGCAGGTGGGCAAAGCACCAGCCCGAGGCCGGCGTCGCCTTGAAGCCGCCGTAGCACCAGCCGCCGTTGAAGTAGAGCCCCTCGACATGGGTCTTGTCGATGATCGGCGAGCCATCCATCGACATGTCCATGATGCCGCCCCAGATCCTGAGAAGCCGCGCCCGCCCGATCATCGGCATCAGGCTCATGCCGCCCTCGCAGACGTCCTCGACCACCGCGAGGCCACCGCGCTGGGCATAGGAATTGTAGCCGTCGATGTCGCCGCCGAACACCAGCCCGCCCTTGTCGGACTGGCTGACGTAGAAATGCCCCGCGCCATAGGTGATGACGCCCGGCAGGACCGGCTTCAGCCCTTCGGAGACGAAGGCCTGCAGCACATGGCTTTCGATCGGCAGCCGCATTCCGGCATGGGCCATGACCCGCGAGGACGACCCCGCTACCGCGACGCCGACCTTGGCCGCGCCGATGAAGCCGCGGGTGGTTTCCAGGCCCTTGATGCGGCCGTTCTCGATCCGCATGCCGGTGACTTCGCAGTTCTGGATGATGTCCACGCCGCGCATGTCGGCGCCGCGCGCATAGCCCCAGGCCACCGCATCATGGCGGACCGTGCCGCCGCGCGGCTGCAAGAGCCCGCCCTTGATCGGAAAGCGGGCATTGTCGAAGTTCAGGAACGGTGCGATCCGGCGCACCCCCTCGCGGTCCAGAAGCTCGGCATCGACCCCGTTCAGCCGCATGGCGTTGCCGCGCCGGGTGAAGGCGTCGCGCTGGGCGTCGGTATGGCAGAGGTTCAAGACGCCGCGCTGGCTGACCATCGCATTGTAGTTGAAATCCTGCTCCAGCCCCTCCCAGAGCTTCATCGAGAATTCGTAGAAGGGCTCGTTGCCGTCCAGAAGGTAGTTCGAGCGGATGATCGTGGTGTTGCGGCCGACATTGCCGCCGCCGATATAGCCCTTTTCCAGCACCGCGATGCGGGCCTGGCGGAATTCCTTGGCCAGGTAATAGGCGGTCGCCAGCCCGTGCCCGCCGCCGCCGACGATGACGCAGTCGTAACTGGCCTGCGGCTCGGGATCGCGCCAGACCGGCTGCCAGCCCTTGTGGCCGGTCAAAGCCTCCTTGATGACGCGAAAACCGGAATAGCGCATCTCTGCCTCCGAATGGACCCTGTGCGCAATATGGCAGGGCGGGCGGCGGCGGCTCTCTATGAAACCGGACATGGACTTGTTCATTTCAGACATCGCTTGCAATCGGGCCGGGCCGCCCGGAAGGTGTGGCTGGCCCTGAAGGCAAGTTGACAGCCGGGAAAATCTGTTTATCAACAGGAATAACTCACGGGAGATGAGTCAGCATGCCGCAAGGGGGGCGGCTGAACCAGGGAGAGACCGATGGCCTTCAAGACGGACATAGAGATAGCGCGGGAAGCGGCGAAGCGGCCGATTCTGGAGATTGGGGGGAAGCTTGGGATCGGTGCGGAGCATCTGCTGCCCTATGGCCATGACAAGGCGAAGGTGAGCCAGGCGTTCATCAAGTCTCTGTCGGGTCGCAAGGACGGCAAGCTGATCCTGGTGACGGCGATCAACCCGACGCCGGCGGGCGAGGGCAAGACGACGACGACGGTGGGTCTTGGCGACGGTCTGAACCGGATCGGCAAGAAGGCGGTGATCTGCATCCGCGAGGCCTCGCTCGGCCCGAACTTCGGGATGAAGGGGGGGGCTGCCGGCGGCGGCTATGCGCAGGTGGTGCCGATGGAGGAGATGAACCTCCATTTCACCGGGGATTTCCACGCGATCACCTCGGCGCACAACCTGCTGTCGGCGATGATCGACAACCACATCTACTGGGGCAACGAGCTGGACATCGACGCGCGGCGGATCTCGTGGCGCCGGGTGATGGACATGAACGACCGGGCGCTCCGCGACATCGTGGTGAACCTCGGCGGCGTGGCGAACGGCTTCCCGCGCCAGACCGGGTTCGACATCACGGTGGCCTCGGAAGTGATGGCGATCCTGTGCCTGTCGAACGATCTGGAAGACCTGCAGAAGCGGCTGGGCGACATCGTCGTCGGCTATACCCGGGCGAAGAAGCCGGTCTATTGCCGCGACATCAAGGCCGACGGGGCGATGACGGTGCTCTTGAAGGATGCGATGCAGCCGAACCTGGTGCAGACGCTGGAGAACAACCCGGCCTTCGTGCATGGCGGCCCGTTCGCCAACATCGCCCATGGCTGCAACTCGGTGATCGCGACCAAGACCGCGCTGAAGCTCGGCGAGTATGTGGTGACGGAAGCCGGCTTCGGCGCCGACCTGGGGGCCGAGAAGTTCTTCGACATCAAGTGCCGCAAGGCCGGGCTGAAGCCCTCGGCGGCGGTGATCGTGGCGACGGTGCGGGCGATGAAGATGAACGGCGGGGTGGCCAAGGCCGACCTCGGCGCCGAGAATGTGGAAGCCGTGAAGAAGGGCTGCCCGAACCTCGGCCGCCACATCGCCAACGTCAAGTCGTTCGGGGTGCCGGTGGTGGTGGCGATCAACCACTTCTACTCGGACACCGACGCCGAGGTGGCGGCGGTGAAGGCCTATGTCGCCGAGCAGGGGGCCGAGGCGATCCTGTGCAAGCACTGGGCCAACGGCTCGGCCGGGATCGAGGACCTGGCCAGGAAGGTGGTCGACCTGGCCGAGGGCGGCAGCGCCAACTTCGCGCCCTTGTATCCCGACGAGATGGGGCTGTTCCAGAAGGTCGAGACCATCGCCAAGCGGATCTACCATGCCGACGAGGTGATCGCCGACAAGTCGATCCGCGACCAGCTGAAGGCCTGGGAGGCGGCGGGCTACGGCCATCTGCCGGTGTGCATGGCCAAGACCCAGTACAGCTTCACCACCGACCCGAACGTGCGCGGCGCGCCGGTCGGCCATTCGGTGCCGGTCCGCGAGGTGCGGCTGTCGGCGGGGGCGGGGTTCATCGTGGTGATCTGCGGCGAGATCATGACCATGCCGGGCCTGCCGAAGGTGCCGTCGGCCGAGGTGATCCGGCTCAACGACCAGGGCCAGGTCGAGGGGCTGTTCTGAGGCGTCCCTCATGACCGAAGCCGGGGGGCTGCAGGCCCCGCCGACATGACAGGAAGCCGGGGGGCTGCAGGCCCCCCGGACCCCCTCTGGAGTATTTGGCCAAGGGAAAGGCCGGGGAAGGGCGATCCGGGTTTTCTTTCGCCGCCGACCGGCCTAGGAAGCGGGCGGGCTCTTGGAGGCGGGAAGATGCGGAACCCGGAGGATTGCGCGACGATGGCCGAGGTCAGGGCCGAGATCGACCGGATCGACGCCGAACTGGTGGCGCTCCTGGCCGGGCGGGCGGGCTACATCGACCGGGCGGCGGCGCTGAAGGCCGCCTCCGGCCTGCCGGCGCGGATCGGCTGGCGGGTCGAGGAGGTGGTGGCCAACGTGCGCGCCGAAGCGGCGGCCCGCGGCCTGGCGCCGGAACTGGCGGAGATGGTGTGGCGGCGGCTGATCGACTGGTCGATCGCCCGCGAGGAACAGACATTGGGCAAGGAGCGGGACGAATGACGACGGCAGCGGCGGAAGCGAAGGGAAGCCCGGCAATGGCACAGGTGATCGACGGCAAGGCCTTTGCGGCCAAGGTCAGGGGCCAGGTGGCCGCCGAGGTGGCGCGGCTCAGGGCCGAACACGGGATCGTGCCGGGGCTGGCGGTGGTGCTGGTCGGCGCCGACCCGGCGAGCCAGGTCTATGTCGGCTCGAAGGGCAAGGCGACCGTCGAGGTCGGGATGAACAGCTACGAGCACAAGCTGCCGGCCGACACATCGGAGGCCGATCTGCTGGCGCTGATCGGGCGGCTGAACCGCGACCCCAAGGTCAACGGCATCCTGGTGCAGCTGCCGCTGCCGGCGCATCTCGACAGCGACCTGGTCATCAACGCCATCGACCCGGCCAAGGATGTCGACGGGTTCCACATCTCCAACGTCGGGCTTCTCGGCACCGGGCAGAAGTCGATGGTGCCCTGCACGCCGCTCGGCTGCCTGATGCTGCTCAGGGACCATCTGGGCCCCCTCGCCGGGCTGAGCGCGGTGGTGGTCGGCCGCTCGAACATCGTCGGCAAGCCGATGGCGCAGCTCCTGCTCGGCGACAGCTGCACCGTCACCATCGCCCATTCGAAGACCAAGGACCTGCCCGCGGTCTGCCGCCAGGCCGACATCCTGGTGGCCGCCGTCGGAAGGCCCGAGATGGTCAAGGGCGACTGGATCCGGCCCGGCGCCACCGTCATCGACGTCGGCATCAACCGCATCGAGCGCGACGGCAAGACCCGCCTGGTCGGCGATGTCGATTACGACAGCGCCGCCAGGGTCGCCGGCGCCATCACCCCGGTCCCCGGCGGCGTCGGCCCGATGACCATCGCCTGCCTGCTGGCCAACACCCTCACCGCCACCGCCCGCGCCCACAACCTCCCCGAACCCAAGGGCCTCACCGCCTAGAAAGGCACCGCAAGAAGCGGGCGCCCGGTCAGGACCCGTCCGGCAGCGGTCGCGGTTCCTCGCCGGCGTCGGGGCCGGACAAGCGCGCGACTAGGGCCGCCTCGAGCTCGCGGTTCAGCTCCTTGGCGCGCGCGATATATTCGGGGTTCCTGTCCATCGGAACGCCGGGTTTCCAGACCTCGGCCAGGTCGCGCACGGCGGCCCGGTCGAGCTGGAAGAACAGCTTTTGCAGTTCGGACGCCTCAAACTCGGACAGTCCCATGTTTTCAAGCGCGTAGCGCGCGACGCGCAGGCTTGAATCGAAGTATTCCCGCACGATGTCGTTGGCCCCGGCGCGGTAAAGCTCGAACACATGCTCGCGGTCGCGGGCGCGGACGATGATGTGCAGATCGGGCCGGATGCGGCGGGCATAGGTCACGAGCTTCAGCGCCGAATCGCGCCCGTCGACGCAGACGATCAGCACCCGCGCCGTGGCGATC
>JAFEGX010000107.1 GCA_018239675.1 Verrucomicrobiota bacterium
CAACCGCCGCCACATAGGTCAAGTCACTCGTCTTGAAAATTGCGCCGCCATTGTCGAACAGCAGTTGTTCGTCCGGCGACAGGTACTGCCTTGAGCCAATCCTGAAGTCGCCGTGATAGGGAGAGTCAACCGCGGCCGAGAATGTCCCGTCCGACCCTACCGTCACTTGGATGATATCATCTGGCGAGACATCTGGACGGGTGGAATAGGCTCGCTTCAGCGCCGAGGAGAATACCGGCCGGTCGGTCCGGTTGAAAAAGCCGTAACCTGCCCATGGCAACGGCGGCGCCGAGGTCGGGCCCTGGGCCAGCGTCGACCGATCGTAGGAGACCACCGACGTGCCATTGTAGAAATAGACGAGGTTTCCGAATGAGAAGAGACACTTGATCTTGGTCGGGCTGGACGCCACGACCGTTTCGCTCTGAAGATCAAGTGAGCGACGCACCACCGAGGTTCCGTATGCCACAAACACCCCTTCGTTCGTCGGCAAGAACGCCGTCGGGGCCTGAGTTGCGCTCAGGTAGACTGTGGGCAGCCATGACTCGGTGCTCAGGTCATAGCGCATGATTCGCCCTGGGACCGCGGCCAGGAAGTAGATCACATTGCCGAGGCGATACGCATCAAGCCAGGTCTTCGACCCACTCGCATCATCCCAGACGACATAAAAGTCTGGTGAAGCGACCACTCCCCCAGCGCCCGTCATCAACACCGAATAGACGCCCGCATCAGACGCCGTGGCGGGATTTCGAACATAGGAACTGTTCGTCGCTCCAGGGATTGCCATGCCGTCCTTCAGCCACTGATAAGAAGTGGGTTGCCCGCCCCATGGGTCAGGCGAAGCACCGAGGTTTAGGCCATAGGACTGATTGATAATGACCCGGCCACCCATCGTGCCCGAAAACGAAGGCAGAGGAGCCGGCAACACCGTCAATGTCGCTGGGTTGCTCTCGGCTGTCCCGTACTCGCTCGACGCCTTGACGGTGTACGTGCCCATCACGTCCGGGGTCGCGGACATGATTGAGTAGGTGGAATTGATAATTCCGGGCATCGGAACGCCATCACGATACCACTGGAGATTGATCGCTCCCGAACCCGTGACCGCTACTGTGAGTGTCACCTGTTTTCCAGCGGCCACTGTGACGGATTGCGGCTGCGCGGTGAACGAGGGTGGCACCGGATCGGTTACCGTCACCGTCAGGGCGGGGCTGGTCACGCTTCCAGCGATATTGGTGGCAGTCAGCGTATACCGTCCGCTATCGGCCTTGGTAACTGAACCCCGAAACAGGATATTAGTGTTCGACGCCGGGATTTCGACCCCATCCTTTTTCCACACGAAGGTCGGGTACGGAACACCCTGCACATTGAGGGAGAGCAGAAGCGTGCTGCCATACGCGAGCGAATAATCGGTGTTGCCGACATAGATCACCGGGGCCACCGACGTGTTAACCGTGAGCCGCGCCTCCGAACTGACAACTGAGCCCGCCGCGTTCGAAATCACCACCTTGTAGTTGCCCGCGTCGCTCAACTTGACTCCTACGATCGTGAGAGTGCTGTCGGTTGCACCAGCAAGCGGAACTCCATCCTTCTGCCACTGGTAAGTGAGCGGCGGTGTTCCAAACGCCGTGATCGAGAAGGACACGGTCTCGCCCGTGTATGCAGTAACACCATAAATATTGTACCTGATACTGGGCTGAACCGGTTGATTACCATAGAGCGCCTGTGCGCCCGCAATGTCGTCGGCAGTAACGGTATCAATGTTCGATTCCATACTGTTCATCAATGCTGCCACCGATTGTGGCGGTGTGGCCAAATCCGGATGCCCCAACCCCAGCACATGGCCGAGTTCATGCATTGCCACCCGGCGAATATCCTCGGGTGTTCGCAACCCACCCCGGTATGAATCCCAGGTATATTTGGAGTTTAAGATGATGTCCGATTGCGTTCGGCGATACGTTCCGTTAGCCCTCGGTGTAGTCGACAAATACGACACTGTCACCGCGAGGACGTTGGCATCGAAGTCCTCGCCGGGATAAACTTGGCTGCCAAACGACATCTCATTGATCTGGTTGTCGTCCACGGCCAGGCCGACGTCGGCCACCGTCGAACTGAATTGGACCGTGCCAAGGTTTCCGTTCCAGACCGCCATGGCCGCCTGGGCGCTTGTGTTGTAGTTGCTTCCATCGCTGAGTACCGTAGCCGAACCCAATTTCAGCTGCATCGCGATCGTCGGCGGGTCCCAAGTCACCGCTTGGCCGTTGTACGTCTTGAGGTCGTATCCAGGCAGAGACGTCGGTGCCAACGCTAGGAACGCCAGAACAACCAGGAGGGGAAGCCTGAAGGCCAATCTAGTTGACACGGGCGTTGGTCTTGGCGCCCATCGCGGCCCGGATCTGCTGGATGAACTGCGTTGGGGTCAGCGCCTGCGCCACGGCTTTCGCCTGGGCCTGCGAATCTCTTGCCGCGCCCTCGGCCAGCGGCTTGGCAACGTCAGTCACGGCCTGCAATGGCTCGCCGTTGTTCCGCGCCACGTATTCGCGGCCAGACCCGGGATCTTTCACAACCGGATAGCGCCCGTGCGTCACCGCCGTCAGGGGAAAGAACTGCTTCCCGTTGCCGCGCACAAACAGGATGTCCTCCTGCCCAACCACAAACTGCGGCGCTCCTTCCACGACCAACTCGTCACCACCCACCTTGCCGCCCAAAATCCGCAGCACCAGCGGATGCGGTGGCGTGCCCGCCACCACCTCGGTCACGTCGAGTTCCACCAGCGTGTAGATGTGCAGCTGGCCGTGCGACTCCCGCCACTCGGACTTGACCGACTTCACGATGGTTCGCACCACATAGTCCGAGCCGCCCACCAACTCGGTGAACTTCGGTGGCACGACGCTCATGGCGCGCGCGAGTGGCGCAATCGCGACGACACCAGCAAGTACGGCAAGCCCGCTTAGCCGGCGCAGCCAAATCGAGGTAGTCAGGTGGGTCATGGTTGAAACGGGTCGGTTTTGAGCCGACAGGGTGTTAATAAGTGACAAACCACGGGCTGAATTACGCCACTGAAAGGCGCAGAGAGTCCGATTATTAGGGCAATACCTAGGTCCCATGGGGTTGTCCGAATGCGAGACATTACCAATCTGAGCGCGTGGTTTTTCACCCAAACCCACGAAAACAGACGCCGGCCGAGTGCATCAAAACAGGGAACTACCGGAAATCCGGTACGCAGATCTTGCCGGGAGCGGTCAAGCTCAGCCGAGCGAATTCCAAGAGGGCGAACAGAAAGTCAGCCTGACTCGCTGGCTTGGCCTCATTCTTTGGCAAACGGAATTCGTGCAGCTTTGGTTGGCTTTTGCGGTTCGATTTTAGCTCCTTTCCGGAGTTCGTGCACGCCTTCGCACCGGAGACAAAAGATACGCGACCAGTGTCATGGCCGCTAGCACGAGACATTGTAGCGCAATCAAAATCGAGGCTACGTCCCACCCCATCCAGTAAGTCGGCCAAATGCCGCAAAATAGCGGGAAGACGCCGACGCATAGCCCGCACAAGATTAGACTGACAGTTAGGTCAGAAATCTTGAGACGCCGATATAGGAGAATTGTGATACACGCGTAGACTACCACAATTGGTAGCCACAACAGCAATAGCCAGGCCGCACTTCCGTATGAATCGCCTTTAGCGATCACTTGGGCCATCGTAATTCCACTCCCAACAAGATAGCCGCATAGGAATTTAACTACGATTTTCATTCTCGCGGTATCCGGCCACTGATTGGTGTTACGATAAGGGCGGACGGGGTCTCCAGCTAGTAACTTGTCCCACGGTATGGCACTCCGGATTGCAGTGAGCCCGCTGAATTTCAAGGCACCTCGTAGACTTCCGCCAGGGCGATGCCGGAGACGCCGTTCACGCCTGAGACCTGGGCCGAGTAGACTCCCGGCGGAAGCGTGACAAGGAGCACCGCATCCTTGCTGCCGGCGTTGAGCGCGAACGCGCCAACCTGCGCGGCGGTGGCCGCCACGATGGCCGCGTTCGACGCGACGCCCCAGTCGTCATTTGCCGCCACGAGCGTGCTGTTGCCGCCGACACTCTGGTAAAGCTGCAGCTGCGGGTCGGCCAGCGCCCCCGGAACGCCGTAATCCGCGAGCCGCGGGCCGACGCCGCGGATCAATACGGTGCGCGCGGTCGAGCCGCCGATCACAAAGCCCGCAATCAGCGTCGCGCTGCCGGTGCCCGCGCCCGTGCGCGCCGAGACATTGATCAGCCGCGGGGTCGTCGCGGCGAAGCTGGCCCCCGGGGTCGCGTCGTAGATCTCGGCCAGCGCAATGCCGGTCGAGCCGCCCGCGCCGAGGATCTTCACCGAATAGGGTCCGCTCGCGACCGCCGGATTGTAGAGCGCTGCGTCCTTGCTCGTGTTCGATCCCAATGGGAAAGCGCCGACCGCCGCGCCCACCGCGGCGACCTGCGCGTCCCCACCCCAGTCGTCGTTCGTCGCCAGCACGGTGCCGTTCGTGTCGATGAACTCCATGCGGGGATCGGCCAAGAAACCCGTCACCCCATAGTCGCCCAGCCGCGGCCCGACTGCGCGGATCAGCGTCGCCTTCGTGCCGGTCGTGCCCGTCCCGCCCACCACCACGCCGACAATCAGGGTCTCCGCGCCCGTGCCGGCATTGGTCCGGACGGAGAGATTGAGCAGGCGGCCAACATCCGTCGTGGAAACCACCGCGACTGTGGCCGCCGGACTGAGCGTCGTGCCGAAAGTGTTGGTCACCGCGACCGTGTAGGTGCCGGCATCGCCCGCGCCCGCGCTGGTGATCACGTAGTACGGGCTCGTGGCCCCGGACAGGTCGGCGCCGTTCCGTTTCCACTGGTAGGCGAGACCCGCCCCGGTGGCCGTCACCGTCAGGATGCCCTTTGTGCCCGCGGCCAGCGTCAGAGATGCCGGCGGTGTGCTGATGACCGGCACCGATGCCGCCGAGGCGCGACGGATGGCGGAGTTGTTGGCGTCGGCGATGTAAAGCGTGCCGTCGGCCGCGACCGCCAAACCGATCGGATCGTAGAACAGGGTGCTTGAACCCGCTCCGCTGGCGACACCCTTGACCCCGGGCGTGCCGCCAAGGGTAGTCACCGACCCGTTTGGCGCGACCATGCGGATGGTCTCGTTGGCGGTGTCAGCGACGTAAATATTGCCCGCCGAGTCGACGGCGACGCCGTAACACTGGTTGAACTTTCCCGGCGTACCGTCGTCCGTGCCCGGGTTGGCGGCGGTGCCGGCGACCGTCGTCACCACACCATCGGGGGTCATCTTGCGGACCACGTAATTATGCGAATCGGCGATGTAGAGGTTGCCCGCGCTGTCAAACGCCAGGCCGGCCGGCCCGGCAAAGCGCGCCGCCGGGCCGGTGCCGTCGACCCAGTTGGCCGGGCTGCCCGCCTTGCCGGCCACGGTGGTGACCACACCGGCGGGAGTGACCTTGCGAATCGTGAAATTCTGAAAATCGGAGACCAGCAGATTGCCGCTGGAGTCAACCTTCACGGCGATCGGCTGATTGAACGTCGCGGCGGTGCCGTTTCCGTCGAGGGACCCCGTGGTTCCAGCCTTGCCCGCGAGGGTGGTCACCGTGCCGTCCGGCGTGACCTTGCGAATCACGTGATTGCCATAATCGGCGACGTAAACCACGCCGCTGCCATCCACCGTGAGGCCACGCGGGGCGTTGAATCGAGCCGCGGTGCCCTGCCCATCGGCGTAGCCCGCCATTCCCGGGGCACCCGCCAGCGTGGTCACGACTCCACCGGGCGCGATTTTCCGGATGCTCGAATTGCCGGTGTCGGCCACGTAGAGGTTTCCACTCTGGTCGAGGGCGACATCGTTAGGGAAATTGAAGGCCGCGCCGGTGCCCACGCCATCCATCGTGCCATAATAGCCGATCACCCCGGCGTAGGTGGTGAAGTAGTAGCTCGACGAGACTCCGGCCGCCGGCAGCCTGGCCGTCACTCCCAGTGTGAGTCCCACGCCCGCCAGGAGGAAAATCCAGCGTGGCCCACGCCCCGCGCCGCGCCAAACCCGGGCTGCTGGGATTTGAAGTCGTTGAAGCATGGGAGTCAGGGGCATGGGGAGAAACATCCAATAGGTGTGACAAACCGGGCCAACTCTCAAAAGGCAGCCCGCTACCGGAAATCCGGTACGCCAGGGCGGCAGGATCTTCCCCGTCACGTCGGTAAAGCGTCCTTGTTTCCCGAAGACTGCCACTGGACCCGGGGCATGCGTGGATTCCATGCCTGAGGCTCCCCGCCAGCCCGCGCGTTTGACTTCGCCCGGGTTCTTCCGGTCAATTCCGGTATGCCCAAACGCGCTGTCCTCCTCGTCAATCTCGGCTCGCCCGACTCGCCGTCCGTCCCGGACGTCCGCCGGTACCTGCGCGAATTCCTCGGCGACGAGCGCGTGCTCGACCTCCCGGCCCCGTTTCGCTGGCTGCTGCTTGAGGGTATCATCCTCCGCACCCGGCCGAAGAACTCGGCCCACGCCTATGCCTCGATCTGGACGAAGGAGGGCTCACCGCTGATCGTGATGTCGCAGAGCGTCCAGCGGAAGCTCGCCGCCGCCCTCGGGCCGGACACCCCGGTCCATCTGGCCATGCGTTATGGCTCGCCCTCCATCGCCAGCGTCGTCGGCCAGCTGGTTGCCGACGGCGTCGGCGAGGTCCTGCTCTTTCCGCAGTATCCCCATTACGCGATGTCGTCGTGGGAAACCGTCGTCGTGAAAGTGATGGAGGAGGCCGCCCGCCAGTCGCCCGCGCTGAAAGTGACGACGGTCCAGCCGTTCTACGCCGACTCGGATTACATCGAGATGCTGCACACCGTCGCGGCCCCGTACCTCGCCGAGGCCCACGACCACCTGCTCTTCAGCTACCACGGCATCCCGGTCCGGCACCTGCGCAAGGCCGATTCGTCGAAGGCGCATTGCACGGTTGTCGCGGACTGCTGCACCACCTGCTCGCCGGTCCACGCCACCTGCTACAAGGCGCAATGCCTCGCGACGACGCGTGCCTTCGCCGCCCGCGCCGGCCTCGATCCCCAGCGGCACTCGGTGTCGTTCCAGTCCCGGCTTGCCGGCGAGCCCTGGCTCACGCCCTTTACGGATCACGAGTTCGAGCGTCTGCCCAAGGAGGGAAAGAAGCGCATCCTGGTGATCTGCCCGGCGTTCATCACCGACTGCCTGGAAACGATCGAGGAGATCAGGGAACGCGGGAAGGAGAGCTTCGTCGCCGCCGGCGGCGAGTCCTTCCGCCAGATCCCCTGCGCCAACAACCATCCGGCGTACATCGATTTTCTCGCCAAGCGGGTCGCCGCTTGGTTAAAGACGGGGCCAAATTGAGCCCATCCGCCTCCGAGCCAAGCCGTTCCGCCGCCCCGGCCGACCTCCCGCCGGGGGCCTGCGCGGTGTTGATGCTCGATGAGGCCGGCCGGGTTATCGCCGCCAACGCCACCGCCGCCGCCCTGTGGGGCCGGCCCGCGGACGCCCTCGCCGGCCAGCCCTTCGCGGGGCTCCTGAGCTTCGAGGTCACCTCCAACGAACCCGACTGGCTGGATGCCCAGTGGGAGATCGTCGTCGCCACCGCACTCGATCAATCCGCCCGCCTCGCGATCCTCCCCCACGGCGGCACCCCCCGCGACATGCTGGTCCGGCTGGAGAAGAACCTCGCCGGGCCGGGTTATGTCGCGACCGCGCTCCCGCCCGCCCCGGCCCCGGCGGCCGGCGTCACGGGCGACGACGCGAGCGTCCGCCTGCTCGCCGACAAGGGCGCCGCCGGATTCTTCGACCTCAATCTCAAGGACGGCCGCGCCCGGTACTCGCCGGCGTGGAAGAAGATCCTGGGCTACGCCGACGCCGAGCTGCCGGACACGCTCGACCAGTGGCGCCAGCTGATCCACCCCGACGACTCCGGCGCCGCCCCGGACCAGCTGGGCAGGAAACTCGCAGGCTCCTCGCGGCCCTTCGTCGTGGAGTTCCGCATGAAGCACCGCCTCGGGCACTGGGTCTGGATCCAGTGCATCGGCCTCCAGGTCGCCGGTGCGGGCGGCGAGCTGGAGCGCGTCGTCGGGCTGCACCTCGACGTGACCGAGCGCAAGGAACTCGAGGAGGAGACCATCGCGAACGACGCGCGGCTGCAGGAGCTAAGCAGCACGGGGCCGCTCGGGGCGTTCACGCTCGATTTTGCCGACAAGTCCGCCTGGTACTCTCCGGCGTGGCAGAAGCTCCTCGGCTGGGACGAAGCCGACTGCGCCCGCGGCCTGGCCGCGTTCACGGCCGCGCTGCCCGCCGCCGAGGCCACCGCGGGTCCCGAGGTCTGGCTGCTCAAGCACGCCGTCGGCCAGAACACCTTCGTGGTGCCCGTGCAGCTTCAGGACAAGGCCGGCAAGGTCCAGACCTTCATCCTCGGCGCCAATCGCCTCCTCACCCGCAAGCGCGACCTCGCGAAGGTCACCGGCTTCATCTCCGCCGTGCCCGAGGGGCTGGCCACGCCGGCCGCTACAGCGCTGCCGACCGGCCTCGCCGGCGAGGCGCTGGCGACGGTTGCCGAGGGTGTCATCCTCGTCGATGACCGCGGCAAGATCGCCTACCTGAACGGCGTCGCCGCCCGCCTGCTCTGCCGCAGCGCCGAATCCACGCGCGGCCTGCCGGTCGGCGAGGTACTCCGGTTCGTGCACCGCGAGAGCGGACGGCCCGCCGACGACCCGCTCGACACGGTGCTCGGCGCCGACAAGCCCCTGCCGCTCATCAGCGAGCACGCGCTCGTCGCCGCCGCCGAGGGCCTGGCCCCGACCCCGGTGGTCTGGACCGCCCGCACCGCCGCCGACCCGTCCGGCAAGCCATGCGGCGCCGTGTTCGTCTTCCGCGACCCGAACGAGATGAACCTCACGCCCGAGGAGCTCGTGAAGGCCAACCGCTTCGAGGCGCTCGGGCTGCTCGCGGGCGGCATCGCCCACGATTTCAACAATCTCCTGACCACCATCATGGGTGGCATCTCGCTCGCGAAGGACACCCGCGACTACTCGTCGCTCGATGACAGCGAGAAGGCCTGCCTCACCGCCAAGGGCCTGACCAAGCAGCTGCTCACGTTCGCCAAGGGCGGCGCCGGCACGCTCACGGTGCAGTCCCCCCGCGACATCCTCGTCGACACCGTCAAGATCGCCGCCGCGGGCTCCGACGGCCAGGTCACGGTGGACACCGCCCCCGACACCGCGCCGGTCAACGTCGACCGCGCCCAGATCCTCCAGGTTTTCCAGAATCTCGTGGTCAACGCCCTGCAGGCCATGCCGCCGCCGCCGCACCGCCCCAAGGTGCAGCTGCGCGCCGGCAACGTCACGCTCGCCGAGGGCCAGGTCGCCCCGCTCCCGGCCGGCAACTACGTCGAGTTCGAGGTCCGCGACAACGGCACCGGCATCCCGGCCCACATCGTCGGGAAGATTTTCGACCCGTTCTTCACCACGAAGAAACACGGCACCGGCCTCGGCCTCGCCACCGTGCTCGGCATCGTGCGGAAGCACGGCGGGCAGATCGGGCTCGACACCCAGGAGGGCGTCGGGACCGCCTTCACCGTCTACCTGCCGACCGCCGACCGTCCCGTCGAGATCCAGGCCCGCCGTGCGGCCTCCCTGCGCTTCGGCACCGGCCGCGTCCTGTTCATGGACGACGACCCGAAGATCTCGGCCATCACCGCCTCGATGCTCAAGAGCCTCGATTACAAGTTCGACCTCGCGCACAACGGCGAGGAGGCGATCACGTTCTACAAGCGCTACCTCAACATCGGCCGGCCCTACGACGCGGTCATCATGGACATCAGCGTCATCGGCGGCATGGGCGGCGAGGAGACCTTCAAGGTGCTGCGCGAGCTCGACCCCGACGTGCGGGCGATCGTCTCGAGCGGCTACGACAATGACGACATGGCAAAGAAGTTCCTCGACCAGGGCTTCTGCGGCTATCTCACCAAGCCCTACCGCGTCGCGGAGTTGGGGAAGGTGTTGAAGGCGGTGTTGGGCTGAGGGCGGAACGCCCAACGCTCAACCTTCACCCCGCCCCGCCCGGGACGCGCTCCCGCTTCTCCTCCAGCTTCCCCAGCAGCCGCAGCAGGCCGTCAAGGATCGTCAGCGGGTGCGGGGGGCAGCCGGGAATGTAGAGGTCAACCGGCACGACCGCCGCCGCCCCGTTGCGCACCGCGGCATGGCCGACGAACGGGCCGCCCGCGATCGCGCAGGCGCCCACCGCGATGACAATCTTGGGCTCGGGCACCGCCGCCCAAGCCTTGCTCAGGGCCAGCTCCATGTTCTGCGTGACCGGTCCGGTGATCAGGAGTCCGTCGGCATGGCGCGGCGAGGCGACGAACTGGATGCCGAAGCGGCCCAGGTCCCAGCCGATTGTGCCAAGGACGTTGGTGTCGGCTTCGCAGGCGCTGCAGCCGCCCGCGCTCACCTGCCGCAGCCGGAGCGAGCGGCCGAACAGCCGGCGCAGTTTCCCATCGAGCGCCTCGGCGAGCCGCAGCTCTTCCTGCCCGGAGGGACCGAGCATCAGGTCCTCCCGGCGCCGCACCGCCATGCGATAGTCCCCAGTCTGCACAATGGCGCCCGGCGGGCAGGCTTCGACACAGGCCGCGCAGAACACGCAACGTCCAAGATCCAGCGCGACGGGTTGACCGGGCGCCCGCGTGATCGCCTGCGTCGGGCAGACCGGCACACAGGCGCTGCAGCCGTCTGCGCACTTGGCCGCGTCCACCCGGAGCGCGCCGCCATGCCGGTCGGGCAGGGCCGGCGCCGGGCCCTGCGGATAGGACATGGTCTCGCAACCGCGCTTCAGCCGATGGATCAGGGTGTCGAGGACGAACATGGACAGGAGGACGCGGCGTCAGAGGTCGAAACCGCAATAGGAAAGGTTGAAACTCTTGTTGCAGATCGGGAAATCCGAGATCGCCGTTCCGCGCAGGGCGAGCGTCATGCCGGTCCAGTTGTGAAACGAGGGATCGATGATCTTGTAACGGAGGAAACGCCCCGCGGCGTCGGTCAGCGCCACGTGACAGACCTCGCCGCGCCAGCCTTCGACCAGCGCCACGGCCAGCGTGTCCGGGGCGGGCGGAGGGGACTCAACCGAATGCTCGCCCTCGACCGGCGCCGCCAGCTGCTCGCAGAGAAACTCGCCGGAACGCTGGATCTCGAGCGAGCGGACCTTGGCCCGCGCGAACACGTCGCCGCCGGGCCAGACGACGACGGGCACTTGGGCGAAGCGGTGCCAACCCGCGGGGTGATCGTAGCGCACATCGCGCACCAGGCCGCAGGCCCGCGCGGCCATACCCACGAGACCGATCTCGGTCGCTTGGGCGGAAAACACTGTGCCGACATTTTCGAAGCGACTGCGCACCGAGGCGGCGTCCCACAGCCAGGCGGCCGCCTGCTCGGTGTCCCGGAGCGCCACCCGCAGCCGCTGGAGCAGCTGGGCGGCGCGCTCCGCCTCCAGATCATAGCGGCAGCCGCCGGGCCGCACCAGGCCGCGCCCGAAACGGTTGCCGCAGATCAGCGCCGTCAGGTTCAGGAAGTCACCCCGGATCTTCCCGCACGCCGCCGAGGTGGGCAGGAAGGCGACATCGTTCGCCAGCGCCCCGAGATCGCCCGTATGGTTGGCAAGGCGCTCCAGCTCGAGGGCGATCGCCCGCAGCCATTGCGCGCGCAGCGGGGCCTCGACCCCGGCCAAGGCCTCCAGGACCGTCGCATAGGCCGTCGCGTGCGCGACCGTCGTGTCGCCCGCCACCGTCTCCATCTGGCTGAGCGTCGCCCGGTGCGGGCCGCCGGCCAGCGCGGTCTCAACTCCGCGGTGTTGGTAGCCGAGGGCCACCTCGAGGTGCAGCACCTCCTCCCCGGCACACTGGAAGCGGAAATGCCCGGGCTCGATGATGCCCGCGTGTATCGGACCGACGGCGACCTCGTGCACCTCGGGTCCGTCGACCCGGAAGAATTCGCCGTTGGCCGGCGCGCCCGCCGCCGTGCGCCGGACCGGCTTGAGCCACGGATGGCCGATCGGCGTGACCCCGTGCTGTTCCCAGAGCTCGCGCTCGAACAGCTGGGCTTGGGCATGGGTGACAGTCAGCGAGGGATAGGATCCCGTGAACGGCGTGCTGCGGCCCACCGCGAGCGTGTTGTCCGCGTCGAAGGCCAGGAGCGCGACCAGGCGCACCGCCCCATGCTCCGGCACGCCAAACCACGCGCACAGGCGCGCCCCGCGGTCCAGTTCCCGCGCCGTCGCCCGCACCAGATCGGCGGCCGGCCACTCGGGCACGTCGGACCAGGGAAGACTCGCGGCGTTCGCGAGCAGGGCAAAGGGAGTTTCCGCGCTCATGGGGTGGGAAACAGCTGGGTGACCGCCGCCGACCACGCGTCCTGCAGCACGGCCGGAGTGTGCAGGCCCAGCCAGAGCGATAAGGCCAGCAGGGCGACGGGGGGCAGGATCACGCCCGCCGATTCGACAAAGGACGACCCGACCCGGCGGGTCGCAGGGCGCGGCCGGCCGTCCGCCACGCCGAACACCACCCGCGTGATCCCGAAGAAGGCGAAGAGCAGGCAGCCGAGGAAGGCAAAGGTCGCGACGCCATGCCCGGCGGTGAACCCCACCCGGATCAGCCGCAGTTCACTGAAGAAGGGCCCGAACGGCGGGCAGGCCGTGACCGCAAACATTCCCGTGATGAAGAGCGCGACGGAGCGCGGCGTGATGGTGGCCATGCCGCGCACGTCATCCATCGACGCCGAGCCGGCCGCCCGCCGGATATTGCCCGCGCTCAGGAAGAGCGAGCCCTTGGTCAGGCTGTTGGCCCAGACGTGAAACAGCGCGGTCCACACCCCGGCCTTCCCGAAGGCCGCCCCAATGCCGAGGATGCCCATGTGCTCGACGCTCGAATAGGCGAGCATGCGCTTGAAGTCGCGCGTGCCGAGGAGGAAAAGCGCCGACACCACCATGGAAAAAAGCCCGATGGCCAGCAGCGTGCGGTCGGCCATCGCGCCTTCGCCGGCGGCACCGACCACGGCACGCACGCGCAAGATCGCCGTGAACGCCACCGTCGTGACCCCGCCCGCGAGCAGCGCGCCCACAATGCCCGAGGCCTCGCCGTAGGCGTCGGGCTTCCACGTGTGCATCGGCGCCAGCCCCATCTTGGTGCCATAGCCGACCAGCAGCAGCACCCAGGCGATCAGCACCCAGGGGCGCGACAGGTCGACGCCCTGCGCCATGAGCGACACGAACGTCAGGTTCCCATCGCCTCCGCCGTGCAGCGAGGCGTACCCGAGGCAGAACGAACCCAGGAGCGAGAGCGCGATGCCCGTGCCGCCAACGAGCAGGTATTTCCACGTCGCTTCAAAGGCCCGCGGCGTGCCGTTGAAGTGCAGCAGCGGCACGGCCGCCAGCGTGACGGCCTCGGTCGCGATCCAGAGCAGGCCCAGATGCCGCGCTTGATGCCCGGCGCTCAGCAGCCCCAGGGTCGCCAGCAGCAGCGCGACAAACACGCGGTTGGGGCGCTCCTGGCGGATCCGCAGGTAGGTCACGCCATAAACGGCGCAAACGAAGAAAAGCAACGACACCGCCGGCAGCACCGCCCGCGCCAGGGGATCAAACGCCAGCCATGACGCGGGGCTCACCGCCGGGGGGTTCAGGAACAGCCAGAACGTCATCCCGACGTGCCCCAGGCCGACGGCCGGCAGAAGCAGGGGCCGCGTCCGGTTGGACGGCCAGGCCACGGCCAGGGCCGCGCCGGCCAGCGGCACAATGATGAGCAGGTACGGGATCATTCGCGAAGGACGGTCAGTTTGCGCGTGTCGAGCGAATCGAACGCGCGCTGGATGCGGTCAACGATGATGCCGATCACGAAGACACCCACCGTGAGGTCGAGCAGCACGCCGGCCTCGACCAGCAGCGGCGTCGACCGGATGAGCAGCAGCCCGAACAGGTAGATGCCGTTTTCCAGGATCAGGTAGCCACAGACCTGGGAGATGGCCTTGACCCGCCCGATCAGCAAAATGAAACCGGTCAGGACCGAGGCCAGCGCGCCCGGCACCAGCAGGGAGCCCGCGTGTTCCGGCAGGAGCGGCAGCAGGCGGGCGAACGCCACCGCCGCGATGGTGCCGCCGGCGCCCAGCAGCAGCGACGGCACAAAGCCCACCAGCGGATTGAGCTCGCGCTCGATGGTGGCCGCCCGCATCGCGCGGCGCAGCAGCCAGGGGATCACGAAGCCCTTGCCGGCCACGGTCGCCACCACCACCACCAGCACCCGCCAGTCCGGATGATGCTCCAGCAGCAGTGGCATCAGGCCCAGCACGATGCCCTGCGCCGACACGGCCCGGATCAGCGAAGGCAGCCGGCTGCTGCCCAGGGCAATCAGGTTGAGCCCCATCGCCAGCCCGATGAGCAGGTTCAGGTAGTTGTTCATGCCCGGCCTCCCTTCCAGGCGACCAGCAGGGCAAACAGGCAGAACAGCACCCCGGTCGTCAGGAGCAGCGGAACGCGGCGGAAGGCAAAGCGCGCGAGGAGCGACTCGACCAGCCCCACCCCGATCGTGACCCCCAGCACCCCCGCCAGCAGCACGCCGGTGGCGGCGGGAGGGGAAAGCTCGCCCATGGGGAGGACGGCTTCGGTTAGCAGCACGGAAAAGAGCAATAGCTTCATGGCGGCGCCGTGCAGGATCACGGCCAGCGGCGGCCCGCTGTGGTCCAGCACCATCACCTCGTGGATCATGGTGAGCTCCAGGTGGGTGTTGGGGTCATCGAACGGCACGCGGCAGTTTTCCGCCAGCAGGACCGTGAAAAGCCCGGCGGCGAGCAGCGCCGCCCCCGGCCCCGCCGACGGCGCGAGCATCGTGACCAGCGACACGCTGCCCGTCTGCACGCTGAGGGAGAGCATGGCGGCGACCATCGCGGCTTCCGCCAGGATGGCATAGCTGACCTCGCGGGCCGCCCCCATCCCCTCGAACGCTGATCCCGTCTCCAGCGCCGCCCAGGCCGTGAAGAAACGCGCCAAGGCCAGCAGGTACAGCATCAGCAAGGCATCGCCATGGAAGCTCAGCATGGCCCCCACCGGGCCCAGGGGCACGAGGCATACCGCGCCGGCCAGCGCCACCCACGCCACGGCCGGCCCGATCAGAAAACCGGGCGACGCCAGCGTGCTCATCACGACCTGCTTCTGCCACAACCGCGCCAGGTCATAGTAAAGCTGCAGGACGGGCGGGCCGCGCCGGCCCGCCACCCAGGCTTTCACTTTGTTGATCAGGCCCGGCAGCAGCGGCGCCAGCACCAACCACCAGGCCAGGCGAAGCAGGCCTTCAAGGAACGGGGTCATAGGACACCTCCCATCGAAACCAAGACGGCCATCACCGCGAGCCCGGCCACCACATACAGGATGTAATCCTGCAGGCGACCATGCTGCAGCCGCCGCACCGCCGTCGAGCATCGGAGGATCAGGTCACTCATCGGCGTCAGCACCCGCGCCAAGACGACATCGGGCACGCGGTCCAACCGAAAGGCGCCCGCGGGCAGCACGCCCCGGGGTCGGCGCCAGTGCCGCACCGGGCGAAGAACCAGCGAAAACCAACCGGACCCGATCCCGGCGAACGAGCCGCTGGAGTATTGCATCCGCGCCGTCGGGGTCGCGTAGCCACAATCCCAAGTCAGGGCGCGCCGCAGGCCGTTGGCCCGGGTCCTCCACCACAGGCCCGCCGCCACCACCACAATCACCCCGGCCAGCGCAGCCTGCACCGATCCAAGGGTCGCGATGGGCGCCGGGGCCTCCATGGTATTCCAGGCCGGATGCCAGGCCCCCACCGCCCGCGCCACCATCGGCCAGAACAGCACCGGCACGAGGCCGATCAGCAGGCAGATGGCCGCGAGGCCCAGCATTGGCCCGCGCATCCACCGACCGCATTCGTGGGCCCGCGCGGCCGCCGGCGTGCGGGGCGCACCGAGGAAAATCATGCCGCCGGCCTTCGCGAAGCTCGCCAGGGCCAGCGCACCGGCCAGGGCCAGCATCAGAACCGCGGGCATCGCGACCCAGGCCGACGTTCCCTTGGCCGTCACGGCATCGAAGAAGCCCAGATAAACCAGCCATTCGCTGACGAACCCGTTGAGGGGCGGAAGTCCCGCCACGGCCAAGGCACCGAGCAGGAAGAACCCGGCCGTCCACGGCATCACCCGCCACAGCCCGCCGAGTCGGCTCATGCGGCGCGTGCCCGTGCCGTGCAGCACCGATCCGGCGCCGAGGAACAGCAGCGTCTTGAACGCGCCGTGATTCCACACGTGGAGCAACGCCCCCGCCAGGGCCAGCCGGCCCCACCCCGCATCACCCTGCGACACCGCGAGCATGGCCCCGCCGACCCCCATCAGGATGATGCCGATGTTCTCGACCGAACAATAGGCCAGCAGCCGTTTCAAATCGTCCTGCGCAAAGGCAAACGCGATGCCGAGCAGGGCGCCGGTCGCACCGAGCCCGGTCACCAGCCAGCCCGCCGCCGTCGGCGTGGGCAGCCAGCCGCTGAAGCGAACGATGCCGAAAATTCCCATCTTGATGGCGACCCCCGACATGATCGCGGAGACATGGCTGGGGGCATTGGCGTGGGCGGAGGGCAGCCAGATGTGCAGGCCAAACACACCGGCCTTCACGCCAAAGCCGAAAAGCACGAGCCAGACCAGCGGCGCCAGGTCCGCGTTTTCCCGCATGGGTCCCAGGTCCCAGCTTCCGGTTCGGGCGGCGAGCAACGAGAAGAACGCGAACAGTCCCAGCGTGCCCGCATGCGAGGCCACCAAATACAGCCAACCCGCCGCCCGCGCGGCCGGACGTTTCCTCTCGAGCGTAATCAGGAAATAGCCGCAGACCGCAAAGGCCTCCCAGGCGATGAGAAAGTGCAGGCCGTTCGAGACCGTGGTCACGAGCACCATGCAGAGGACCAATCCGCTCCACCACCCGCGGCTCCGGGGCGCAGAGGCGGGATGGAGGCCGTCCGACCAATACTCCCGGGAATAACCGGCACCCGCCGCCCCCACCACGGCGATCAAGACCAGGAAAATGCCGCTCACGGCATCGACCCGGAGATGCGGCGTTTCACCGCCCACGGTCACCGTTCCAAACCACTCCCAGGCCGGGCCTCCCAGCAGCGGCGAAAGCGCCGCCCCAAAGGCGGCCGCCGAGGCCAGCAGGTTCAGGCCCAGCCAAGCCCGCGGCCAACGCAGGCCTGCCACGATCGCCGCCGCCAAGGCGACGATCGCAGTCAACAGCAGCGGACCCGGGGTCATGCGCCGCCCTCCGTCCCTGAAGTCGAGACCGCCGGTACGGCCGCAGCGGCAACCGCCTGGAAGATCTGCTCATCCGACGGGCGGCCGGCCAGCAACTCACGCACCGCGACCCGGGAAAGGAGCCGGCTCAGCCGGCCCAGCAGCTCCAGATGGGCCCGGGGCGAAGGCGCGATGAAGAACAGCAGCCTCGTCACCGGAGTCTCGTCCACCTTCGGCTCCGGAAACACGAGCGGCTCCCGCAGGAAGATCAGCGCCACGGTGCCGGCGTCCCGCCCCAGCGCCACGCGCGCGGCCGGATGCGGCAGGGCGAACCCGCCCCCGACCGGGGCGAAGGTCACGCCCTTGCTGGCCCGCAGGCGCTGGCTCAGGAGTTGGCGGACCGGGGGCGTCGCCCCGGGCAGCGCGGCCACGACTCGGTCGATCACGTCCGGAAGTTCCGCCACACCCACATCCCGCCAGATGCCGCCCGCCCGCAGCAGGGGCTCGATCTGCCAGCCCTTCGCCACGCTGACCGGCTCCGGCGCCAGAAATCCGGCCTGCGACGCCAGCCCACGCGTGGCGGCCCATTGCGCGACCTGGGCCCGGTCAAACAGCAACCGGCCCCGGTCCGGCGTGTGCGGCAGGTTCTCGTTCCGGATCCAGCCTTCCACGACCGACTCCGAGACACCGAAGGACTCTGCAATTTGGACGAGGTTGAGATACATGGTGACAGCTGCCGTCAGGCGAGGCGAGATCTTCCCTTCATGCGCCGGCTGATCCGGCCCAGTGACCTGGCCGCGAAGTTCAAATTTCACCTCCCGCCAGCACCACGCCGGCCAAGACCGCGACACCGATCAAGAGGTAGAAGAGGTAAGACTGCACCCGGCCATGCTGCCGGCGACGAACCGCCCCGGATACCGCCATCACCACGGTCCCCATCGGTTCGATCACCCGCTCGAGCACCGTTTCGGGCGTGTGGGACCGATGGCTCGCGCCGGCGGGCAGCACCGCCTCGGCACGCTGCTCCTGCACGATAGGATGCAGGATCCACGCAAACCAAGCGGTGATGGTCCCGGCAAATGAGCCGGCCGTGTATTGCATGCGCGCCGTCGGGGCGACATAGCCGCAATCCCACGTGAGAGCGCGAGCCAAGCCCCGCTGCTTCACACGCGCCCAGAGCAACCATCCCGCCAACCCTGCGGCCGCGGCCAGCGCGAGGTGCACGCCACCCAGCATCAGGAGCGGCGCCGGCGCCGTGGCGTCCGCCCACCCGGGACGCCACGCACTGGTGACGCGGGCCAGCACGGGCCAGAACAGCACCGGGGCCAGTCCGATGGCCACGCACGCGGCGCCCAGCAAGAGCATCGGTCCGCGCATCATCCCGCCGCATTCATGGGCGCGGGCCGCCTCCGCCGAGCGGGGCGCCCCAAGAAAAACCACCCCGCAGACTTTTACAAAGCACGCCAGGGCCATCGCGCCGGTCACACCGAGCAATATGGCCGCCGGGATGGCCGCCCAGGCCGCCTCGCTGTGGGACTGCGTCGCATCAAACAAACCCAGATAGACCAGCCATTCGCTGACGAAGCCGTTGAGCGGAGGGAGCCCGGAAATCGCCACCGCGCCCAACCCGAACAAGGTCGCCGTCCACGGCATCGGGCGCCAGAGCCCTCCCAGGCGGCTCATCTCCCGCGAGCCGGTGGCGTGCAGCACGGAGCCTGCCCCAAAGAAGAGCAGCGCCTTGAACAAGCCGTGGTTCCACACATGTAGAATCCCGCCGGCCAAGGCCAGGCGACCCCACATCGTGTCTCCCTGCTCCACGGCCACGAGGGCGAAGCCCAGCCCGATGAGAATGATGCCGACGTTTTCGACGCTGTGATAGGCGAGCAGGCGCTTGAGATCATGCTGGCCCAGCGCGAAGGCCACCCCCAGCACCGCACTGGCCACCCCCAGGGCCGCCACGACCCAGCCCGCGCCTGTCGGCATGGGCAGCCAGCCGCTGAAACGCACCAGGCCATAGATGCCCATCTTGATGGCCACCCCGGACATCATGGCGGATACGTGGCTCGGCGCATTGGCGTGGGCGTCGGGCAGCCAGATGTGCAGCGGAAACAGGCCGGCCTTCAGGCCGAAGCCAAACAGCGCCAGCCAGAATAGGGGCGCGAGTTCCTTGTGCTCGCGCATCGGGCCGAGATCCCAGCTGCCCGTCCGGGCCGCCAGGAGGGCAAAGAAGGCAAAGAGCGCCAGCACGGCGACGTGCGAGGCGCCGAGATACAGCCAACCCGCCGCGCGAGCCGCGGGCTGCCGCCGATCCAGGGTGACAAGAAAATACGCGCTGAGCGTGAACAGCTCCCAGGCAATCAGGAAATGGAGCCCGTTGGCGGAGACCAGCACCAGGGCGAGGGTCAGCACCAGGGCGCTCCACCACCCGCGGGCGACGCGGGCGGAACGCGGATGCAGCCGCTCCGCCCAGTATTCGTGGGCATAGACGGCCCCGGCACCTCCCACGGTGCCCAGCAGAACGAGAAAAAACGCGCTGATCCCATCCAGCCGCAGGTGCAGCGGCTCGCCGCCAATCAAGATGGCGCTGTGCCACTCCCACTCCGTGCCGCCGGCCAGCACGGATACTGCCGCCGCGAGCCCGGCCGCGATTCCCGCCAACGTCAACCCAAGCCAAAGCCGCGGCGCGGCCCGCCCCACGAGCATTCCCGCAACCATCCCACCCACCGCAAGAAGGAGGAGGACCGCGATCATGGCCTGCTAGTTGGAACCTGATCAGCCCGACGGTCGAGCGTGTTCAATTTCCGGTGCGCCCGTTCAAGCGACCCGGTCAGTCCGAGCCGCGCAGCCGCGATCGGCGGACCGACGTTCTCCTCGCCCAGCCGGTCGACGAATCGCGAGTTGATCATCATCGAAAGAGGCTGGGTGTGCGGCGCGATAAGGATGAGAGGCTTACCCTTGGCGTGAAGCTTTGCGCGCAAGTCCTCAAACGCCTGGAGCCCCGTGGCATCCCTTGCGAGCACGTTGCCGTTCAGTTCCGCCACCAAATCCGACCGCCCCTGCGCGGGCGTGTGGGTGCGACGCGCCGCCAACAGTCTCGATCGGAGCGGCATCGGGAATGTCATCCCGGACTCCGCAATGCGAACCCCGGGGATCGGGCAGGAAGTCATGGCCTAGGCGCCCTCCTTGGCCGGCGCCGCGCCTGCCGGCTTCTCTCCCAGCCAGAGAAACACCCCGCAGTTGGGACAGACGCCAAAACGCCCGGGCACCGCCAACTCCCCCAGCAGGCCGCGCGGCAGCCGCAGGTGACACGCACGGCAGGTCGTGCCCTCCACTTTGATCGCACTCGGACGCCCGCGCGCCGCGAGCCGGTCGTGATAGCTCAGGATCGAGTTGGGCAACCGCGCCCGCAGGCTTTCGATCTGCGCCAGCAACAGCACAGCCTCCCGACTTTCCCGGGGCAGGCTCGCCACTTCCTGAGTCAGGTGATTAAGCGAGCGGAGCTGGCTCAAGACCTCGGCCGAATACATGTCCGCCCTTATGCATCA
>JAFEGX010000108.1 GCA_018239675.1 Verrucomicrobiota bacterium
TCAGGCCCCTTTGAACCACCGCTTATCCGCCGCGTAAGTCGAAGCGCCTCAGCCTACTGTGGCGGTGGGGTGCCCATGCGGGATGAAGATGGCCAATCCCTGCCCGGGTAGGCACTTCGACAGTTGCGCGTCCGGGCTCCGACCCGCAGGCTCCGGCCCATGCAATCCCACGAGGTGCTGCGGGAGGTGTTCAAGAAGACGAGCGCGAAGCAGATTGCGGCGGATCTCGGCCTGTCGCTTTCGTTGATCTACAAGTGGACGGAGCCGCCGGCCGACGATGCCGGGAGCGGTTCCAACAACCCGCTCGACCGCGTGGGGCAGCTCATCCGCACCACCGGCGATTCGCGCATCGCCCAGTGGGTCGCCGAACAGGCGGGCGGCTTCTACATCCGCAATCCCGCGCAGATCGAGCATCCGGGCCAGCTGATCCCGATCACGAACGACATCGTGCAGGACTTCGCCGACATGCTTGCGACCATCGCCTCGTCCGCGGCCGACAACAAGGTCACGCCCGAGGAGGCGAAAAAAATCCGCGCCCGCTGGGAGGATCTCAAGAGCGTCACCGAGGGTTTTGTCCGCGCCTGCGAGGGCGGCAATTTCGGCGAAGCCGCGGAACGCGCGGCCGCCCGCAAGCCCGGCCCGGCCTGAACGCGCCGGGCCGCGAACGCCGGCCCCGGGTCAGAGCCGCCAGAACGGGTGCTGCGTGAGGTCCGCCCGGGCCCGCAGATGCCAGACCGCGAACTCCTCGTCGCCGAAGCCCTTCAACCGGACAAGTTCGTGGTCCGTGCCCAGCACCGGTCCGTGCTCCTCGAGCAGCTCGGCCACCGCGGCGTCGGCGCGGACGGCGTCCGACAGGATGATGTCATCCCCCGCGGCCTGGGCGCAGAGGCGGGCCGCGAGGTTCACGGTGGTGCCGAAATAGTCGAGCCGCTCGTTCTGGTTGATCGCGATGCACGGGCCGTGGTGCAGTCCCGCCTTCAGCACGAGCGGATGCGGCGCGTGCGCGGCCCGGATGCCGGCGGGCAAGGGCACGGCGTCGGGCCGGGCGAGCAGTTGCTGGGCGCGGACCAGCGCGCGAAGCGCCCCCGCCGGCTGTGGGAACACCGCCATCACGGCGTCGCCCATTGTCTTCACGATCGCGCCGCCCTCCGGGGCGATCGCCGCCCGCAGCACCTCGAAATGGGTCAGCACGCGGCCGAAGGCCGGAGCGTCACCGATGTCCTTGTAGAGACGGGTGGAGTTTTTGAGGTCCGTGAACGCCACGGTCATGGCCCCGACGGAGACCTGGCTGCCGGGTCGCAGCACCTCGCGGGAGAAGAGGTCGCGGAACAGCTGCAGGGCCGTGACCTCGGCCGCGGTGGTCGACTGGTCGCTCCATTCCACGTGCTCGATGACCGCCAGCTGCGGGTTGTCCTTTGGATTCGCCAGCGTGAGCCGGCCGCCCGGCGCCACCACGATTTCATCGCCCGCGCCCGGGCCGAGGTTGATCTCCGCGGCCGGCGGGGCCCCGGACTCGATCCGGAATGCCTGCGGCCGCGGCAGTCCCGGGGCGCGCACGCGGTAGCGGCCCGGGCGAAAGGCTAGCACGAACGGCTGCCGGTCCGCGGGGGCCAGGCGCTGCTGGGCGACGATGTGCGGCGTGACCTGGGGACCGCCGACGCAATAGTCCAGGTGCGGAACGTCGCGGATCGCGCGGTTGGGTGTGAAGGTCAGCTCGACCGACTGGTCGAAGTCGGCGGTGAAATCGAGCCGGCAGCTGTCGCAATGCACCGCCGGCTCGAGCGCGCCCAACGTGGTCACGGTCGACTTGGCGCCGCGGCAGTGGGGACAAAGCACGTCCCAGTGGAAATCCAGCAGGCCCGTCCGGGTCGCGTGCAGGAAGAGCTGCAGCGTCTGGCGGCGGTCGGCGCGCCACTGGTAGGCGAGGGCGTAGGGCCGGATGCGTTGGCAGGCGAGGTCGTCGGCGCCGGTGACGAAATCGACCAGCCGGGCGGTCAGGGGCTCCGGCTGCGCGGCCTCGCGGTGGAGGCGCGTGCGGATCGACTCGATCCGACCCCGCGCGCCGGCGACGAGGCGCGGGCGCTGGGCCAGCTCCGAGACCCGCAGGCCCTGGGCGGCGAATTCGTCGTAGCGGCGGAGGACCCGCTCAGTCACGGCCCGCACCTGGCGGCCGATCGAGAACGGCAGGGCCAGGCGGCCGATCCAGCCCGAGGGCCGCAGCCGCATCTCGTAGGTCAGCGTTGTGCCGCCGTCGGCGCGGGGCGCGAGCTCGCAGCCCATGATCATGCGGGCGACGGGGCCGCTGGAATAGATGCGATGCACGGAAAACCGCCAGGGCTCCTGCCACTCGAAAGCCTGCTCCTCCCAGTCGATCACGAGCCCCATCACCCGGGCCCGCAGGCGGCGGTGGGCGGTCGGGCTCGGCCGCACCTCGACCGCCGGGTAGCCGCAGTCGCGGTTGAAGCGGTCGGTGTTCGAGACCAGCGGCCAGAGCGCCTCCGGTGGCGACCGGAAATTCCACGTCCAGCGAAAGGTCTGCTCCGGCATGGGCATGCCCCAATGCTACGGCCCGGCGGGCCGAAAGGTTGCACGAAAAATCCGGGAGGACGCCGCCCTAGGCCGGCTTGGCGGCGAGGAGCTGGCGGGTCAGGAACGCGGCTTGGAGGGCGGCCAGTTCCTTCAGGCCCTTCTGGGCGAGCGCGAGCAGGCCCTGCAGCTGCTCGGGCGAGAACGTGGACTCCTCGCCGGTGCCCTGCACCTCGACGAACTGGCCGCGGCCGGTCATCACCACGTTGGCGTCGACCTCGGCGTCCTTGTCCTCGAGATAATTGAGGTCGAGCACCTCGGCGCCGCCGCAGAGGCCGACGCTGACGGCGGCGACGGAGTCGGACAGCGGGTTCTCGGCGAGCAGCTTCTGGTCGAGCAGCCGCTGGATCGCCAGGCGGGTGGCGAGATAGGCGCCCGTGATGGAAGCGGTGCGGGTGCCGCCGTCGGCCTGGAGCACGTCGCAGTCGATCCAGAGCGTGTTCTCGCCGAGTTTCACGAGGTCAACCACCGCCCGGAGGGAGCGGCCGATGAGCCGCTGGATCTCGACCGTGCGGCCGTCGAGTTTGCCCCGGGAAATGTCGCGCTGCTTCCGCTCGAGCGTCGAGTACGGGAGCATCGAGTACTCCGCGGTGAGCCAGCCGCCCTTGACACCCTGCTGGCGCATCCAGGAGGGCACCTTGGGTTCGATGGTGGCGGCGCAGATGACGCGGGTTGCGCCAAACGACACGAGCACGGAACCGGTCGCGTAGGGCGCGATGCCGGCCTCGAACTTGACGGGACGAAGCTGGGCCGCCTGGCGGCCATCAGGGCGGGAAGGCATGGCGCTAGAGTAGCGAGTAGCGGCTAGCGGGTAGCGAGTAGAAAAACGCCTCTGGGCCGTGCCTGCTCGCTTCGCGCTACCGGCTACTCACTACCGTCTGTCACGGCGTCGGCCGTTCCTCGCGCTCGATCGGTTTGATGGGCGTGATGGCGGCGCCGGACTGCTGGGTCATGAACGAGATCAGGCGGTCGTTGAAGTCCTTCGCGGGGTCGTGGCCCATGCGCTTGAGCGCCTGGGTGAGGGCGGCGACCTCGACGAGCCGGGCCATGTCGCGGCCGGGGCGGACATACAGCTCGATGTGTGGGACCTTGAGGCCGAGGACCTCATAGGTCTGCTCCTCGAGGCCGGTGCGCTCCTCCACCACCTCGGGGGTCCACTCCTGGAGCGAGACCACCATGTCGATGCGTTTCTCGAGCCGGATCGACTTCACGCCGAACATCTCGGCGACATTGATGATGCCGATGCCGCGGCACTCCATCCAGCCACGGTTCAGGGGGCGCGAGGTGGCCATGAGCTCGCGCTCGTCGAGGAGCTTGATGACCGTGAGATCGTCCGCGACGAGCGAGTGCCCGCGCTCGATGAGCGCGAGGGCGCACTCGCTCTTGCCGACGCCGCTGGTGCCGCGGAGCATCACGCCGACGCCCTTGATGTCGAGGGTGGTCGCATGCTCGGTCGTGCTCGGGGCGAACTCGTTGTCGATGCAGAGCGTCGCGAGGTTCACGAAGTTCATCGTGATCATCGGCGTGCGGAGGATCGGCAGGTTCATCTCGGCCGCGACGGCCAGCATCGGGTGCGTGGCGTGGTAGTTGCGCGTGAGGATCAGGCAGGGGATGTGCCGCTTGACCATGGCCTGGAGGATCTCGACCTGCGTCCGCTGGGGCAGGGTCTTGAGGTAGGTCATCTCGGCGGCGCCGAGGACCTGGATGCGCTTGTTCGCGAAATACTTGAAGAAGCCGGTGAGCGCGAGGGAGGGGCGGTTGATGGTGCCCTCGCGGATGAGCCGGTGGAGCCCGGCCTCGCCGGTGATGAGCTCGAGCTTCAGCTTCCCGCGATAGGTCTCGAGGAAATGGGCGACCGTGATGCCGTGGATGGCTTTTTGCATGGTGGAGGGTCGGGGCGGGGCGGCCGGGTCCCGGGGTGCCGCACGCTGCTGCAAGCTGATAGCCGGCGGCGCGCCAGCTACAAATCAAAATCTTCCCCGAGGTAGAACTTCCGGGCCTGCTCGTCCTTGATGAGGAACGTGCCGGAGCCCTCGGTGAGGACCTTGCCCTTGTGGATCAGGTAGGCGCGGTCGACGATGCGGAGCGTCTCGCGGACGTTGTGGTCGGTCACCACGACGCCGATGCCGCGGGACTTGAGCTGGAGGATGATCTTCTGGACCTCCGCGACGGAGATGGGGTCGATCGCCGCGAACGGCTCGTCCATCAGGAGGAACTTCGGGCGGGTCACCAGGGCCCGCGCGATCTCGAGCCGGCGGCGCTCGCCGCCCGAGAGGGTGTAGGCCTTCTGCTGCGCCACCTGGGTGAGACCGAGCTCGGCCAGATGCTGCTGCACGCGGGCCGGGCGCTCGCGCCGCGGCGTGTCGGTCGTCTCCAGGATGGCGAGGATGTTCTCCGCGACGGTGAGCTTGCGGAACACGGACGGCTCCTGCGGCAGGTAGCCGATGCCGTGCCGCGCGCGCTCGTGCATGCGCAGCCGCGTGAGGTCGGCGCCGTCGAGCGTCACCCGCCCGGCGCTGGCCGGGATCAGGCCGACGATCATGTAGAACGTCGTGGTCTTGCCCGCGCCGTTGGGCCCGAGCAGGCCGACGACCTCACCCGCACGGAAATTGACGCTGATGCCGTCGACGACGCTGCGCAGACCGTACGTCTTGACCAGGCCCTCGGTGCGGATCTCGGCGACGGCGGGGACACTCATGGCGCGGTCGGACGCGGGGCGCCGTCGGCCGGCGTGGTGGGCTTGGCGGAATCGAAGCCGAGATCGCGGAGGGCCGGGCCCGTGACCCGGGACTTGTCGACGACGACGCGGCGCTCGCCGCGGAGCAGCGTGATCTTCTCGCCGGTGCTGGTCCAGCCGGTGCCGCGGTCGACCAGGACCGGGCTCTCGGTGAGGATCACCTTGTCGTCGTGCGGCCGGACCTCGGCGCGGCCGCAGGTGGCCTCGCGGTCGCCCTGGACGATGAGCACATGGCCGGTGGCAACCATCGATTGGAAGCGCTCCAGCGTCGGCAGGGTGGAAGTCTTGTCGCCGACCCCGAGCGCGGTGAACTCGAGGCGGTCGCAGACGATGCGGAGATTGGTGCCGGTCAGGATGACCGAGCCGGTGCAGATGCCGCGGGTCTCGTCGCCCTCGCTCCACATGTCGGCGTGGTCGCACTCCAGCGTGGTCTTCTGGGGCGGCTGCTCGGCGCGGGCGGCCAGGCCGAGCGCGAGCACGCCGGCAAGGAGGGCGAGGCGAGATTTCATTTCAGGAGGTGTTCCAGTTCGGCGTTGAAAACTATCCGCACGTGGCCTTGCAGCGACACCTTTTTCTGGGCGTGGTGGTAGGTCCAGGCGCGGCCCGTGGCCTCAAGGTCATCGCGGATCACCCGCACGCCGTCGCGGCCCTCGGCGAGATTCTCCTGTGGCCGGAAGGTCGCGGCGGAACTGAGGATGATCGTCTCGACGTGGTTGCTCGCGTCGCCCGAAAACACCGTGAGGTTGAGGTCGACGACGTTGACCTGGTGGGCGGAGGGAAACACCGCCTTCGCCCCGCGGAGAGTCATGGAGCGGTGGTTGTCGCGCGTGAACACCGGCAGCACCCAGTTCAGCGCCGGGGCGTAGCCGGGCTCGGCCGCGCCGGCGGCGGCGACGGCGAGGAGCAGGGCGAGCAGGAGTCCGGGACGGTTCACGCGGTCAGGTCCGGACCCGCGCGGCGAGGATTTGTTCGCAGACCTCGCGCACGGCGCCGTGCCCGGGGTGGCGGCAGGTGATGTAGCGGGCGGCGGCGACGGCGGCGGGCATGGCGCCCGGGACGCTGACGCCGACGCCGGACCAGGCGATGGCCGGCGCGTCGATGTCGTCGTCCCCCATGTAGGCCACCTGCTCGGCCTTGAGGCCCAGCCGGTCGGCGAGTTCCCGCAGCACGGTCAGCTTGTCGGTGTGGCCCTGGATGAGATGGGGGATGTTGAGCTCGGAGGCGCGGGCGGTGGTGGCGCGAGACGGGCGGCCGCTGATCCAAGCCACGGTGATCCCCGCGGTGGCCAGCCGTTTCAGGCCCATGCCGTCGAGGATGGAAAACGACTTGGACTCGGAACCGTCGGAGCTGATCTGGACGGTGCCATCGGTCAGGACGCCATCCACGTCGAGCGCCAGGAGGCGCACCTTGGCCCAGCGGGCCCGGGGAACGCGGGAGCGAAAATGGGTGGTGGAACGCATGTCGATTGAGTCAGCCGGTCCGGGACCGGCGATGGCGGCAAAGCTCAACGGTCGCCGTCCAACATTCAACGCTCAAGTGGCCGCGGGACGGAGGGCAACCCGGGCGTTGAACGAGCTCGGAAAACCGGTGCGGCCGGGACGATTCGTTGCGAAGCGCCCTCGAGCCACCGATCAACCGTCAATCGAACACCTTCGACTTCGCCGTCACCCCAGCCAGCCGGCAAGCTGCTCGATCAGCTGGTCACGGGTCGGGCGGTAGGCGTCCTCCAGCTCCGGCGCAAACGGCACGGGCAGGTCGAGCGCGCCGATCCGGAGCGGGGCGGTCTTGAGGTCGCCGAAGCAGGCCTCGGTCAGGCGCGCGACCAGCTCGGCGCCGAAGCCATGGGTGCGCCGGCCTTCATGCACCACCGCCAGCCGGCCGGTGCGCCGCACGGAGGCGGTGATCGCGTCGAGGTGCAGCGGCGATAGGCCGCGCAGGTCGAAGACGTCGAGCGTCTGCTCGTATTCGCCGGCCAGGTAGTCGGCCGCCTCGGCCGCGGTGTGCAGCATCTCGCCGTACGACACCAGGGTGGCGTGCTCGCCCTGGCGGACCTGCCTCGGCTGCCAGACCTCGCGGTAGCGGGGATTCCAGGCAACCGGCTGTTTCTTGCAGCGGTAAAGGGCCTTGTTCTCGAATATCACCACCGGGTTGCCGTCCTCGTACGCCGCCAGCATCGCGTCAAACGCGTCCTGGGGGGTGCTGGGATAAAGGCCCTTGATGCCCGGCATGCCGAGGAAGGTGGCTTCGAGCTCCTGGGAATGGAAGGAACCCAGCTGCACCGTGCCGCACGGGAAGCGCAGCACCATCGGGCACGCCGCGCCGGACCGGAAGTGGAACGTCGCGGCGTTCTGGGTGATCTGGGTGAACGCCTCGGTGGCAAAGTCGGCGAACTGGAACTCCTCGATCGGACGGTGGCCGTTGACCGCGAGGCCGATCGCGTAGCCCGTGCAGGCGCTCTCGGCCAGCGGGGTGTTGAACACCCGGGCGCGGCCGAACTCGGCGAGCAGGTTGTCGGTGACCTTGAACGCCCCGCCGTACGCCCCGATGTCCTGGCCGAGCACCACGGACTCGGGCCGCTCGGCGAGGATCTTGCGCAGGGCGCCGTTCAGGGCCTGGGCGAGGTTCCACGACTGCGGGGCCGCGGGCTCGGCGCGCCACGGCAGCGGCGGCGCGGGCGGCGCGAAGAGGCCTTCGGCCATCCCGGCCGGGTCGGGCTTGGGCAGCGCGAGCGAGTGGGTGACCGCCGCCTCGAGGAAAGCTGAAAGCTCGGTGTCGATCGCATCGAGCCGGGCCCCATGGCCGGACGCGGCGAGGCTGGCGCGGAAGCGCGGCAGCGGGTCGCGGGCGAAGTACGCCTCGCTTTCGCCCGGCTTCATGTAGTCGCAGGTGTCGTAGGCGGCATGCCCGCGGAGCCGGAGCGTGTGGGCCTCGATGAGGACCGGGCGCGACGTCTCCCGGACCCGGGCGATGGCGGCGGCGAGGGCGCGGGCGCAGGCCGGCACGTCGGTGGCGTCGATCGCAAAGCCCTCCATGCCGTAGCCGGCGGCGCGCCGGAACAGCTCCGTGCCGGGGGCAAACTGCTCGTCGACCGGGGTGGAATAGGCGTACCGGTTGTTCTCGATCACGAACACCATCGGCAGCCCGAGCAGCGACGCGAGGTTGAGCGACTCATGCACGTCGCCGGTGCTGGACGAGCCGTCGCCGAAGAACGCGAAGCCGACGGCCGGGCGCCCGAGGCGGCGCTGGGAATCGGTGGCGCCGGCCACGTTGGACAGCATGGCGCCGAGATGGGAGATCATCGGCAGCGACCGCGCCGCCGGGTCGCCGTGGTGGATGTTGCCCTCGCGGGCGCGGGTCGGGCTCGCGGCGTTGGCGAAGTACTGGTTGAGGTGGTCGCAGAGGTGCCCGCTCCAGATCAGGTGGCCGCCCAGCCCGCGGTGGGAGAACGAGATCACGTCCACCGCCTTGTCCGCGAGCAGGGCCAGCGGCACGACCAGGCCCTCGTTGCCCTGGCCGCCGGTCACGGTGCCCTTGATGAGGCCCTGCCGGAACAGCTCGAGGATGCGGTTGTCCGTCGAGCGCGTGAGCTGCATCCACGCGTAGATGCGCAGCCAGGCTTCAGCCGGGTTGGTCTCGAGCTCGGCAGCCCGCAGGTCGCGGGCCGCCAGCAGGGCGGGAGCGGAAGGTAGGGCCATGGCCAGGCGCCCACGTTGGTTGGGCCGGCTGCCGCGGGCAAGCCTGCGTGAGTCTCGCGCCACCCGCCGGGCGGGCGGTCACAGCTCCAGCGATTCGCCCGCGGCCAGCACGCGCACCGGATGGCCCACCGCGGAGCCCGCCGCGGCGAACGCCAGCGGGTCCACCTGGAGGTGGCGGCTGGTGTTGTAGTGCATCGGGATCGTAAGGCGCGGGCGCAAAAGGTGCATCGCCTCGATCGCATCCTCGGGTCCCATCGTGTAGCGGTCGCCGATGGGCAGGAGTGCCAGGTCGAGGCCGTGACGGCCGATCAGCCGCATGTCGCCGAACACGGCGGTGTCGCCGGCGTGGTAGATCGCCCGGGACTCCGCCCGAATGACGTAGCCGCTGGGCACGCCCATCGGGCGGTTCTGGCCGTCGGGCAGCTCCAGCGAGGAGCTGTGGATGGCCGGGGTCATGTCGATCCGGCCCCACGGGAGGTTTATTCCGCCGCCCGGCATCAGGTCGATCGTCCGGGCGCCCTCGGCCTCGAAATGGTTGGCGAGCTCGTAGGGCGCGACGATCGAGGCGTCGTGGAGCCGGGCCAGGGCGAGGGCATCGCAGGTGTGGTCCTCGTGGGCATGGGAGCACAGCACCAGGTCGCACGGCACGGTCGCGGGATCGACGGCGCCGTGCGGGTTCTCGCTGAGGTACGGATCGAACACCAGGCGCGTGCCGGCGATCTCGAGGAGAAAACAGGAGTGTCCAAAATAGGTGAGCTTCATGAGGGCAAACTCCTTTCGAGCAGCGGCCGCATTATCGCACAGACGGGTACGAAGGCAATCGAGACCGCGGGAGCCCGGCGGCCCGGCCCCGCTCCGGGGAAAAGGCTTTTCGAACCCGCCCGAAGTCCGCCGGCCCGGGACCGGACTTCAACTCTGGCCGGCTGCGCTCGGGATGACAGCACTGCGGGTCGGTCTGGCGGGAGGTTGCACCTAGTTGTGATGTTTCAGGAGGTTGTCCGCATGTAGCGGGTTTGAGAGGTTGGGTTCGACCAAGAACTAACCCTCAACCCCAAGACATGCGGACATGCATAAGAATGCCCGCACGACCCCGCTCAGTCGA
>JAFEGX010000109.1 GCA_018239675.1 Verrucomicrobiota bacterium
GAAAGCCCCCGTGAGGGGGCTTTCTGGTTTCAGGGTTTGATGTTGGAGATGAGGTTACGCAGGATGCGGTAGGCGCGGGTGCGTTCTTCTCGGGTTAGGTGGTGGGCGATGGTGCGCAGGGTGGTAGGTGGCAAGCGGTTGAGGCTGCCGATGAGGCAGGCGAGGTCGCCGGAAATACGGGGGTAGTCGGGACGGTTCATGGCGGTCACCGTCCGGCGAGGGTGGGGACGGTGGTGGGCAGGGCGGCTTTGCGGATGGCGTAGACGCGCGGGCGGGTGCGGCCGAACAGTCCGGCGCGGGCTTTGATGGTGAGGTGGGGGCCGGTGCCGCGGATGAGGGCGCTGCGCAGGTGCAAGTCGATGAGGGTGGCGCGGGGGTCGTGGCCGGCGCAGATGGTGGCCCAGGTGCGCGCCTGGCAGTACCAGGCTTCGGAGTCCTGGGCGTCGGCGAGTTGGTCGAGGCGAGGGCGCAGTTGGTCGAGGGGCAGGGCGTTGGCGCGGTCGTTGGCGTTTCCGATTCCGGCGCTGGGGATGCCGTGACGGTCGAGGACGGCAGCGACGTGTTCGGGGGTGATGCCCATGTCGATGAGGTAGACCTGGGCGAGCGGGGGGCTGATGAGGCGGAGTTCGCGCAGGAGGGCGGCATCGAGCCGGGCGATGGTGGGCAGCGCGGCGGTGTAGGGGCCGGCGGGCAGTTCGGGAGCGGGCTGGCCCTTGAGGGCGAGGAGTTCTTCCTCGCAGGCGATGAAGTAGCGCCGGGCCTGCTGGCCGCGCTGGGTGCGCTCGACCATCGCCAATTCCTTGGCCATGTTGAGGGTGAGCGTGTAGTCCTTTGCGTTGTGGCCGCCGCGCTCTTTGCTTCCCAGATTCGGGAAGCAAACTTCGAAGTCCTCGCCTTCGGTGAAGCTGTACTGCTGGATGCGGTCGTTGATCCAGTCGGCGAACCGCTTGCCGACTTCGAGGAAGGCATGCAGCGTGCGACCGTCGACGGTCAGGCAGGTGTGCCCGCCGATACCGCCGGGCGTGACGGGGATGATGTGGGTGTTCATGGGTGTGGCCCTCGGTCTGATGTGAGGAACCGTCACCACCGCTACCAAACGGAAGGGTGACGGTCCGCGCGGGGTTGGTAGACCGGGACCAAGGGACCGGCAGGCTCTCGCGAGCCTCCCCGCGCGAACCGCCATAGACGTGCGTCGCTGGCACAAAAAAAAGCGCCTGCGACTGCTATGGGCGCTCTCGCGCCTTGATCAACGGGCTACCAAACCCGGTCGCCGGTGGGCGGCGACGGGCGTACAGTAGGCGCAGCCCGTGGGGGGCGTCAAGGAGGGTTGGCTGTGATGGTTCGTTTGCGCTGGGCGTGGTTTGTTTTGTTCGTGTTTTCTTTCATCGCTTTGTCTTGGATGTTTCGTTATGACTGGGTGGTGAGTGATCATGCTAATAGAATCGTTGCTTTAGATCGCTGGACCGGTGAAATCGTAATTCTGTTCGGTGAGCGTTACGCGCTTGGAGATGTTCCAAAAGGAAATGTGAAGTAGCGGTCATGTCATGCTCAGGACACCGAATGCAGGCGCTGGATTTCGATTTCGTCGCGGACGATGTTGATGTTGCTGGGTGCGGCGAGGCCGAGGCGGGTGGATGAGTCTGGTGACTCGCGGACGAGGACTGTGACGGGGCCGTGGTCGGTGTCGTACAGGGTGGCGGATTTGCCGGGATGGAGTTCGAGCAATTCGGTGCGCTTGGCGTCGATGTCAATGAGGCACAGGGTGATCTGGCTGTGCTGTTTGCGGCGGACGGTGAGGATGTGGGTGATGCGGTCGTGCTGCAGGAACAGGACGGATTGGCCGACGTTACGATTCAGGATGAGCATGGTCATTCTCCGGTTTTGCGGGTGGTGTTGACGGCGGTGAGCAGGTCGGATTCGGCGATGCGGGCGTAGATTTCGAGCATGGCGGGGGTTTTCCAGCCACCGAGGATCTGGAGTGCCTGGCGGTCGACGCCGGCTTGCAGCCAGTGGCTGGCAGCGGTGCGGCGGAGGTCGTGCCAGCGGAAGCCGGCGGGGATGCCGGCGGTGTGCAGGGCTCTGCGGTAGCGGTACATGCCGGTGAAGCGGTACTGGCCGGCGCGGCTGGCGACGGGGAGGAGCCACGGGCGGCCGGTGGCGTCGGTGAAGACGTGGGGGGTGTCGCCGGTGCGCAGTTCCTGGGCGAAGCGCAGGAGCTGGTGCAGGCGGTCGCTCATGGGCTGGGCGAGGGGGGCGCTGTTCTTGGTCTTGTTGCCGTCGTCGCCGGTGCCGTCGCACCAGATCATGCCGGGGCGGGTGAGGCGGCCGGTGTGGTCGTGCTCGGGCCAGCGGACGCGGTCCCAGGTGAGGCCGAGGATGTTGGCCTGTCGCCATGCGGTCCAGGCGGCGGCGAGGATGGCGGCGCCGAGGTGGGCGTCGTCGGCGGCGATGACGAGGTCGTGCAGCTGCTCGACGGTGAGGTATTCGGTGCGATTGGCGCCGCGGGGCTCGCGCTTGATGCGCGGGGCCTGGGGGTGGTCGATCCATTCCCAGCTTTCGTGTGCGGCGCGCAGGACGCTGCCGGCGATGCCCTGGGAGCTGCGCAGGCTGGCGGTGCTGAATGGTCCGCGGCCGGTGGTGGCGTCGAGCTGGGCGAGCAGGGCGGGGTCGGTGATGCGCTGGCGGGGGGCGGGGCGGTCGCTGTCGTAGGGGTCGGGCTGCCAGTACCAGACGAGGGCGCCGGCTTCGCTGCGCTGGTGATAGGTGTGCTTGGTGCTGCGGCCGTGGTGGACGCGGCGGCGGACGGCTTTGAGGTCGGTCAGCCAGAGCTGCAGGGCGCCGGTGATGCTGCGTTCGCCGGCGACGGGCTCGATGTGCAGATCTCCGAGGCAGAGCCATTCGCCGGTGTCGGGATCGGGGATCGGCCAGAGCAGGCGGCGGGCGTTGACGATGGAGTTGTTGCCGGCGCGGCTGAGGTGCTGGCCGGTTTCTTCCATCCAGCGGGCGAGGCCGTCGGCGAAGGTGTGGCGGGCGGGGGCGTTCAGGCCGAGGCGGGCGCGCGTTTCGTGGTCGCGGCAGGCTTTGAGCCAGGCGACTGCGTCTTTGCGCGTTTCGAAATTGCGGCGAGTACGGCGTATGCCGGCGGCGGCGGATTCGAAGGTTGCCTGCCAGACGCGGGCGCCGGAGGGGAGTTCGATCTGTCGGGGGTTGGTGCTGTTGCGGCCTGTCCTTCGGGTTTCCATGTTTGCTGCTCCAGATACTGCGTGACGGTGTCGGATTCGATGAGGAGGCGGCCGGCGATGCGCGCTGCGCGCAGGGTGCCGTCGGCGATGCGGTAGTAGACCCAGCGCGTGGAGGCGCGCAGTTGGTCGGCGACTTCGGGGATGGTGAGGAGGGTCATTTATTTGCGCAGGCGGTCGCGGATGCTGGCCATGGCGATGTCGCGGGCGGTGCTGGCCTGGGCGCAACGGGCGCAGAGCCATTGCATGCTGCCGTCGCGGCGCGGCTGTTGGCGCCACTGCCACCATGCGATGCGGTGGTGGCAGCGGGGGCAGCAGGCCGGGCGCGGGCGCATGGTGTGCGTTCAGAACAGTTCTTCGCCGGCCATTTCGGCGGCGAAGGCGAAGCGGTACAGGTCGAGGGCGTATTGCTGCGTCTGGCGGAGGGTCAGGCGCTGGGCGGGGATTTCGATGGTGCCGTCGTGGTGGTTGATGGGGAGCTGCGGTTCCTGGCCGACGAGGATTTGCCGGCCGTCGAGGTAGTGCAGGCTGAAGCCCATGGGATTCAGGGCGGCGGCGAGTTCGGCGATTTGGGTTTGCTGCATGGCTGGCTCC
>JAFEGX010000010.1 GCA_018239675.1 Verrucomicrobiota bacterium
TAAAAGCTGACGCCTGATCGCCTACGGCCTAGCGCCTAAAGCTTACCGCCACCCAATCTTGGCGTTTGGAAATTCACACAAGACACAGCTCAAGCTCGAAAAGCTGCGCTGGCATCTTCATTGGTTGAAGCATGAACCGGCTGCCCTTGCTTGCCCTCGTTGTCCTCGGTGCGTGCGGAATGACTGTTCCGCGACTGCAGGCGTTCAACTCCGGCATCACCGAGTCGGAGTGGCACGGCTACCGGCGGCTCGACTTTGTCGTCGAGGGTCGGCCGGCGCTGCTGATCTGTCCGGCGCAGCCGGCGCCGGGGCATCCCTGGGTCTGGCGGGCGGAATGGTTCGGCGACCGGCACGCGCCGCAGGCATCACTCGCGCTGCTCGCCCGCGGCTGGTACCTGGCGTACATGAACGCGACGGATCTTTACGGCGCGCCGCCGGCCATGCGGCTGTTCGACGCGTATTACCGGCGAGTCACGGCAGATTACGGCCTGGCCAAGAAGGTCGTGATCGAGGGCGTCAGCCGGGGCGGCCTCTATGCGGTCAATTTCGCCGCGCAATATCCCGAGCGCGTGCTGGCGCTCTATCTCGACGCCCCGACCCTTAACCTTGAAAGCTGGCCCGGGCGGGCGAGCCCGCTGTGGGCCGAGTGTCTGGCCAGCTATGGACTCACCGACGCGCAGTTCGCGGCCGCCAAGGTGAGCCCGATGGACCGCATCCCGGCGCTGGTGGCGGCCCGCATCCCCATTATCGGCGTGAGCGGCGACGCCGACGAGGTTGTGTCCTTTCCCGCCAACCTCGCCAAGTTCGCCGAGCGCTATCGCGCCGCCGGCGGGCACATCGAGGTCATCGTGAAGCCGGGCGCGAAGCACCATCCGCACAGCCTAACGGATCCGACGCCGATTGTTGATTTCATGCTGAAGGCGTGGGATGCCGGGGCGAATAGGAAGTAACAGGGAGCAGGTGGACAGGTAACAGGAAGACAGCGCGGCGCGGCCGCAGGCCGCTGAACGGCAAGGAACAGGAACCAGGTGACCAAGTAACAGCTAGAGAGCGCGGCTTCGCCACTTCCGGTGAGTGGGTTCTGTGCCTTGAGAACGTTGTCCAACTGGGCTTCCGCCGCAGGAATACACCCAGAAACAAGAAAGCCAGGCCCGGCGATCCGGGACCTGGCTCTAGATTCCTGCTACTTGAGAACCTGCTCCGTGTCACCGGCTGCGGCCGCGCCGCAGCCGTCGCGCGCGGAAAGTGAAAGGGAAGAGGTGGACAGGTAACAGGAAGACGGCGCGGCTTCGCCGCTTCGGGTGGGTGGGGTTTGTGGCTTGAGAGCTTTGTCCAGCTTGGGTTCCGCCGTAGGAATACACCCAGAAACAAACGAGCCAGGCCCGGCGATCCGGGACCTGGCTCTAGATTCCTGTTACTTGAGAACCTGCTCCCTGTCACCTGCTGCGACCTCGTCCGAGGTCGCAGCCTCAGCGCATGCGGGCGAAGGTTTTCTGGAGCAGCTCGAGGTCGCTGGCGCCCTTGGTCTTCTCGCGGGTGGCGGCGATCAGCTTCTGCTCGAGCGCGTTCTTGGTCGGGCGCGTCTTGTTCTCGTAGTAGACGCCGAACTTGCCCGGCCAGGGCTCCAGCGCCAGCTGGAAGGCGGCCAGCTCGTCGGTCGGGTCGTGGCGCTTGGCGTCCTCCGGCGTGCCGTCATGCTTCTTTTCCTCGATGGTCTGGAAAGCGCCGCCCTTGCGGGGATTCGCGGCGTCAAACGCGCCCTCGTAGAACTCGACGCACTCCGAGAGGATCTCGACGACCGAGAAGCCGTCGTGCTGCGCGGCCCGGTACATCATCTCGACCATGTGGTTCACCTGCGTCGCATGACTGCGGGCCACGAACGTCGCGCCGCTGTTGATCAGCGTGCGCATCGGGTTGATCGGCTGGTCGAACGCGCCCCACGGGTCGGTCTTCGACTTGAAGCCCAGCGGCGAGGTCGGGGAGGTCTGCTTCTTCGTCAGGCCATACACCGAGTTGTCCATGATGACGTACGTCATGCGCGGGTTCTTGCGCGCGGTGTGGACGAGGTGGTTGCCGCCGATGGAGAATCCGTCACCGTCGCCGCCGAAGGCGAAGACATGCAGGTCGTCACGGCCGAGGCTGATGCCGGCGGCGAACGGCAGGGAGCGGCCGTGGATGAAGTGGCCGCCGTGGGAGTTCACGAAGTAGGGGAAGCGCGACGAGCAGCCGATGCCGGCGAACGTCACGATCTTCTCCTGCGGGTAGTTGAGCTTCTCGAGGACCTTGTAGAAGGACGCGAGGACGGCGAAGTCGCCGCAGCCGGGGCACCACGTGGGATGGTCGGCGGCGAGGACCTTCTTGTTCAGCGCGGCGCGGGCGGGGCCGGTGGGAGGAGCGGAAAGGGCGGACATTTTGGGAAGGAGGTGAAGGGCTAGGGTCGGTGGTTTCGGCTCAGGCGCGCGACTGCTCGGCGAGGACGCTGAACTTGCGGGCTCCGGTCTTGATGTTCGTCAGGCCGAGGTCCTGCGCGACGCGCTCCACGATCTCGCTGACGCGGTAGGTGAGGCCGTCGGTCTTGGTGATGCTCCCGATCGCGGGGTTGCAGAACTTCGCGCGGAGCAGCGTGGCCAGCTGGCCTTGGCCGTAGAGGCCCTCGTCGTTGATCTCGATCACCCGGATGTGCTTGAAGCGGGCGAAGATCTTCTCGAGGTCCTGGTCGAGCGGGTGGATGTGGCGGATGTGCGCGTGACCGACCTTGAGGCCCGCGGACTGGAGGCGGCCGACCGCCTCGTGGATCGGGCCGTAGGTGCAGCCCCAGCCGACCAGGAGCACGTCGCCGGACTGGTCGCCGAAGACCTCGAGCGGCGCGAACGCCTTGGCGGCGGCCTTGATCTTCTCGCGGCGCTTGGCGGTCATCTTCTGGTGCAGCGCCGGGTTCGCCGTCGGGTGGCCGAGCTCGTCGTGCTCGAGGCCGCTCACCGTCGGGTACTTGCCGGAACCCATCACCGCGCCCGGGGGGGCGTGGCGGGTCAGGCCGTCGAGCGGGTAGGGCTTGAACGACGCGGGGCGCGGCGCGAGGTCGGGCTTGGCCTCGATCATCAGCTTCGGGAGGTCCGGCTCGTCGAACGCCTCGATGCGGGTCGCCAGCGCCTGGTCGGTCAGGATGATGACCGGCGTGCTGTACTCGCGGGCGAGCTTCGCGGCCTCGATGGCGGTGTAGAAGCAGTCCTCAACGGTCTTCGGTGCCAGGACGATGCGCGGGGCGTCGCCGTGGCTGCCATAGACGGCCTGCATGAGGTCGCTCTGCTCGACGCTCGTCGGGAGCCCCGTGGACGGGCCGCCGCGCTGGACGTTCACGACGACGAGCGGAATCTCGGCCATGACGGCCCAGCCGAGCGCCTCGGCCTTGAGGGAGAGGCCCGGGCCGGAGGAGCCGGTGATCGCGAGGTTGCCGCCGTAGGAGAAGCCGAGGGCCGTGGAAACCGCCGCGATCTCGTCCTCGCACTGGACGAAGATGCCGCCGTATTTCGGCAGCTCGGTGCGGAGGGTCTCCATGATCGAGGACCACGGGGTGATCGGGTAGCCCGCGCCGTAGCGGACGCCGGCGGTGATCAGGCCGTAAGTGAGGGCGGTGTTGCCGTCGGTGGTGACCTGCGGGCGGGCGTTGGGCGCCGGGGCCGGCTGGTCGAGCTTGTAGAGAATGTGGTGGAGGTTCTCGGCCGGGTAGGCGTAGCCGGCGTCGAAGGCCAGCAGCGCGTTGCGGACGATGTCCTCGTTCTTGCCGCCGAAGCGCTCCTTGATGAGCTGCGTGAGCTTCGGGACGTTCAGGTCGAACATGCGGGCCAGCAGGCCCAGCACGTAGATATTCTTTCCCTTCTCCTTGCTGGAGCCGCCGACGGCCTCGACCGTCGCGCTGGTCATCGGCACGCCGACCGCGGTGACTTCCTTGTCGTCGGGGTTCGGGGTGACATGGTCCGAGTCGTAGAGCAGAACGCCGCCCGGCCGCAGCGCGGCGCGGTGGCTCTCGTAGCTGTGCTGGTAGAAGGCGACGAGGACGTCGGCGCGGTCGCCGGCCGACAGGATGTCGCCGGTGCCCATGCGCACCTGGAAGATCGAGGGACCACCCGAGATCGTCGACGGGATGGTCATGTAGGTCATGACCTCCTGGGCGGAGCGGCCGGCCAGCCGGGCGAGAAAGCCGCCGACGGCTTGGATGCCATCCTGGGAATTGCCAGCCAGACGGATGACAACGTCGTTGAGAGTGCGGTTCGGCGCGGCCTTGGCCGGTCCGCCTTCGGGGTTGTTGGAGGGAGAATTCAGACTGACCATAAAATTGGAGGGTTCACGTTGCGTCCCGGGCCTGTCCCCGTCAACCCGGTGATAGTAGAAAGACTGCTCGCGGATTGCGGACAATTCCTGCACAGGCGGGGGTTTCAGCGCGGCCGCGACCCCAATCCAACCGGTCGTCTAAACCATATGACGATAGCACCTTAGGACCGCGGTCGTGATCCCGTCTTGAACAACCCACCCTGATTTCGGGGTGCTCGCGGATTAGGTCGGCTTCAACCTCGCAATGCGCGTCCGGGCCACCCCAAAAACGGGCTCAAATCGCCTCGTTCTCGTGGGTCTGCTCGGGCAGCCACCAGGACCACACCATGGCGGCCAGTGCCAGGCCGCTGGACGCCAGCAGCGCGACCCGGAAGTCGTCCACGGGCGCCAGCCAGCCGAAAGTCAGCGAGGCGACCGCGGCGGCGAGCCGGCCGATGTTGTAGCAGAAGCCCGCGCCGGTCGTCCGCAGCAGGGTCGGGAACAGCGGCGGCAGGTACATCGTGAACAGGCCGAAAACGCCGGAGAAGAAACCCGTCAACGGCACCCAGAACCAGCCGAGCTCGGCGAAGGTTCGCGGCACCAGGAAGGCGCCGGCCATGCTCGCGAACAGGCCGCCGAACATCAGGATGATCGCCCGGCGGTTGCCCAGGCGCCGCGCCAGCAATCCGGCCGCGAAATTCCCGGCGATCGCGAGCGCGTTCACCGCGAAGAACGCCGCCGAGACCAGCCGGGTGATCTCCCCCGGCGCCGCGCCCTCCGCCGCCAGCAGCCGGCGCAGGTGCTGCGGATGCCAGAAGGCGAACAGCCACCAGGCCGAGAGGCCCAGCGCGCACACGGCCATCGTGACCCAGGTCGTGCGCGCGACGTCGCCGCGGAACAGGTCGCGCCACCCGGGCTTCACTGCCACCGCGTGCTCCGCCTTCTGCCACGCCTCGGGCTCCGGCACGTGGCGCCGGATCCAGAACACCAGCAGCGCCGGGATGACGCCGACCAGGAACACCATCCGCTCCGAGGGCGGATGCGGCAGGAGCGTGAAGAGTCCGACGATCACCGCCGCGCCGAGGATGCCGAGGTTCACCCCGGTCTGCAGGATCGCCGCCAGCCAAGGCCGCCACGCCTTCGGCCAGGTTTCGGTCAGGAGCGACGCCCCGACCGCCCACTCGCCGCCGATGCCGAGCGCCGCGAGGAACCGGCAGAGCATCAGCTGCCACCACGTCTGCGCGAGGGCGCACAGTCCCGTGCAAAGCGCGTAGGTGAGCACCGTGAGCGCCAGCGTCCGGCTCCGTCCCAGCCGGTCGCCGACCCAGCCGAAGAAAGCGCCGCCCAGCGCCCAGCCGATGAGGAACGCCGCCTGGATGTAGGCGCTTGTTTCCTTCACTGCCGGATCCGCCGCGCTCGTGGCCCCGAGCAGCTGCACGACGAGCGGCAGGGCCACCAGCGTGTAGAGGTGCAGCTCCAGCCCGTCGAACAGCCACCCGAGCCAGGCGGCCACGCCCGACCGCCATTGCCGCGGCGACAGGTCGCGCAGGCGCACCGCTTCGTGGTGGGGATGAGCCAGGCTCATGGGGCGGCGGAACGCTCGCCATGAGCCGGTCGGCGTTCAATGCTTTTCAGGCCGTTGCGGGAAGGCAGGGGACTATTCCGGATTTTGAATTCCGGAATCCGGAGTTGCGGGCCAGCATTCCTTTCCTTGGTGGTCTGTCCCGAACAACCGGGATCCGTGCGCAGTTTCGGCGGCCTGGCATGTGAGTCCGGAATCCGGAATCCGAAATCCGGAATCATCCCGTCCGTCTCCAATGCGTTTGACCCGGTTTCCGCCTTGGCTAGACCAGCTTCACCATGTCCACGGCGCAGGACCCCGGCCGGTTGGGCGGAGCCGAGTTTCCCGGAAGCGCGGGAAGCCTGGCCCTGTTTTGGCACGTGGCCCGTCGCGGCCGCGAGCTGGCGCGGCCGCCGGTGCAGGCGGCGCTGTGGCACCAGGTGCGGCGCGGGACGCTGGACTTCGCCGCGCTCGCGGCGGTCCTCGGGGCGCTCGCCGGCTTTCTCACGATCGTCACGGTGGACATCGGGTTTGGGCTCGGCGTGACGGCCGGCGTGCGGGTCTTCCACTCGCTCGTGCTGCGGCAGCTCGCCGGTTTCGCTTGCACGCTGCTGCTGGTGGCGGGGCCCGGGACGGCCGCGCTGGTGGAGCTGGGGCTGATGCGGCAGCAGGGTGAGCTGCGGACGCTGCGCCTGATCGGCATCGACCCGCGCGACCTGCTCGTGCTGCCGCGCGTGCTGGGCTTCGCGCTCGCGCTGTTCGTGCTCGTGTTTGTTTTCCAGGTCTCGGCGGCCGTGGGCGGATTCGCGCTCGCGGCGGCCTTCGGCGGCGCGTCGTTCACGCAGGAGATCCTCACGCTGGCCGATCTCCTCCAGCCGGCGACGCTGGTGGTGTCGGGCGCCCGGAACCTTTTGCTCGGGGCAATCCTGGGCCTGATCGTCTGCCACCTCGGGCTCGTGGCGCCGTTTGCGCCCGCGCGTCTGCCCGAGGCGGTCAACCGGCTGCTCGCTCGCTCGCTGGCCGCGCTGGTGGTCGTGCAGGGCGGGGCGGCCCTGTTTCTGCCATGATCGCGATCCACGCCCTCGAGGGAAACCAGTTCCGCCTGCCGGACGCGGCGGTGGCGGCCGGCGACCTGGCGGCGGTCGTGGCGCCGAGCGCGGCGTGCGCGCGCGAGTTTGTCGACCTGCTGCTGGGGCTCGCGACCCCGCGCGGCGGTTCGGTCCGGCTGTTCGGCCAGGCGCTCGCCTCCACCGGCGAACCGGCGCGGCTTGCGCTGCGCTCCCGGCTGGGTTTCGCGGCACAGGCCGAGGGACTGGTGGGACATTTGGCGCTCTGGGAGAACGTGCTGCTGGGCGCGGGCTATCATCGGCGGCAGGATGCCGCGGGCCTCGATGCGCGGGTACGCACGCTGCTGGGCTGGTGCGGCTGGACGGAGGCCGAGGCGCGGCGGGTGCTGCGGCTGCTGCCGGACCAGGCCGCGCCGTTTGAGCGGGCGGTCGCGGCGTGGCTGCGGGCCCTGCTGGTCGAGCCGGCCCTCGTCGTCGCGGAAAACCTGCTCGGCGGCCTGGCCGCCGAGGCGCGGCGCCGGCTGATCGGGGCCTCGGCCCATTTCCTCGCGGAGGATCCGCGCCGCGCCGCGGTTTTCGTGCTGGTCGGGGAGGCGCAGCTCGAGGAACTGCAGCCGACGGCGGTCTTCTATCTTTCCCTCCAGGACGATTTCCAGGCGGAGGTTTCCCCGTGAGCGTGATCCTTGAACCCGAGTCCTCGTGGCGCCGCGCGGTTCGCCTGGCGCGCGGTTCCGTGGTGCTGACCTGCCTCGCGCTGGTGGCGCTGGGGATCTACCTGGGCTGGAAGGAGGGTTACTTCACGCCCGTCGAGCCGTATTATCTCGTCGCAAAGAGCAGCAAGGGCCTGGGCAAGGGGATGGCCCTGCGCCTGAGCGGCTTCAAAATCGGGCAGGTTACGGGAGTCGAGCTGCAGTCGGACCGCAGCGTGCGGGTCAACCTGGCGATCTACCGGCAGTACCTCGACTTCATCCGCACCGACACGGAAATCCGGCTCGAATCGGGCCTGCCGATCGGCGACGCCTCGCTTGAGATCACGGGCGGGCCGAGCCGGGCGCCGCTGGCCGAGCCGGGCGCCCAGCTCCGGTACCGCGGGCAGCCGCAGGTGTTCGACCAGGTCGCGGGCGTCGTCGAGCAGCTGACCCCCATGGTCGAACATGTGAATGCGCTGCTCGCGCAGGCCCGCCAGCCGCAGGGCGAGCTGCAGACGGCGCTGCGCAATCTCTCGGACACGACCGCCCGGGTGGAGGCATGGCTGCCGGGTTTCCTCGAACGAACCGATGCCACCCTGGGTACGATCCGGCAGACCAGCGCCACTGCCAACGAGACGCTGCTGCCGCTGGCCCGGCCCGACGGCGAACTCCAGTCCACGCTGCGCGACCTGCACGCCACGGTCGCCGACTTCCGCGCGGCGCTGCCGCCGCTGCTGGCCGACCTGAAGGCCCTGACGGCCAGCGTGCGGTCATCGGCCGAAAAGCTGGAGCCGGCCGTCAGCCAGGCCGCGCCGCGGATCCCGGCGCTGGTGGAGGAGGGGCGCCGCACCGCCGCCAACGCGGGCGAGGTGGTGGAGGCGGTCAAGGAGCTCCCGCTGATCCGGTCGAAGGTCAACCAGCCGACGCCGCAGCCGGTGCTGCCGACGACCCCGCCATGAGCCCCGCGCTGCGCCACGCCCGCCTGCTGCTCGCCGTCCTTGGCGCGGTGGCGCTGCTTGCGGCGGCCGAACCGCCGGCACCGCTGATCCGCGAGGCGGCCGGGCGCTCGCGGGCGGGCGAGGAGGCCTACCTTTCCGGCCGCGCCGGCGAGGCGGTCTCGGCGCTGGCCGAGGCGGAGCGACTCTACCGCGCGGCCGGCGACCTGCCAGGCGCGATCCGGGCGGACGTCAACCTGGCGCTGGCGCAGCGGGGCGCGGCGGATGCGGCCGCGGCGCAGGCGACCGCGCAACGGGCCCGCGAGCTGCTGCCGGCGGCAGTGCAGCAGGCGCGCGAGCGGCCGGACGGAACCGGCGAGGTCGCGGAGCTGGCCGTCATGACAGCCTGGCTGGAGGCGTTGCTGGCCCTCGATCGCGGCGAGGGTGCGCCGGCGGCGGGCTTGCTCGAGAAATTGCCCGGAGCGCTACCCTCGGGCTCCCCGTGGCCCGGCCGGGTGGAGACGCTGCGCGCCGAGCTCGATCTCAACCGGCGGCAGTGGGCCGCCGCGGTCGCGCATGCGCGGGCCGGACAGGCGGCCAGCGCGGCGGCGCGGGATCGCGCCGAGGAGGCGCGGGCGCTGCGGCTTGCGGGAGCAGCCGAGATGGGCCTCGGAAAGTGGGGCGCGGCGCGCGCCGACCTCCTGGCCGCCGTGCGGCTCGAGGAGAGTCTCGGCGGCGGGGCGCGGATGGCGGGGGACCTCGCCCAGCTCGCGACCATCGCCGGGCAGCTGGGCGACCCGGCCGGGGCGCGCCTCTACGCCGCCCGCGCGCAGGCAATCACGGCCGCGCGGGCCCGTTGAATCGTTTTCCCATGGCCGACTCCCCTCCGGCATCCCGCGGCCAACCGGCCTGGCTTGAGCTCCCCGGTCACCGCACCCACGTGCTCGCGGGCGACTGTCACATCGGGCGGATGGCCGAGAACGAGATCGTGAACGCCGACAGCCGCAGCTCGCGCCGCAACACGGTCGTGCGGCCCGAGGGCGGACACTACGTGCTCGTCGACCTCGGCAGCACGAACGGCACGTATCTCAACGACCGCCGGATCTTCAAGCCGACGCGGCTACAGGACCGCGATGTCATCGGGGTTGGATCGGAGCGCTACGTTTTTCGCCAGCCGGAGGCGGAGGGACCGACGACCGATCCGGGTGAGGCGTGGAAAAACCGCACGGCGGTCGCGGTCGGGCTCGTCGACTGCTGGCTGCTGGGCATCCTGGTCCCGCCCGACGCGGAGGCCGCGACGAAGGCCTGGGGGGAGAATGTGACCACCACGGCGGTGCGCCACGGGGCGGGGGTTCGGCGCCTGCCGGATGGCGGGGTGATGGTCCATTGGCGGGCCGACCGCGTGGCGGCGGAAACAGTGGCGGTCGCGTTGAGGGAACTGGCGCTCCAGCCTTTGCCCGGGCGGGTAGGTATGGCGGTGCACCACGGGCGGGTCCGCGTCGCTCCGGGCACCCAGCCGGCCGAGGAGATCCTGCTGGGACCGGACGTGACTCTGACCCACCGGCTGGCGGCCGCCGCGGCTCAACTTGGTGAACGGTGGGTGCTGACCGAAGCGGCGGTCCGCGGCTTGAACTCCCTGCCCGAGGCCCGGCCACTGGGAGAGCAGGTAGTGGCCGAGGTGTCCGGGCCGGTGCCGCTCTTCGGCTGGCGGCACGGCTAGGGTGCCTTGACGCATGGCCCGATTTGGAGGTCGTGCGGCGGTGGCGAGTGCTGGCGCTTTTCGCGCCTCCTTGCGGCTACAGTCCTAGTCAAAATGCTCGAGTGGCGGAAATTTCAGGATGGTACTGGCGATTCTGACAGTTCTTTGACGCCGGGTTGTTCAAAGGAGTTGATTAATTTCCGGGTGCCCGCGAATACTCGCCATCTGGGACGCCCTTCCGGGGCGTCCCAACACTTGTGCCCCCGACGAACTCCCTCCCAACTTCCAGTTTCGCGCGCCGCTCCGACCATCAGGCGCGGGTGCGGTCATGACTGACCCGAGGGAAAACGATGCCCGCCGGACCCTGGAGCTCCTGCGGCAGGCCAAGACGGCGGCGCTGACGGCCGAGCAGCAGAATCAGCTCGAGATCGCGAAGTCCGACCGCTCGGGCAAGCAGGCGTGGATCATGGTGGCCGACGACTCCGAGGCTGTCCGCACCATCATAATCCTCATGCTGCGTTCGCTCGGCTACAAGCACGTGTCGGAGGCGTGCGACGGCCAGGACGCGCTCGAGCAGCTGCAGAAGAAGGAGCACGACCTGCTCGTGCTCGACATCGAGATGCCGCGCATGGACGGCTACCGGGTGCTGGAGGCGCTGAAAGCGGACCCGGTGCTGCGCCACATGCCCGTGATCGTCGCGTCGGGCCTCAACGAGCTCGAGGCCATCGTCCGCTGCATCGAGCTGGGCGCCGAGGATTTCCTGCCGAAGCCCGTCAACTCGGTCATCATGCGGGCCCGCGTGGCCGCCTCGCTCGAGCGGAAGCGCCTGCGCGACCTCGAGCAGCTCCGCCTGATCGAGCTGCACTGGGAGAAGCAGCTCCTCGCGTTTGAGCAGGAGAAGTCGGAGCGGCTGCTGCTCAACATCCTGCCGCCGGCCATCGCCGACCGCCTCAAGCAGGGTGAGCAGACGATCGCCGAGCGCTACTCCGACGTATCGGTGCTGTTTGCCGACCTCGTGGATTTCACGACGCTGGTCCAGAACACCACCGACCCGGTCGAGCTGGTCGGCATGCTCAACGACCTGTTTTCGCGCTTTGACGAGGTGGCCCGGACGATGGGCCTGGAGAAGATCAAGACGATCGGCGACTGCTACCTCGTGGTCGGCGGCCTGCCGCTGCCGCGCGAGGACCACCCGGAGGCGGTGGCAAGCATGGCCCTGGCAATGCTCGACACGCTGGCGGCCTTCAACCAGGAGCGCGGCCTGAACCTCAGCCTGCGCCTCGGCCTGCACGTCGGGCCGGTGGTGGCCGGCGTCATCGGGCACCAGAAATTTGCCTACGACCTGTGGGGCGCGACCGTGAATCTTGCGAGCCGTCTCCAGACCTCCGGCGTGCCGAACCGCGTGCTGGTGTCGGGCGAGGCCGGCGACCGCCTGCGCGACAAGTTCCGCATCGTCGAGCGCGGTGCGATCATGTGCAAGGGCATCGGCAAGGTCCGGACCTGCTTCATCGACGGCAAGCTGTAGCACCACGCGGAGCGTGGTGCCAAGGAACAGGGGGCAGGGGCGAGGTAGCAGGGTAATTGGCACCTGGGCAGGTGTAGGGGGTAAGAAGAGGCAGGTTTGGATCCCAGATACGCTCTACAAGCTACCAGCTACTTCCTTGTCTTGTCCGGTACTCGCTGCTTGGCCTCGACCAATCCACCACGGATGGCGCGGATTTGCGGCCGGGAGGACGAGCGAAGCCTCGCGGACCGTCGCGTTGCGCTGCGTGCAGCGCTAGGTTCGCTCGGACTTGGACAACAATCCGGTGACGGTACAAGTAACAGGGGACAGGGGATCAGGTAGCAGGGTGAGGTGCGGGAAGGGAAAGCGGTGAGCGGTAGGCCGTAAGCAGTAGGTCGAGCCCACCTATCAGCTACTGTCTACCAGCTACCAACTCTTTCGTCCGTCCTACTCGCTACACACTACCCGCTACTCGCTACGCGGCAGGCGCCGCCTGCCGCCGCATTCCCCCTTGTTACCCGCCCCCTGATCCCTGTTACTTTCCCCTCCCATGTCCTCCATTGAACGCATCCATGCCGAAGGCGAGGCACCGGTGGCGGTGCAGGCGCATCCGGGACGCGTGATCTTCATCCTGGGGGCGGTGACGGCCTTTGCGCCGGTGGCGATCGACATGTACCTGCCGGCGTTTCCGAGCATCCAGCGCGACCTGCATGCCGGGATGGGGTCGGTGGAGCTCACGGTCTCGCTTTTTCTCGTCGGCATGGGTGTCGGCCAGGCGGTCTACGGCCCGCTGTCGGACCGCTGGGGCCGGCGCGGCCCGATGCTGTTCGGCAGCCTCGCTTACGCGGCGGCTGCCATCGGCTGCGCGCTGGCGGACTCGATCGGGCTGCTGCTCGTCGGCCGGCTGCTGATGGCGCTGGGCGGGGCGGCAGGGTCGGTGATCGCGCGGGCGATGGTCCGCGACTGGTTCGACGCGCGGCAGTCGGCGCACGTCTTTTCCACGCTGATGCTCGTGATGGGGGCGGCGCCGGTGCTGGCGCCCGTGCTGGGCAGCCAGATCCTGCTCTTTGCCAACTGGCGCGGCATCTTCATCGCATTCGCAATCTTCGGCGTGGCCTGCGCGGCGGCGGTGGCGCTGTGGCTGCCGGAGTCGCTGCCTCCCGAGCGCCGCTCGCGCGGCGGGGTGGGCGGGGCTTATACCACCTACGCGCGGCTGCTGCGCGACGGGCGCTTCGCGGCGTTTGCGGTCGCCGCCGGGTTTGGCTCGGGACTCCTGTTCAGCTACATCACGGGCTCGGCCAACGCATTCATGGGCGTCCACGGCGTGTCGTCCTCGATGTTCGGTCTGCTGTTCGGGCTGAACGCGCTCGGGATGGTCGCGATCTCACAGCTGAACCGCCGCCTGCTCTCGCTCTACACCTCGGCGCAGATCCTGAAGGTCGGCTACCACATCCAGGCGAGCGCCGGCATCCTGCTGCTGGTGCACGGCTGGACCGGCTGGGGCGGCATGCCGGCGCTGACGGTCCTCCTGTTCGTGATGCTCGGCATGATGGGCTTTGTGTTTCCCAACATGACCGCCCTGACCATGGCCCCGTACAAGGCCGAGGCGGGCAGCGCCTCCGCGCTGATGGGCACGGCCCAATACGCCGTCGGCTCCACCGCCGGCGCCGTCGTCAGTTTTGCCCACGACGGATCCGTGCGTCCGATGGTGGTCGTGATGTCCGGCAGCGCGATCATCGGCTGGCTGCTGGTGCATCGGGCGCTCCGCCGGGCCGGAGGCGTGGCGGAAGCGAGTAGCGGGTAGGGATACTTCGATAGCTGGTAGTTGGTAGAAAGTAGTTGGTAGGCGAGCTCGGCTTACTGCCTACCGCTTACGGCCTACCGCCTACCGCTTTCCCCTGCTACTTGGAACCTGCAACCGGTTACTTGGCGCAACAAGCGACGGCCGTCGCCCGAAAAGGTTTGGTTCATTCCGGCCGCGCGCCATGAAAGTCGGGTCCTGTCATGAAACGCCCGCCGGATGACCATTTTTCTCCGATCGCCCAGGCCTATGCCCGCGGGCGCCTGGCGTATCCGGCCGGGCTGTTCGCCCACCTCGTGAGCCTTTGCGCGGGCCATGATCTGGCCTGGGACTGCGCGACGGGCAGTGGCCAGGCGGCGGTGGCCTTGGCCGAGACCTTCGCACGGGTGGAGGCCACGGACCTCAGCGCGGAGATGCTGCAACAGGCGCCGGGCCATCCGCGGATCCACTATCGTGTGGCTCACGCGGAAAACTCGGGCTTGGCGGACGGGACCGTGGATCTTGTGACCGTTGCGCAGGCACTGCACTGGTTCGAGCATCCGGCGTTCGAGCACGAGGTGCAGCGAGTCCTGAAGCCCCGCGGCGTCCTGGCCTGCTGGGGTTACGTCTGGCCGAAGGTGAATCCCGAGGTCGATGCGCTGCTGGAGCAGTTCAAGTCGCGGATTGCGTCCCATTGGCCTCCGCGGGCCGCGCTGTTGCATGCGGGGTACTCAACGCTGCGCTTCGCCCTGCCAGAGCTGCCGGCGCCACCGTTCCAGATTGCGGCGCGCTGGACGGCCGACGACTACCTTGCCCATCTGGCATCCTGGTCCGCCGTGCGTTATCACCGCGAAAAAACCGGGTGCGACATCATCGGCGAATTCCGTCCGGGGTTTGAGCACGTCTGGGGTGGGAAGGCGGTCGACGTGCATTGGACCATGCCGCTCCGCGTCTTTCGCCGAGATCCCTAGCGATGGAGTCCAGCCGAAGCTGATTGAGCGTCGTAGCAGGAAAGCCGGTTAGCGGCTCCCTCGTTCCGTCTCACGAAATCCTGTCACCTTGGCGGACTTGCTGACCACTGGGTGGGTAGACATGAAGACCCTGCTGAATTCCGCCGGCCCTGACGATCGACTCCTGGTAAAGCGCCATCTCGCCGGCGATGGCGAGGCGTTCCGGCAGATTGTCGAACGCTATCAGGGCGCGGTCTGCGCCGTGGCCTACAGCGCGTGCGGCGACCTGGCGCGCAGCGAGGACGTCGCGCAGGAGGCGTTTGTCGCCGCCTGGAAGCAGCTGCCGCAGCTGCGGGAGCCGGAGAAACTGCGCGCCTGGCTTTGCGGCATCACCCGCAACCTCGCGCACGCCGCGCTCCGCCGCGCCGGGCGCATTCCCACCGCCCGGGCCGGTGAAATCTCGCCCGACCTGCCGGCGGAGGGGGCTGGCCCACAAGAACTGGCGGTGGGCGCTGACGAGGCGGCGCTGATGTGGGGCGCGCTGGCTGGATTGCCCGACACCTACCGCGAGCCGATGGTGCTTTTCTACCGCGAGGGCCGATCCGTCGCCGCCGTGGCCGCCGCGCTCGAGCTGTCCGAGGACACGGCCCGCCAGCGGCTCGCTCGCGGGCGAGCCATGCTGACTGACCGCATGGCGCGGATTGTCGAGGAGACGCTCGAGCGCAGCGCGCCGGCGCCAACGTTTGCCGGGCTGGTGCTGCTGGCGGTGCCGGGGGCAATTTCGCCCGTGGTGGCCGAGGCGCTGGGCGGCAGTGCTGCGACCAAGACCCTCGCCGCGGCCGGCGCCATCGGCGGGGCGGCGGCGAAGGGCGGGGCGATCCTGAAGGTTCTGTCGGCCGTGGCTTTCCTGCCGGCGCTGTTGCAGGGAGCCGAAGACTACCTCCGCTTTGAAGCTCGCAATGCCGCGCAGGCCGAGGCGCGCACGCGACGGCGGGCCGCGTGGAATTTCCTGACGATGCAGGCCGGCATCGGGGTGTTTGTGACCGGGATCGTGGTCGTCCCCCAGTTTCTTCCCTCCCATCCGTCGCCCTTGGTGTACGGCCCATTGGGGCTCGTGGTCCTGGCCGCGATGTGGACGGCGGTCCGCGCCCAGTGCCGGATGAACCGGCTGACCGCGGACCTGCCGAAGGTCGTGGTCTCGACCGGTTTCGAGCGCCGCAGCGCGGGCCGGTTTCTCGGCCTGCCGCTCTATCATGCGCGGCTCGGCACCCGGCCCGGCTGGGGCGTGCCGGCCGTGAAGGCATGGATCGCGATCAGCGACGGAACGGCGGTAGGCGGCTTGTTCGCCTTTGGCCGGGTGGCCCTGGCGCCGTTCAGCATGGGACTGTTCGGGGTTGGCCTGCTCAGCGTCGGAATTTTCGCGTTGGGATTCGGCGCGATGGGTGGCGCCGCGGCCGGCTGGTGGAGTCACGGGGTGGCGGTGGCGGGCGGCGAAGCCGCCAAAGGCGTGCTGGCCTGGGCGCCCCACTATGTCGACGGAGCCCGGTCGTTCATGAGCCATGCCGTGCACGCGGGCGACGCCATCGCCAAGGCGTACTTTCAGGAACACGCATTCTATCGCTTTACCGCCATCACGGCCAAGGGGCTCTTCTGGGCCGCCATGTTCGGTTGGGTCATGCCCTCGGTGCTGATCAGCTGGCAGCTGTGGCGGACGCGGAATCAGACAATGGTCGGTGGTGGCCAATAGAAGAAACCACGTTGGAGAAGAGCGATCGCCCGGGGCCGCGGTTCAGGAGGCTGACCGCTGATAGCTGACGGCTCGCCATCCGGCGGCTCCCTTGCCCACCGATGTTTCGTTCCTTGCGGACCAAGAGCTTCACGCGACACTCACGGCATGAACCTCCAGGGCGTGCGGGCACTCGTGACAGGCGGCAGCGGATTCGTGGGCAGCCGCTTTGCGCGGTGGCTGGCGACAAAGGGGGCGGTCGTGACCGCGCTGGTGCGGCAGCGAGGAGATCATCCGGGACTCGAGTCGGCGAACATCACGCAGGTGGAGGGCGATTTCACGGATCCGGCGACGGCGAGGCGCGCGTGTGCGGGACAGGCGTTGGTGGTGCATGCGGCGGCGACGGTGAGCCTCGAGCTGGCGGAGGCGGTGCGCGTGAATGTCACCGGCACCGGCAACCTCGCGGCGGCGGCCCGCGAGGCCGGATGCGGGCGGTTCATCTACATTTCCACGCTGTCGGTCTACGATTTCCAGAGCGGAGCCACCCGCTTCGATGAGGATGCGCCGCGGCGGGTGCTGGGCGGCAACTATGGGCATTCGCCGGCGGCCTCGCCGTACTACGGCACCACGAAGGCCGAAGGGGAGCGCGCGCTCGAGGCGGAGATCGCGCGCGGCCTGCCGGCGACAACCTTCCGGCTGGCGGCCGTGCTGGGCGTGCATCCGACCTCGTCGTGGGTCGCGAAAGTCCCGGCCAAGGTTCGGGAAGGCAAGGTGGCGCTGCGGGGCGACGGGTCGGACGTGATGCCGTGGACCCACATCGACAATGTCATCCACGCCGTCGCGCTGGCGCTGGACCAGCCGCGCTCAATCGGGCGCGCCTACAACGTGGTGGATGGCCAGGTGGCTTGGCGGGACTTTGCGGGCGAGATGCGGAGCTGGTTCCCGGATGCCCCGCCGCTGCCGAAGATTCCGATCGAGCAGGTGAGACCGAGAGACTACTTCATCCTGCCCTGCGTTGGCGACCGCCTGCGCGCCGAACTCGGCTACAAACCGGTGCGAGACTACGCCGACTCGATGGCGGAGGCAGGAGCGTGGTGGAGAGCGAAGCTCGGACTTGGCAGCTAGTAGCTGGTAATTCGTAGTTGGTCGCTGGTAGCTGGAAGATGGGAGATGGAAAAAGGTAAGGTAGCGGGAAGAAATGTACTTCTGCGCCTCATGTGCCTTCTTGCGGCCA
>JAFEGX010000110.1 GCA_018239675.1 Verrucomicrobiota bacterium
TACTTCTGCGCCTCATGTGCCTTCTTGCGGCCAACAGAGCTAACGGCTGACAGCCCCAAGCGAAGAAACAAAAAAGCCCCGGCCGGGGCGGCCGGGGCTGTGAGAGTCAGGCGAACTCGCGACGCCTTACTTCTTCTTCTCGTCGGCGATCGCCGCCTGGGCGGCGGCGAGGCGCGCGACCGGGACGCGATAGGGCGAGCAGGAGACGTAGCTGAGCCCGAGCTTGTGGCAGAACTTCACCGAGTCCGGATCGCCGCCGTGCTCGCCGCAGATGCCGAGCTTGATGTCCGGGCGGGTCGTGCGGCCCTTGGCGATCGCGATCTGCATCAGCTGGCCCACGCCGGTCTGATCGATGCTCGCGAACGGGTTCTTCTTGAAAACCTCGGCCTCCTGGTAGGGGGCGAGGAACGAGCCCGAGTCGTCGCGCGACATGCCGAGGCAGGTCTGCGTGAGGTCGTTCGTGCCGAAGCTGAAGAACTCGGCGGTTTGGGCGATCTCGTCGGCGGTGAGCGCGCCGCGCGGGATCTCGATCATCGTGCCGACGGCGTAGGTGAGCTTCAGCTTGCGCTCGGCCTGCACCTTGGCGGCGACCTCGTGCACCAGGTTGACCTGGAGATCGAGCTCCTTCTTGAAGCCGACGAGCGGGATCATGATCTCCGGCACGGCCTTGATGCCGGCGGCCTTCGCCTCGGCGGCGGCCTCGAACACGGCACGCGCCTGCATGGCGGTGATCTCGGGATACTTGATGCCGAGACGGCAGCCGCGGAAGCCGAGCATCGGGTTGAACTCATGGAGCTCATGGACGCGGTGCTCGATCCGCTCGACCGGGATGCCGAGCTTCTTGGCGAGGTCGGCCTGCTGCTCGGGCGTGTTCGGGAGGAACTCGTGGAGCGGCGGGTCGAGGAAGCGGATCGTCGCCGGGAAGCCCTTCAGGGCCTTGAAGATCCCGAGGAAGTCCGCGCGCTGGTAGGGCAGCAGCTTCGCCAGCGCGGCCTCGCGGCCCGCGAGCGTGTCGGCGAGGATCATCTCGCGCATCGCGTCGATGCGGTTTCCCTCGAAGAACATGTGCTCGGTGCGGGTCAGGCCGATGCCGACGGCGCCGAAGGCGACCGCGATGCGGGCCTGCTCCGGGGTGTCGGCGTTGGTGCGGACCGACAGGCGGGTGGCCTGCGCGCACCACTTCATGAGCTGCGTGTAGCTCTTGAACTTCTCGGTGGCCTTCGCGGCCTCGTCGCCATTGACGAGCCCGGCGATGATCTCGGACGGGGCGGTCTTGATCTGGCCGGCGTAGACCGTGCCGGAGGTGCCGTCGATCGAGAGGTAGTCGCCCTCGTTGAACACCTGGCCGGCGATGGTTGCGGTCTTCTTCTCGTAGTCGATCACGACGCCGGAGGCGCCGCAGACGCAGACCTTGCCCATCTGGCGGGCCACGAGCGCGGCGTGCGAGGAGACGCCGCCGCGGGCGGTGAGGATGCCCTCGGCCGCGATCATGCCGCGGAGGTCCTCGGGGGAGGTCTCGACGCGGACCAGCAGCACCTTCTCGCCCTTGGCCGCGGCCTGGACGGAGCGGTCGGCGTTGAAGTAAATGCGGCCGGTGGCGGCGCCGGGGCCGGCGGGGAGGCCGGTGGCGATGGCCGCGGCCTTCCTCACCTCGGCCTGGTCGAAGATCGGGGCGAGCAGCTGCTCGAGCTGGTCGGCCGGGTTGCGGAGCACCGCGGTCTTCCAGTCGATGAGCTTCTCCCGGACCATGTCCATGGAGAACTTGAGCGCGGCAGCGGCGGTGCGCTTGCCGTTGCGCGTCTGGAGCATGAACAGCTTTCCGTCCTGGATCGTGAATTCGATGTCCTGCACGTCCTTGAAGTGCTGCTCGAGGATCTGGCGGACCTTCAGCAGCTGCGTGTAGGCCTCGGGCAGGTGGTTCTTGAGCTGGAGGACCGGCTCGGGCGTGCGGACGCCGGCGACGACGTCCTCACCCTGGGCATTGATCAGGAACTCGCCGTAGAACTCGTTGACGCCGTTGGCCGGGTTGCGGGTGAACGCGACGCCGGAGCCGGAGTTGTCCCCGGTGTTGCCGAACACCATGGCCTGGACGTTGACGGCGGTGCCCCACTCGGTGGGGATGTTGTACTTGCGGCGGTAGACGATCGCGCGGTCGTTCATCCACGAGCCGAACACGGCGCCGGCGGCGCCGCGCAGCTGCTCCCAGGGGTCGTTGGGGAACACGTGGCCGGTGCGCTCCTTGACGAGCGCCTTGAAGCGGGCGACGAGCTCCTGCTGGTCCGCGGCGGTGAGCTTGGAGTCCTCGATGTTGCCCTGGTAGCGCTCGTGCTTGAGCGCGTGGATCACGGTCTCGAACGGCTCGTGGTCCTCGCCCTCGCGCTTCTGCACGCCGAGCACGACGTCGCCGTACATCTGGATGAAGCGGCGGTAGCAGTCCCAGGCGAAGCGCGGGTTCCCGGTGGCCTTCTCGAGCGCGACGACGGTCTGGTCGTTGAGGCCGAGGTTGAGGATCGTGTCCATCATGCCCGGCATCGAGTCGCGGGCGCCGGAGCGGACGGCGACGAGGAGCGGCGTGCCCTCGGTGGCGCCGAACTTCGTGCCCATGATCTTCTCCATGTTGGCGATGCCGGCCGCCATCTGGGCCTGCAGCTCCTTCGGGTAGGTCGTCTTGTGCTGGTAGAAATAGGTGCAGACCTCGGTGGTGATCGTGAAGCCCGGGGGCACCGGGAGCCCGATGCGCGTCATCTCGGCCAGGTTCGCCCCCTTGCCGCCCAGCAGCGGCTTCATGCCGCCGTGGCCGTCGGCCTTGCCGGCGCCCCACATGTAGACGTATTTGTGCGCCTTGGCGGCGGATTGCTTGCCGGAGGACTTCGCCTTCGCGGCGGACTTTTTCACTTTGGATTTTGCGGCCATGGATGGGTGGATTTCAGGGATTGAAAAACAACGCGCTGCGCAGGAGCGCAGAGGCCTTCTGGATAGATTGGCCGCCAGCACTGTCAACCGCGCAGCCTCGGAGGACGTGTCCTATTCCGGCCGCGACGGTAAACCACGGCCACCCGACGGATTCCGGACGGTCCGGTTCGGCTGTATTTTCAGCCCGGCCGACCGCCGTATCCCGCTCGGCAATCCGGGGTAGGAGGTCCGCCAAAAAAAACGCGGCCGGCACCGAGGTGCCGGCCGATAAGCTGGACCGATGAGGGCGGTCCCGGGCCTTATTTCTTCGCGGCGGCGCGGTGCGCCTTGAACACGACGCGGAACATCTGGAGCGCCAGCCAGAACACGCCCGTCATGCACGCCGAGCCCAGCGCCGACCACAGGTGGACCATCTTCGGGTCGGACGACGGCACGTGCGACTCAAGCACGGTGAACATGTAGGCGAAAAACAGGGCCACCAGCACGAAATCAACGGCGAGGCTGGCGGGAGTGACGTGACGGGTTTCAGACTGGGCCATAGGAAGACGTCTAGGGAGAGCGGGAAGCCCGCGGTTGTCCATGGAAAACTGACCGCCGCGGCGCCGCCGCGCACGGTGGGCGGTGCACGGTGGGCGGTGCGAAAATCGGGATCCGGAATTCAAAATTCGGTACCCATTGGTGTTGCGCGTTCTCCCCATGGTGCCGGCTTCACCCAGCTCGACCCGAATCCTGAATCCCGAATTTCGAATCCCAAACTCCGCGGTGGCTTCACCGCCGTTATTCCAGCGTCTTCGGGATCGCCGCGGTCAGGTTCTCCGGCGCACCGTCCGTCACGAGCACGTTGTCCTCGATCCGGACGCCGCCGAGGTGGAGGCATTGCTCCGCCCGGGCCCAGTCCACGCAGTCGCGGTAGCGCGCGCGCCGCGCCGGGTCGTTGAGCAGGGCCGGGATGAAATAGAGCCCGGGCTCGACCGTCACGACGTAGCCCGGCCGCAAGGGCAGGTCCAGGCGCAGGGTGGAGAGGCCCGGGCGCGTCGACTTGGCGCGGCCCGGCTCCATCCCGCTGCCGTCGCGCACCCCCAGGCCCACCAGGTGGCCGAGGCCGTGCGGAAAGAACAGCGTGTGCGCTTCCTGTTCGACGAGCGACTCCGGCTGGCCGCGCATGAGGCCCAGCGCGACCAGCCCGCCGACCATCTCGACCGCCGTCGCCAGGTGCAGTTCGCGCCACTCGGTGCCGGCGATGCAGCGGCTGAGCGCGCGCTGCTCGGCAGCCAGGACGACCTGATGGAGATCCCGCTGGAACGGCGTCGGGCGGCCCACCACGTAGGTGCGGGTCACATCCGTCATGTACCGGTTGATCTCCGCGCCGGCGTCGACGAGCACGAACTCGCCGTCGCGCGCCGCGCGCTGGCTCGGCGGGAAATGAAGGACGGCGGAGTTGGGCCCGGTGCCGATGATGGTTTCGTAGCCGGGGCGCGTGGCGTCGTGGCGGAAGAACTCCGCCTCGAGCTCGACCTGCAGCGCGCGCTCGGTGATGCCCGGCCGCAGCTCGGCCTTGAGCCGCGCGAAGCCCGCGGCGGTCGCCACGGCGGTGCGACGGATGAGCGCGAGCTCGGCCTCGTCCTTGCTGCGTCGGGCGTGCTGGAACAACACCCGGGCCCGCAGGGTGTGCTCCGGGCTGGAGCGGACGCCGCGCAGCGGCGCGCCGAGGGCCGCGATGGGCCGGTCGCGGCGGGCGCCCAGCCAGGCCTCGAGGGCGGCGATGGGCTCGCCCGGCGGCTGCGTGCGGCCCTCCCAGACCCGCTCGCCCTCGGTCACCTCCGGCACGAATGAAATCCAGCCGTCGCGGTCCCCCTGCAGCGGGTCAAACGCCAGCACGCCGCCCGGGCACTCGAGCTCGGTAAGGTAATAATACTCGGCATGGGCGCGGAAAGGGTAGTGCTGGTCGGAGCGCTCGGGGAGCGGCACCGGCTCGCCGGCGCCGATCAGCAGCAGCGCGTTGTCCAGGTGCAGGGCGGCGGCTGTTCGGGCGCGGCGGGCGGGCAGGGCGGGATTCATGAGGGCTCTCGGGGGAGGGTCGCACGCTGCACGGGCCAGGCGTCGCACGCAAAAAAGAAAAGCATGCCGGGCCGGTCGCCCGGCGCGAACGAATCCCCGATGAAATTTCTTTCCGTCGCGCGCGAATTAACAACTCCGTACTTGGCGGCGTTGGAAGGGCTCCGCCATTGTGAACCCATCGCTTTCCCCGGGGCTGCTCCCCGCCATGACCCACCACCTCCCCGCCTCGCGCCGTGCCGCGCCTCGTCACCGTCCGTGGCGTTCCCCCGCGACCGCGCGCCGCGCGGCCTGACTCACCCCAATGAAGAAAATCCGCCTCGGTTTCATCGGCACCGGCAATATGGGCCAGATGGCGCACCTGCGCAATTATCTGTCCCTCCCCAACTGCGAGGTCGTCGCCCTCGCGGAACTGCGACCCCAGCTCGGCGCGCTGGTGGGCACGCGGCACGGGATCCCGGAGGTCTACCACGACCACCATGAGCTTCTGGCGAAGGCGAACGTCGACGCCTACGTGATGATCCAGCCGTTCTGGATCCACGGCGGACTCCTGCCGGACGTGCTTGTGAAGGGGAAGCCGATCATGATCGAGAAGCCGCTCGCCCACAGTGTGGAGATCTGCCGCCGCCTGACCGACCTCTCGGCCCGGCACCGCGCGCCAATTTACGTTGCCTACCACAAGCGCAGCGACCTCGCCTCGGTCGCGGCGGTGGACAAGATCCGCGAGTGGAAGGCCTCGGGCAAGTGCGGCGAGCTGCGCTACATCCGGGTCACGATGCCGCCGGGCAAGTGGGACGCCGAGGGCTTCTCGAACCGGATCACCACCGAGGAGAAATATCCCGAGATCCAGAACGATCCGGCGCCGGAGGGCTTCACCAAGGAGGAGGCGCAGCAGAATTTCGCCCTGGTGAATTTCTACATCCACCAGATCAACCTCATCCGCTACCTCCTCGGCGAGGACTACACCGTCACCGCCGCCGACGCGAACGGCCGGTACTTCGGCCTGCGCTCCACGAGCGGCGTCTCGGGCATCCTCGAGATGGCGCCGTACCACACGACGCTGGACTGGCAGGAGTCGGCGCTGGTCGGCTTCGACAAGGGCTACCTCAGGCTCGACCTGCCGGCGCCGATGGTGCTCGACCGCCCCGGCCAGCTCATGGTGTTCGAGGATCTCGGCGGCAACGCGACGCCGACGGCCACGACGCCGGTGTTCGCCCCGTGGCACGCGATGCGCTCGCAGGCCGCCAACTTCCTCCGCGCCGTCTCCGGCGAGGCGACCCCGCTCTGCACCGCGGCCGACGCGACCAAGGATCTCGAGGTCGCCCGCGACTTCCTCCGCCTCCAGCAGAAGGGCGGCGGCATCAAGCTGAGCTTCTAGGCCCGGCTCGCCACCTCTGGCGGTGGACGGGGCGCCCTCCCCCCGCACCGCGGCGGCCGGTGGACAGCGGGGTGGGGGCACCCCGCCCACAGACCAATCTCCCATACCCCTTACGCCCTTACCCCTAATCCCTTTCCTCGTGCCATGAACATCCAACGCCTCGGCCTGAACACGGTCTCGCTGAAATACACCACGCTGGAGGAGGTCGCCGCCGCCTGCGCCTCCGCGGGTTTCCGCACCATTGAGGTGCCGCTGAACCAGCTGCATCCCGAGCTGAAGCGGGGCCTGTCGCCGGCCCAGGCCCGCGCCGTCATCGAGGGCCACGGGTTGCGCGTGTCCGGCGGCTTCAATCTCAACCTCGTCGGCCTCGCCAAGCCGGCCGAGCTTGCCGCCAACCACGACGAGCACGTGAAGAACGCCGAGCTGATCGCCGCCCTCGGCGGCAGCACGATGGTGGTCGGCACCGACTACATCCTCTGGCCCGCGGCCAAGGATGAGCCGGATGTCATCGGGAAGATGGCCGCGGCGGCGAAGGCCGTCGCCGACCGGATCCGCCCGCTGGGCATTACGATGGCGATCGAGTTCAACTGGGGCATGGTCAAGACGCTCCACGCCATCGTCGAGATCGCGAAGCGCTCCGGCGCCCCGAACGTGGGCGTGCTCTTCGACCCCGCGCATTTCCACTGCACGCCGACCAAGACCGAGCACATCAACGCCGACACCATCGGCTGGATCAAGCACGTGCACGTCGACAACATGCCGGCGACGCCGGCGGAGGTCACCGACTGCAACACGGCGCGCCTGCTCCCGGGCGACCCCCGCAGCTGCTACGACCTCGTCGATCTGTTCGGCCGGTTCGAGCGCCTCGGCTACCGCGGCCAGTACGCGATCGAGATGTTCAACGACGAGCTGTGGGCGCTGCCGCCGGCCGAGGCGGCGAAGCGCATGTTCGACGCCATGCAAAAAGTCTTCTCGAAACTCCCATGAGCACTCCCGCCCGCACCCGCACCGGTGGCTTCGCCATCGGCCTCCGCCTCACCGGCGAGTTTGCCAAGGCCCCCGTCGCCGACACGGCGAAATGGGCTGCGGCCCAAGGCTTCGCCTGCGTCGACCTCTGGGCGAACCACGTCGGCCAGATCGCGGCGTGGAAACAGGGCGGCCTCGCCGTCGGCACGATCGACCTCTTCGGGCCCGAGTGGTCCGGGATGCTCTCGGCCGACGCCGGCAAACGCCGCGCCACGGTCGCGCTGGCCCAGCAGAACATTCGCACCGCCGCCGCCGCCGGCGCGAAGCTGTTTTTCGTCGTGATGCTCGCCGAGGACGAGAAGCTCCCGCGCCGCGAGACGTTCCGCCACATGGCCGAGACCTACGGCCAGCTGCGCGACGTGCTGAGGGAGACCAACACCAAGCTCTCGATCGAGGGCTGGCCTGGCTGCAACGCGCAGTGCTGCAATCCCGAGTCGTACCGCGCCTTCCTGAAGGAGATGAAGTCCCCGCACTACGGGATCAACTTCGACCCCTCGCACCTGATCCGCATGGGCATCGACCCGGTGCGCTTCATCCAGGAGTTCGCACCGCACGTGGTGCACGTGCACGGGAAGGACACCACGTTCGACGAGGAGCGCGTGTACGACATCGGCCTGGAGCAGGCCGGCGTGTTCGCCGAGGGCCTGCCCTACGGCGGCTATGCCTGGCGCTACACGATTCCGGGTGCCGGTCGCGCGCCCTGGAGCCAGCTCCTCACGACGCTCAAGTCCGCCGGCTTCAACGGTTACGTCTCGATCGAGCTCGAGGACATGAACTTCAATGGCTCGCTCGAGGGCGAGCGCCGCGGCTTCGTCGCCTCGCGCGATTTCCTGCAGACGGTGTAGCGCGCGCGTTGAAAGTTGAACGTTGAAAGTTGAGCGTCGGGCCGTGCGACCGTCGACCTGAACTCCGCCTACCCGCCTCCGCCGTCATCCTTCGGTCTCGCTCAGGATGACGATGGCGGAGGAAAGGAGGACAATAGGCATGCCCTGGCGACGTCCATTGCGCGGGGCTGCCAAAACGAAAGCAGTGGTTCCCTTTGGTAGGACCTTCCCAACAATGTGGGCGGGGTGCCCTCACCCCGCTTCCGGTCCGGCGGGTGAGGGCACCCGCCTCACACCGAACGCGGCATTCGGGGCCACCGCCAACAACAACGTCAGCCACTAAGACGGACGCCGGACCCCCGAACGTCGAAGTCATTCCATCGGCGCGAAGGTGAGTTGGCCACTGAGCGTTGAGGGTTGAACGTCGAGCGTTGGAGGTTCCCCCGAATCTTCAGCGTCCGATGCTCGGCGTTCGCTTGCTCCCCGAACCGCAGGCTTGTCGCCCGTCCGCCTTCCCGCACGCTTCCCTTGTGCCCCGCGCCTCCCTGCCCGTGTTGCTCGGCCTGCTGCTGACCGGGTGCGGCGTGCCCGCATCCGCGGCGGGGGAGTCCGGATTGGTCGCCGCGTGGACGCTGGTGGCGCGCCACCTCCCCGCGGACGCGCGGGCGCGGCTGCCGAAGGATCCGCCGGCCGACCGCGAGAGCGCCCTGGCCGTCGCGGTCGTCGACATGGACCGCCAGCCGGTCACGGACGAGAGGCTGAGCGCCTGCATCGTCGCCCTGCGGGACCTTGCCCGCGGCGATGACGAGGTCGCGCAGATTGCGGGGTACCTTGTCGGCCGGATCTACCAGGTGCACCTGTTTCAGCCCGACCCGGCGAAGGCGGCGCAGGCCTACGAGGAGGTCGCGCTGCGCCATCCCGGCAGCTACTGGGCGCAGCTGGCGCTGGTGAAACTGGCGCTGCTCGACCTGTTCCTCCTGCCGCAGCCGGCCGCGCCCGCCGATCGCGTCGCGGCCGCGGAGGCGCTGCTGCCGAAGGTCACGGACCCGGCGCTCCGGCGCGACCTGCACTTGGTGCTGGGGCGCGGCCGGCTTTTCCACCGGCTGCCGGGGGTGCTGCCGCACCTGCTCGAGGCCGACCGGATCGGCGGTCTGGCCGGGGTGGCGCGGGCCGACCTGCAGCTGCAGATCGGCGAGCTGTCGCGGCGCGCGGGCGAGGCCGCGACGGCCCGGCGGTATTTCGAGGCCTTCCTGGCCGAGAACGAGGTCGACCCGCGCGTCTACGCGGTGCGGGTAAAACTGGCGTCCCTCGCGAAAGGCCCCGGCCCATGAGACGCGCGCCGTTCCTCCGTGGCCTGCTGCTGCTGGTCGTGGCGTACGCGGCCGCGACCTACTGGGTGTTCACGCGCTCGGCGCCGCTGGTGGCGGCGCGGCCGGTGACGCTGCGGTTCGCGCACTGGCAGATCGAGCGCGGGCCGCCCGACGGCCTGACGGCGGTGATCCGGCGCTACGAGGAGCTGCACCCCCGGGTGCGGGTCGAGCAGGTGGCGGTGCCCAGCGCGCTGTACCGGCAATGGCTGCGGACCAACCTCACCGGCGGCACGGCGACGGATCTCATCGAGTTCGCGTATTTCCTCGGCGGCGTCGACGACGTGCCGGCGCGGTATTTCGAGCCGCTGACGCGGTACATGGACCGGCCCAACCCGTACAACCGCGGCACCGCGCTCGAGCGGGTCGCGTGGCGGCAGACCTTCGCGGACGGGCTCTTCCTGATGACCAGCCAGAGCCCCGAGGTCGGCCAGATCTACGGCGTGACCCTCTCGCAGGGAAGCCTGCGCCTGTTCTGCAACCGCGAGCTCCTGCGCCGGATCACGGGCCGTACGGAGGGGCCGAAGGACTTCAACGCCTTCCGGGCGCTGTGCGCGCAGGTGGCCGAGTACCGGCGTCGCACCGGCCGGCCCGTCCAGCCGCTCGCGGGCTCGCGCAGCAATGCGCGGTGGCTGATGGAAATGCTGATGCAGGGCTGCGTGGCGGGGATGAACCTCGAGCTTGACCGCGACGGCCTGCTGAGCCGGAACGTCACCCAGTCGCTCGAGGACTACCTGCAGGGCCGCTGGACCGCCCGGCGGCCGGAACTGCGGGCCGCGTACGCGCTGCTGCGCGAGGTCAGCCAGCAGATGCGGCCCGGCTTCGAGCAGCTGGGGCGCGACGACGCGATCCAGGAGTTCGTCCGCGGCGAGGCGCTGTTCATCTTCACGGGCTCGTACGACGCGACGAGCCTCGCGCGGCTGGCGCCGTTTCCGGTGGCGGCGATGCACGTGCCGCAGCTGACGCCGGATGATCCGGTCGTGGGCCCGTACATCGTGGGCCCGTATCAGGAGGGCCTCCTGGGCACGGGCATGGAAATGTACCTGAACAAGGACAGCCGCCACAAGGAGGAGGCCCTCGACTTCCTGCACTTCCTCACCAGCTGGGAGGGCGGGAAGATCTTCTCGGCGCACAGCGGCTGGCTCTCGTCGATCCGCGGGGTGCCGGTGGCGCCGGAGATCGAGGTCCAGCGCGCGACCGTCAACGGTTACCACACCGGGACCTTTTACATGGGCCTCGGCCCCAACACCGCGCTCTCCTTCCAGCAGCACCTGAACCAGCTCGTCGGCCCGCAGGGCAGCGTGGACCGCTTTGTCGACGCGCTGGAGGCGGACATGCGCCGGGAGGCCGCGGCCGACCTGCGGCTCGACCTGCGGGCGAAACTGACCGGGGCGCGGGCGATCGACTCCGAGCTGGCCGCGGTGGCGTCGCTGGACCGGCTCGAGCCGGCCACGCCTGGGCGGGCGATGCGCCGGTCGGCCCTGGCGTCGAACCAGACCCTGGCGGAATTGCGGGCGGCCGAGGCGGCATGGATCCTCGATCACCCGGCGCCGTGAAACATTGCCAGCGTCGGGCGCCTTGCCGAGGTGGCGGACCATCCGTTTCCTGTCTTTCGTCTGCTCGACCCTCGACTGCATGACTCCGGCTCAGGCCGGGGCGGATTCAGCCCGAAGGGCGGCGCGCCGCCCCATGCGCCACCGCGGCGGCGGGTGACCCATCATGAGCTCGCCAAGCGGCAGGGGAGCGCAACCATGGCCGGCCGCGCATGGACCGTTCTCCCTTGCATCATTTCCGGCTGGCCGGCCTCGGCCTGCTGCTCGGCCTGGCGGCGTCCTGGCTCCGCGGCCAGGCGGGAGCGCCGTTTCTCACGGACGATCCGGGCACGCCGGGTGACGGCCACTGGGAGTTCAACCTGGTCTCGACCCACGAGCAGCGCGACGGCACCCACGCCACGGCCTTTCCGGTTTTCGACGTCGCCTACGGCCTCGGCGAGCGCTGCCAGCTCAACCTCGTGGTCACGCGCCTGCGCCGGCACGATGCTGGCGGCCCGGCCGCATCGAGCCTGGCAAACTCGCTGTTCGGCGTGAAGTGGCGGTTCTCCGACGACCAGCCCTCGGGGCTCTCGGTGGCCATTTCGCCGCAGCTCGAATTCCGCAATCCCGGCTCGGACGCCGTCGCGCGCGGGCTGGCCGCCGACGAGAACACCTTCGTCCTGCCGCTGGAACTCCAGCGCGAGGTCGGTGGCTGGTGCCTCAATGCCGAGATTGGCGTGGTCCGTCCCAGCAAGTCCGAGTCGGGCTGGCGCTACGGGATCGTGATCGGCCACGCGCTTGGCGAACGCGTCGAGTCCGGCCTCGAGCTGCACGGCGAGGCGTCCCGCGGGTTCGCGCGGACGGCGCTGGCGGTCAACGCCGGCGGCCGCTTTAAGCTCACCGAAAACCTCAACCTCCTCGCCGCCGTCGGCCGCGAGCTGCACAACCACCTCGGCGCCCGCGCCACGCTGCTGACCTACGTCGCGGTCCAGTGGACCCGCTGAGTTCGTCGCACTTGAGCATTGCCCGTCGGCGTCCGGCCGTTGAGCGTCCCGGGGAACTTCCCCCCGCGCCATTACTTCCCCTGCCGAGCCCAACTCCGCCCCTCCGCGTCCCGCCGCCCGCGTCTGGCAAGCCGGGACCCTGACCTACACCACCGGCGGACTCGTCGCGCTGTTCTTCTGGCTTTTGGGGGGCGACTTCGGCTTCAACCTGAAGGAGCGCTCGGTGCCCGTGACGCTGCAGGTGCTGCTGCGGCAGTTCCACGTCTCGGACATGCTGACGGGCTTCCTGCTCGCGACGCTGCCGCAGCTGATCATCCTGCTGGTCGGCCCGGTGGTCGCATACCGCAGCGACCGGCACCGCGGCCGGTGGGGCCGCCGCATCCCATTCCTCCTCGTGCCGACGCCGGTGGCGGTGGTCTCGATGGCGGGCCTCGCATACGGCCCGGCGCTCGGCCGCTGGGCGCACGCGGCGCTGGGGGCGTCGTCACCCGGCGAGGGCCCCTGCGTGGTGGCGACGCTGGCGCTGTTCTGGGCGCTGTTCGAGCTCAGCGCGCTCGTCTGCAACCAGGTCCTCATCAGTCTCATCACCGACGTGGTGCCCGGGCCGGTCATCGGTCGGTTCTTCGGCCTGTTCCGCTTCGTGTCGCTCCTGGCGGGCATTCTCTTCAGTTACTTCGTCCTCGGGCACGTCGAGCAGCATTACACCCTCGTCTTCCTGGCCATCGCGGCGATCTACGGCGTAAGCTTCACCGCGATGTGCCTCAAGGTGAAGGAAGGCGAGTACCCGCCGCCGCCGCCGGCCCCAGTCCCGTCCGGCATCGGTTGGCTGGCACGAATCGAACAGTTCATGGGCGGCGTCAGGACCTACGCCCGGGATTGTTTTTCCCAGCCCTACTACCGCTGGTTTTTCGCCTCGTTTGCGCTCACGATGATGGCGGGCGTGCCGGCCAATCTGTTCACCCTCTATTTTGCCCGGTCGCTCGACCTGAGCATGGCCACCTATGGCAAGCTGTCGGCCATCCAGTTCGTCCTGTCGCTCGCGCAGGCCTATCCCATCGGCTGGCTGGCGGACCGGTTTCATCCGCTGCGGGTCACCCTGTTCGCGGTGGCCCTGATCGTCGCGAGCAACCTGCTGGCCTTTGTCCTCGTGCGGGACGCGGTGTCCTACGGGGTCGCGATGGTCGTCTGCGGCTCGCTGTGGGGCTTCTATTACACGGCTTCGTCGGCTCTGCCGGCGGCGCTGCTCGCGCGCTCGCGCTTCGCGAGCCTCGACAGCGCGAAGGCGATGGTGGGCGCGCTGGGCCAGATGGTGATCGGCCCGATCGTGGGCTGGTCCCTCGACCTGCTACACCACGAGTACCGCTACATGTACCTGTGGGCGGGAGGCCTCGGCCTGCTCGCGCTGGGGGCGACGCTGATGATCCACCGGCGGTGGATGCAGTTCGGCGGGGCGCAGCATTACGTCGCGCCCGAGTAGAGCCACCGGTCTGAGCCGATCCGCACCAGGCGGGCCTCCAACCCGAGGTGCCCGATCCGGCCGCACCACCAGGTTCACGAAGGGCACGAAATTCGCCCCGCCGGCGTGCGCTTCGTGAGCTTCGTGGTGAAATCGGCCCGAGGTCAGAATTCGTCGAACGCGATCTGGGACGGCGGGACGCCGAGGTCGGCGAGCATGCGGGTGCAGGCCTTGATCATCGGCGGCGGGCCGCACAGGTAATACTCGACCGCCGCCGGCTGCGGGTGGTCGCGCAGGTGCTGGGCGAGCACCACCTCGTGGATCAAGCCGGTCGGGCCGGTCCAGCGGTCCTCCGCCAGCGGCGCCGAGAGGGCGACGTGGAAGGTGAAGTTCGGATGGGCCGCCGCCAGCCCCGTGAAGTAGTCCTCGTAGAAAAGCTCCTGCCGCGACCGCGCGCCGTACCAGTAGCTCACGCGGCGCTGCGTGCGCTCGCTCTCGAAGAGGTGCGCCAGGTGCGAGCGCAGCGGCGCCATGCCCGCGCCGCCGCCGATGTAGACCGCCTCGCGCTGCGTCGGCTTGAGGTGGAAGTCGCCGGCGGGCCCCACCGCCGTCACCACGTCGCCCGGCTTCAGGCTAAAGACGTACGCCGACCCCACGCCCGGCGGGCAGTCCTGCCCGGGCGGCGGCATTGCGATGCGGACGTTGAACCGCAGCACGCACTCGGTCGCCGGATCGTTGGCCAAGGAGTAGTTGTTGCGCCGGCCCTCCGCGGTGTGCCGCGCCACGAGGTGGAACAGGTGCCACGCCTCCCACACGGCCGCATACGGCGCGGGGATGTCGAAGTCGCGGAACCGGATCTCGCCGTACGCCGGGATGTCGAGCTGGAGGTACTCGCCGGGTGCGAACGCGAAGGCTCCGTCGAGCGGCTCGAGACACAGTTCCTTGATGAAGGTGGCGACGCTGCGGTTGGAGACGACCCGGAAGCGGTGGGTCTGCGGGGCGCGCGCGCCGACGCCGGCGGCGCGCGCAACGTTGAGGTACAGCCGGCCGCCCCGGTCCTCGAGCGGGCAGGTCGCGAGCCCGCGGCAGACCGGGGACCGCGCCGGCGCGCCGTCGGAGAGGCGGAACCGGCCGTTGTGCTTCGGGCACTCGAGCAGGCCGTCCTTCACCAGGCCGTCGCCGAGGTGCGTGTTGCCGTGCGTGCAGATGCCGTCCGTGGCGTACAGGCGGCCGTCGGTGTCGCGGCAGAGCGCGTAGGTCCTCCGGCCGTGGTCGAAGCGGACGACGTCCTCGCGGCCCAGGTCGAGCGCGGCGCAGACCTCCACCCAGCCGTCCGGGTCGGGCCGGGCGTCGCCGGCGTCCAGCACCGCGCTGGTCGGCCGGGTCTGTGGCGCCGGCAGACGGCGCTTCACATAGTAGCCGGGGTCCTTTGCCTGCCGGATCACCGCCGGGATGATCTCGCGGTAGGCGGCAAGGATGCCGGGGTAGGGCTCGGGCGTGTCGGATTTCACCGCGGCGTGCAGCCGCGGCAGCGCGTGGTAGGGCACCAGCGGGAACATGTGGTGCTCCACGTGGTAGTTCATGTTCCAGTAGAGGTACCGGTGCAGGGGGTTCATGTAGACCGTCCGGCAGTTGAGCCGGTGGTCGAGGACGTTCTCCGCCAGGCCCGCGTGCTGCGTGAGGCCGTACATCACCATCAGCCACGAGCCGTAGAGGTTGGTCAGGCCCACGTACATGAGGGGCAGGACGCTCCGCGTGTAGAGCGCGAGCGCGATGACGCCGGCGTAGATCGCGACATAGATCCGGGCGCGGAAATAGATCTTCGGGAACTCGCTCTCCGGGATGAAGGTGCGCTCGGCCAGCGACATCCGCCCGAGGGCGTGCATCACGATCTGCCGAAAATAGGCCGGGTACACCGGCAGGTTGAAGACGCTCGCGACCAGTTTCCGCAGGTTGGCCGGGCGCGGGACGAAGATCTCGGGGTCGCGGCCCACGATGATCGTGTCGCTGTGGTGGCGCGTGTGGCTCCAGCGCCACAGCGTCGACTCGCGCATCACCATGAACGAGGCGATCTCGTACAGCGCGTTGTTCATCCAGTCGGTCCGGAAGGCCGTGCCGTGTTCGGTCTCGTGCCAGCGCGAGTCGGACGTCGACGCGTACAGCGTGCCGTAGATGAAGAACGGGATCACGGCCCACCAGGTGCCCCAGAGCCGGTAGCCCGCATAGCCGCTCGCGAGGATCAGCGCGAACCAGAGCAGAGTGTCCCGGATCGCCGGGCCGTTCCGCCGCTCGAGCAGGCGCCGCATCGTCGCGCGCGGCACGGGGCACTGGTACCACTCGGCCTCGGCCAGGCCCTGCTCGATGGCGGCGGCGGTTGTCTGGCCGGTCAGGCTGTAGTCTTGGCGGGCGGTCGGCCGGGCGGCCGTCTCGGTGCTCATGGAGGGATCAGAGGATCGTGAAGGCGTAGGCGGTCCGGCGGCGCTGCGGGGTGCCGGGCCGCACGAGGATGTCGCCGAAGCCCGGCCGGTTGGTCGCGTCGGGGTAGCCCTGGCACTCGACGCAGAGCCCGGCGTGCGCCCCGTAGACGCGGCCCGACTTGCCGACCAGCGTGCCGTCGAGCGCCACGCCCGTGTAGAACTGCAGCCAGCCCTCGTCGGTCGTCACCGTCATCTGCCGGCCGGACCGCGGCTCGGCCACGCGGGCGACGATCCGCCCGGCGGGCGCGCCGAGCTCGTAGGTGTCGCCATGGGCCTGGTAAAGGTGCGGCAGCGCGTCACCCAGGCGCCGCGACCGGCGGAAGTCCCCCGGCTGGCCCGCGACCGGGAGCCGGCGGCCAAGGAGCGTGAAGTGCTCGTCCGTGGGGATGACGGTGTCGGCGAGGATCTGCACGTCGTGGTCCGCAACCGACCCCGTGCCCTCGCCGGCGAGGTTGAAATAGCCGTGGTGGGCCAGGCTGATCGGCGTCGGTCGGTCGGAGGTCGCCTCGCTCTCGATGACCAGCACGTGGTCGGCGGTCCAGGTGTACGTGACCGCCAGGTCCACGTGGCCCGGATAACCCTCCTCGCCGTCGGGACTGTGATAGGTGAGCCGCAACGACGCCGCGCCGTCGGGCCGCGCGACGGGCTCGGCCTGCCACACGCGCCGGTCGAGGCCGACGAGGCCGCCGTGGAGGTGGTTCGGGCCGTTGTTGCGCGCAAGCGGATAGGTGCGGCCCTCGACGAGCAGGCTGCCGTTCGTCACCCGCCCCGCGATGCGGCCGATGATCGCGCCGAAGTAGGGGTGGCGGGCCACGTAGGCCGCGAGCGTGTCGAAGCCGAGCACGACGTCCGCCAGGCGCCCGTGGCGGTCGGGGACCGACAGCGTGCGCACGATGCCGCCGAGCGTGAGGATCTCGACCGACGCACCCGCCTTGTTTGCCAGGGTCCAGGCGGAGACGGGTTCGCCGCTGGGCATCGTTCCGAAGGGGCGCGACTTCATGGGGTGGGGCCGGGCGCCGGCCGGGTGCCGGCGTCGCCGCATCCTCACTGACACGCCCGGGGCCCGAGGGCAATGGCGGCGCGCGGTAATTTTCACCGAAATTCACTCGTACCGCCGGCACGGCCCCGTAGTTTCGCGCCATCCCCGTCCCATGAAGGTCCCCGCCCTCCAGCGCCTGCGTGCGCGCCTCCAGGCCCGCCAGCCGGTCTACGGGATGTGGATCACGCTCGAGTCCCCGAGCATCTGCGAGATGGCGGTCGCGCTCGGGCTCGACTGGGTCGTGATCGACGCCGAGCACGGGCATCTGGACTGGAAGGAGATCATCGAGCACGTCCGGGCCACGGTCCGCAGCCAGACGGTCGCGCTGGTGCGCCTCGCGGAGAATTCCCCCGCCCTCATCAAGCGCGCCCTCGACATCGGCGCCGACGGCGTGGTCATCCCGTGGATCGAGACCCCGGCCCAGCTCGAGGCGGCGCTCAAGGCCGCCACCTATCCGCCCCGCGGCCTCCGCGGCATCGGCGCCGAGCGCGCCACGTGCTGGGGCCAGTGCTTCATCGAGCACACCGGCGAGGCGGACCAGAATGTCCTCGTCATTCCAATCATCGAGAGCGTCAAGGCGGTCCGGAATATCGACCAGCTCGCGCGTGTCGCCGGGGCCGACGTGTTCTTCTTCGGCCCGGCCGACCTGTCGGCCACCGCGGGGTTCCCGGGACAGTGGGAGGGTCCGGGCGTCGCCGGCCTGATCGAGCAGGCAAAGGACACGCTCCGCCGGGCCGGCAAGCACTGCGGCGTGATCGCCACCGACGAGGCGAACCTCAGCCAGCGCCGCGAGCAGGGTTTCGCGATGCTGGGGGTGGGGCTCGACGGCAGCCTGCTCCTCCGCAGCCTGCACCGGATGCTCGCCTCGCAGGGGCGCGACCGCGCCATCCGCGCGGGCTTCACGCTGGAGAACGACCCGGTCGCCGTCGCGAACGAGCTGCCCGCGAAATGCGCGCCGGCGGAGCTGCGGCCCGACCGGCCCGAGGTCATGAACGCCCGCGGCGCGGGTCCCCAGCTCGAGATCTGCCCCGGCGTCACGCTCGATGTCCAGGTCGGCGGCCACAACCAGGCGCGCCAGCTGACGACCGGCCTCGTCACCTTCCAGCCGGGCGCGCAGCTGCCCTGTCACCGTCACACCTTCGCCGAGTCGATCACGCTGCTGCAGGGCCGCGCCCAGGTGGACGTCGAGGGCCGGGTCTACGAGGTCGGGCCGCTGGATAACGTCACCATCCCGCGCGGCCTGGCCCACCGGGTGAACAACCTCTCGCGCACGCAGCCGGCGTTGTTCCATGTGGCGCTGGCCTCGGCGGCGCCCGACCGCGAGCTTGTGCACCAGTTCTTCCCGAAGCGCGCGATGCCGGAGGTCACTCAGACCCAGCCCGGAGGCGAGCGGGTGACGTTCATCCGCAAGGCGGCCCGCTACTCTCCCGGTAATCACGCGGGCTTCGTGGATTTCTTCAATGACGAGCTGGTGCCGGGCCTCGAGATGAGCGGCGGCTATGGGTTGTTCCAGCCGGGCGGCCGGCTGCCGGCGCACCTGCACGACTTCGACGAGTCGATCTGCATCGTCGAGGGCCGCGCCACCTGCGTGGTCGAGGGCCGGCGGTACGCGCTCGACCAACTCGGCACCGCGCTCCAGCCGCGCGGCCGGATCCACTATTTCATCAACGAATCCACGGCCGCCATGGGCATGATCTGGGTCTACGCCGGGCCCAAGCCCGAGCGGATCGTCGTCGCCGAGGAGTGCGCCACCGCCGCCGGCGTCGCGTGGGGCCCTTGAGCATCGCGCCATGCCCACGCCCTTCCATGTCAAGCTGACGGCCGACTTCTTCGACGCGGCGGGGCGCCCGAAGTATGAGGACATCGGCCTGTCGGTCCTGCAGGGCGCCACGGGGATCACGCACGACGCCTTCGCCGCGCACCGACCCGAGATTGGAGCCGACCAGCTGGCCGGGGCCAACGGGGTTATCGTCCTCACGCCGAAGGTCACCGCGCAGTCTGTGTCCGCCGCCGCCGACCTGCTGGCGGTCGGACGCTTTGGCGTGGGCTACGATTCGGTCGACGTGAAGGCGTGCACCGCGGCCGACGTCGCCGTGTACATCACCGCCGGCGCGGTGGACCGTCCCGTGGCCGAGGCGACGGTCGGCTGGATGATCGCGCTGACCCACCACGTGCGGGTCAAGGACCGCCTCGTGCGCACCGGCGGGTGGGATACCCGCTCGCGCTACATGGGCGGCGAGCTCCGCGACCGCACCCTGGGCCTGGTTGGGCTCGGAGGGATCGCCCGGACGGTGCTCCAGCTGCTGGCCGGGTGGGGGATGAAGCCGCCGCTGGTGTTCGACCCGTTCATCGACGCCGCGGCCGCCGCGCGCGCGGGGGCAAGGTTGGTGTCGCTCGACGAGCTGCTGCGCGAATCCGATTTCGTCTCGCTCCACTGTCCCCTGACGGAGCAGACGCGCGGCCTGATCGGCGCGGCGCAGCTCGCGCGGATGAAGCCGACGGCCTACCTGATTAACACGGCGCGCGGCGGCATCGTCGACGAGGCGGCGCTGTACGAGGCGCTGAAGTCCGGCCGGCTGGCGGGCGCGGCGCTGGACTGCTTTGCGGTGGAGCCGGTCGTGACGCCGCCGCCGCTGGCGGAACTGGACAACGTGCTGCTGGCGCCGCACTGCATCGCGTGGACCAACGAGCTGTTCCGCGACATCGGCCGCGCGGCCGCCCAGGGCATGGCGGACTTGGCGGCGGGACAGCGTCCCCGCGGCGTGGTCAATCCCGAGGTGTTTGACCGACCTGGCTTCCAGGCGAAGTGGCGCCGGCTCTGCGGCTGAACCGCGGCGATTTCCGTCCCTCTCATGAAGACCAAGACGAAAACCCCGTCGGCCGGCCGGCTGGCCGGCAAGGTGGCGTGGATCAGCGGCGCGACGTCCGGCATCGGCGAGGCCGCGGCGGAGCTGTTCGCGGCGGAGGGCGCCCGCGTGGCCCTGGTGGGCCGCCGGCTCGCGCTCGGGCGGAAGATCGCGCAGCGGATCAACGCCCGCACCCCCGGCGCCGCGCTGGCGCTGGCCTGCGACGTGAGCGACGAGCGCGCGGTGGCGCGGTCCATCGCGGCCACGGTGAGGCGCTTCGGCCGGCTCGACATCGTCGTGAACAACGCCGGCATGGTGGAGATCGGCGATCTCCACACGTACTCCGAGGCGCAGTGGGACCGCGTGATGGGCGTGAACGTCAAGTCGATGTTCTTCGCCTTCAAGCACGCCTTCCCGCACCTGCGGGCGGCGCGGCGCGGCTACGTCGTGAACGTCGGCTCGATCAGCAGTTTCGTGGGGCAGGCCCGCACCCCCGTCTACACGACGACCAAGCACGCGATCCTCGGCCTGACGCGGTCCATCGCGCTCGACTACGCCGTCCATGGCATCCGGTGCAACTGCGTGTGCCCGGGCATCACGGAGACGCCGATGCTCTGGGAGCACCTCAACGTCCGGCCCGACCCGCGGGGCGCGCTCAACGAGCGCCTGCGCCGCGTGGCCATGGGCGTCTCGCTCTCGCCCGCGGACGTGGCCCGCTCCCTCCTCTATTTCAGCTGCGAGGACTCGGCCGGCATCACCGGCACCTCCCTCGTCGTTGACTGCGGGTACCTGACCGCGGCGGAATGGCAGTGCTCCGGCCCGACCGCGTTCCAAACCCCGGTGCGGTAGAAACCGCGGAAACGGGAAACGGGGAACCAAGGCATTTTCACAGGAGATAACGGAGAGAACGGAGTTCTGGGAGAGAACCACCAATCTTCGCTAATCCTCACTAATTTGGCCCGAACTCATTAGCGTGGATTAGTGCGGATTAGTGGTTTCCCAAACCCCATTCACTCCGTTTCCTCCTGTGCCCCTTTCTCCCATGAAAACCAAGTTTGCCTGCGCCGACTTCACCTTTCCACTGCTCAGCCATGCCGGGGCGCTCGACCTGATCGCGCTGCTGGGTTTCAAGGGCGTCGACCTCGGGCTGTTCGACGGCCGCTCGCACCTGTGGCCGTCGAAGGAGTTTCGCGCCACCGGCCGGAACGCGCGGCGTCTGCGGCGTTCGCTGGCGGACCGCGGATTGGTCGCCGCGGACGTGTTCCTCCAGATGGCGCCGGACTTCACCCCTTACGCGGTCAACCAGCCGGACGCCCGCCGCCGCCGCAAGGCGCGCGACTGGTTCCAGCACACGCTCGACTACGCCCACGGACTCGGCTGCCACCACGTCACGACCCTGCCCGGAGTCGAGTTCAAGGGCGAGTCCCGCGAGGTTTCGCTGGCGCGCGCGGCGGACGAGCTGGCCTGGCGGGTGGCGCGGAGCCGCGAGGCAGGGTTGGTATTCGGCGTCGAGGCGCACGTGGGTTCGATCGTCGACACGCCCGAGAGGGCGCTGGACCTGGTGGGGCGCGTGCCCGGCCTGACCCTGACGCTCGACTACACGCATTTCACCCGGGCCGGCATTCCGGACCGCCGGGTCGAGCCGATGGTGAAACATGCCACGCACGTTCACATGCGGGGGGCGTGCCGCGGACGCCTGCAGTGCAATTTCCGGCAGAACACCATCAATTACCCGCGCATGCTGGCGGCCATGAAACGTGCCGGCTACCGCGGCTGGATCGGCGTCGAGTATGTCTGGATCGACTGGGAGCACTGCAACGAGAGCGACAACGTCTCCGAGACCATCCTGATGCGCGACCACTTACAGGCCATCGCGGCGAAGCTCTAGGCCTCCGTGCGTAGCCCGGTGATTGGGCGCGAGGTTTTGTTTGCCACGAAGAGCGCGAAGGACGCGAAGTCCGATCCGGATGGCTTGGCCTTCGTGGCCTTCGCGCTCTTCGTGGTGGATCCAAGTCGTCGCTGTAGAAATCGGCGGGCTTGGCAAGGACGGGCGGAGACCTCAGGTTGGGCGGAGCATGCCGACCGTCCGCCCTCCCGCCGTTGCGCTCCTCGAGATCCACTCGCTGGGGGCGGCGCTGGTGACGCTTGACCGGGTCGAGAAATCCGCGGCGGTGGACGTGCTGCAGGCGGAGCTGAACGACAACTATGGGTTGTTCCTGAAGCTGACCGGTGACGCGGCGGCGGTGCGGATCGCGGTCGACACGGCGCGCGCCGTGACCGCGGAAATGCAGGCGGCCCTGACGGCGGAAGTGCTCGACTCTCCGGATGCGGAGGCTTGGACTGTGATCGAGGGCCCGCCGGAGTATCAGCCGCTTCTCCAACAGGAGGTGGTTTTTATCCCGGGACGCCGGGCTCGCACCATGGCCGACAAGAATGAAATTCCCGAGGCGCTGGGCCTCATCGAGACGCAGGGCTTCACCGCGGTCACCGCGGCGACCGACGCCGCGTGCAAGACCGCCGCGGTCCGTGTGATCGCGAAGGAGAAACTCGGCGGCGGCTACATCACCGTGATCGTCGCGGGCGACGTCGCCGCCGTGACCGCCGCCGTGGCCGCCGGTCGCGAGGCCGCCGAGCGGGTGGGGAAGGTCATCTCGTCCAATGTCATCCCGCGCCCCAGCGAGGGCGTCGGACAGATCCTGACGCGGATCTAGTCGCGCCGAAGCGGCGCAGCGGATTCCGGATTTCGAATTCCGGTCAGTTTCTTGCCGCGAGAAGGCGCAGAAGGCGCAGATCGATCCGACGGGTGTTCTCCGGGGATCGGGCCTGGGTGGCCACTTCAATCCCCATCCTGTCATTTTGAAAGAAGTGAAGGATCCAGTGAGGCCCGATCAAGACTCGCGGCGACGCCCAACTGGATCCTTCGCTGCGCTCAGGATGACAGGCAGGATCGTCAGACCCGAAGACCCACCCTGAGCGCACCCAGCGCCCCAACAGCGATTTCTTGCGCCTCCTGCGCCTTCTTGCGGCTAACAAATCCGGAGCCCGGAGTCCGGAATCCGAAATCTGCTGCCGCGGGCTACTTCTTCAGGAATGGAGCGAACAGGTCGATCGGGACCGGCAGGAAGGTGGTCGTGTTGTGCTCGCTCGAGATCTCCCGCATGGTCTGGAGGAAGCGGAGCTGCAGCGCGATCGGCTGGGAGTTGATCATGGTTGCGGCCTGCACGAGCTTCTCGGCGGCCTGGAATTCACCCTCGGCGTTGATGATCTTCGCGCGGCGCTCGCGCTCGCTCTCGGCCTGCTTCGCCATGCTGCGCTTCATGTCGTCGGGCAGCACCACATCCTTCACCTCGACCGCCGTCACTTTCACGCCCCACGGGTCCGTGTGACGGTCGATGAACTCCTGCAGCGTCTGGTTGATCTTGTCGCGGCGCGCCAGCAGGTCGTCGAGCTCGGCCTGGCCGATCACGCTCCGGAGGGTCGTCTGGGCGATGAGGGAGGACGCCTTGAGGTAGTCCTCGACCTTTACGACCGCGGCCTCCGGATCAACGACGCGGAAATACACGACGGCGTCCACCGTCACGGGCACGTTGTCCCGCGTCATCATCTCCTGCTTCGGCACGTCGATTGTCACGACGCGCAGGTCCATGCGGACCATGCGGTCCACGATCGGGATCAGGAGGACGATGCCCGGGCCCTTCGCCCGCAGCAGCTTGCCGAGGCGGAACACGACGCCGCGCTCGTACTCGCGCAGGATGCGGATCGCGCTGGGCAGGACGAGGGACGAAAGTATGGCCAGCGGGATCAGCCACGACAGGAAATCCATCCAGGTATGCATGCTCATGGGGCCTCCGGAGTTTGGGGTTTCACCAGCAAAGTCAGGCCGCGGCGACCGATCACGGTCACCCGTTCGCCCGCCGCGACCGGCGTCGCCGAGCGCGCGTTCCACTGCTCGCCCTCGATGCGCACGGAGCCGGCGTCGGGCCCGATCGGGCTGAGCGCGGGCACGACCTGGCCGAGCATCGTCTCGTGCCCGGCCTTCACGGGCAGCCGCTGCGCCCGCAGGCCGGCGCCGGCCACAAAGAGGAAGAACAGCGCGGTGATCACGGTCGCGGGCACGATCGCCAGCAGCGGCAGCCGGAACGCCGGCGGCGCCGGGTCGAAGAGCATCAGCGAGCCGAGGAAGAACGCGATGACGCCGCCGACCGTCAGGACGCCGTGGGTCGGGGCGAAGAGGTCGGCCGCGAAGAGTCCGACCGCGAGGAGGATGAGCGCGACGCCCGCGACGTTCACCGGCAGTACCGTGCCCATGTAGAGGGCCAGCACCAGCGCGATGGCGCCGGCGACGCCGGGGAAGATCGCGCCCGGGTTGCTGAGCTCGCTGACGATCCCGTAGATCGCGACCAGCATCAGCACGAACATCACCTCGGGCCGCCACAGCACGTGGAACACGCGCTCGCGGACCAGCATGTCCAGGCGCTCGACCGTGGCGTGCGCCGTGTGCAGCCGGTGCTCCCCGGCCGCGCGGCCGTCGAGCTGGCGGAGCAGGTCGGGCAGGTCCCGCGCGAGCAGGTCGATGACGCGGAGGTCGAGCGCCCGCTCGGCCGTGATGCTGGCGCTGTCGCGCACCGCCGCCCGCGCCCACTCGACGTTGCGGCCGCGCTTGTCGGCGATCGCCTCGATGTAGCTCACGGCGAAATTCTCCAGCTTCTTGGTCATGATCCCGTCCGGCCGCTCATTGTTCCCGACCGAGCCGAGCTCGACCGGGTGGGCCGCGCCGATGCTGGTGTTCGGGGCCATGGCGGCCACGTCCGCCGCCAGCGTGAGGAAGCAGCCGGCGCTGCCGGCGTTGGCGCCGGCCGGCGTGACGTAGATCACGACCGGCACGGGCGAGGCGTAGAACGCCTGCACGATCTGCTTGGTCGACTCCAGGAGTCCGCCGGGGGTGTCGAGCTCGATGACGAGGCACTCGGACTGCCGGGTCCCGGCGGTGCGGGTCGCGCGGGCGACGAACTCGGCGGTCGCGGGACCGATCGGGCCGTTGTGGCGATGACGGTGACGTGGCCGGGTGGTGCACTGAGACTCACGTCCTCGGCGGCGGGGGCCAGGCCAAGAAGCGCTCCGAACGAGCAGGCTGCGAGCCAGCCTTTCATCCTGAGAACAGGATGCCCGGCGGACTGGCGATGGCAAACGCCAAGGCCCGGCCGGCCCCATCTACACCGCGCCCTAATGCCCCGCATCCCCGTCCCGAATGTCCGGCCGGCGCATTTCAACATTGCCCCGCGGGCGGTGCTGTGGGGAAGGTGGCGGAGGCCATGAAGCTATCCGGTTCGAGTCTGCTGTTGCTCGAGGACGAGCCGCTGCTCCGACGCCAGCTGGCCGCCGGACTGGCGGCGGCGGGAGTGGAGGTGACGCCCGCCGCGACGCTGGCGGAGGCGCGTCGGCTGCTCGACGCGATGGAGTTCGACTACGCGCTGCTGGACCTGAATCTGCCGGACGGCCGCTCGACCGAACTGTTGGAGGCGAAGGCGGTGCCGGCCAATGTCGTGACCATCGTGATGACCGCCGACGGCGGAATCGGCTCGGCGGTGGAGGCGATCCGCCTGGGGGCCGCCGATTATCTCGTCAAGCCCTTCGACCCGGAGGAGCTCGGGGTGCGCTTTCTCCGCGCGCGGCGCGAGCGTGATGCCCGGCGCGGCGCGGAGCCGCAGGCCGCCCTGGCGCCGGATTTCTTTTTCGGGTCGGCATTGGCGATCGTGGAGGCGCAGCTGCAGAAAATCCTGGCGGCCGACCGCCGCGCGCAGGGTCTGCTCCCGCCCGTGCTGATCGAGGGCGAGACGGGCACCGGCAAGACCTCGCTCGCGCGGTGGCTTCACCGGCACGGGCCGCGCGCGACGGGACCGCTGGTCGAGCTGAACTGCTCCGCCGTGCCGGAGTCACTCGCCGAGTCGGAGCTTTTCGGCCACGAGCGCGGCGCGTTCACCGACGCGAAGGAGGCGCGGCTCGGCCTCCTTGAGGCGGCTGAGGGCGGCACGCTCTTCCTCGACGAGTTGCCGAGCCTGGCCCCGGCCCTCCAGGCCAAGCTGCTCAAGGCGATCGAAGACCGGGAAATCCGCCGCGTCGGCGGTCACCGCACCCGCAAGGTCGACGTGCGGATCATCGCCGCGACCAACGCCGACCTGCGCGCGCTTGCGGCGGCGGGACGGTTCCGCGAGGACCTGCTGCACCGCCTCGACCTTTTCCGGGTGCGCATTCCGCCGCTGCGCGAGCGCGGACCCGACATCATCCCGCTGGCCGAGCAGCTGGTGGCGCGCATCGCCCGGCGCTACGGCTTTCCGCCGCGACCAATCCCGCCGATCGGCCGCACGCGCCTGCAGGCCCACGCCTGGCCAGGCAATGTCCGCGAACTCGCGCATGAGATCGAGCGCTCGCTGGTCTTCGGCGACGACCAGCTCCAGTTTTCGGCGCTGCCTGCGGCGCGCGTGGCCGGGACGACCGGCGGAGCCTCCTGGGTCAGCCCGGACTTCCAGATTCCCGCCGGGTTTTCCCTCGAGTCCGCCATCGATGCCCTCGTGGCGCGCGCCCTCCAGCAGGCGGGCGGCAACGTGTCCGCCGCCGCCCGCCTCCTCGGCGTCACGCGCGATTTCGTGCGCTATCGCCTCAAGCAGACCGGCGACGCCGGCAAGTCCGACACTGCGTAGCCGGTTTGGGCGCGACCCGCGGTCCGGAGAATCGATCCCGGTGGGCGATGGGCCCCATTTGGGCCGAGACTGCTGGGTGTCTGTCCCCAATCGATGACGACAAGCTCGAACGTTAAGATATGCAGAACGCTGCGAAACAGTGGGTTGTAAGACTCCGGCTAGTTGGCATGAACGATGCAAAGCCAAGATGGCCGGACAAGATCCGGCACTCACAGAGAAACCCAACGCAACTTCCGACCATGAAAACCCGCATCCTAAGTCTCATCCTCGGCCTCGCGCTCGCCGGCGCGGTGGCGCACGCGCAGACCTCCACGCCCCCGACTCCACCGCCGCCGCCGAACATGCCGCACACTCCGGCGCTGCAGGCGTCGGACGTAGCGAAAGCGGTCGCAGCGATCCTCCAGCAGTTCGATGCCAAGCGCGACCAGGCGATTGCCGACCGGCAGGCGCTGATTGAGAAGATCAAGGCCGCCACGACCGACGCCGAGCGCCAGGCGCTCATGACGCAGCTCCGGACTGAGATGGCGGCGCACCGGGAAGAGATGGCCGCTCTCGGCAAGCAGATCCGCGAGGAGCTGCGCAAGCTCCGCCAGCAGCGGCAGGGCGGCGGCTGAGTCGCCGGCCTGCGGCCGGTCCGCAGATTTCAGGGCGAAGGCAACTTCGCCCTTTTTTGTCGGCAGACGCGATCAACCCGGATTTGCGGTGCGTCGCCGGCCGGTTTCTGCTGGATCGGTGGCCGAACCGGCCGCACCGATAACTGTCTTTACCCGCATGACCCGGCACCGTCCCGTCTTTCTCGCGCTGTTTGCTCTCGGGCTGGCCGGATGGCTTCGGGCGGAGGAGGCGGCCCCGGCGGCTCAGTCCGCCGCGGCCGGAAGCACGGCACCGCTTTCGGACGCCGAACTGGCGAGTCTCCTGGCGCTGGCGGACGTGCCGCTGCAGACGGCGACGCTTCGCGCCTCGGTGGGCTGGCGCGACAACATCCTTCTGTCGACCTTCGCCCCGATCAGCCGTGCGTTCGCCCGGGGTGAAGTGGACGCGATGATCCTGCGGGGCCATGGTGACTGGCAGGTCGTGGGCTTCCTGACGGGCGACGTGCTCCGGTTCTTCTCGCCGCCGCCCGAGACCGGCGGCGAACAGACCTGGTTCGTGCACGGGGAGGGCCGCTGGCAGCACTGGCCGGCGTGGCGGGTGACGCTGAAGGCCGATGCGTTTTTCCAGGACGCGGTGATTGACCTGTCGGAGACCGAGAGCCTGCGGACGGTCGTGCCGACTCGCGCTGAAGGCGGCTTCGTGACCGCCTCGACCGAGCTGGCGCTGCCAGGCGGGTTCACGCTCGCGCCGCTCGCGCAGCTGAAGCGCGTGGCCTACCGCGACTTTCCGGGCGACTACCGCGAGGCCAAGGCGGGCCCGGTGCTGAAATGGCAGCGGTCGGAGACGTTCACCCTCGCCGCATCGTGGTTCGAGCACTGGCGCCGCTACGACGATCGCCAGGAGTACACGGCCGGCGGCCGCGCGCTGCCGAACACACAGTTGCGCTTCCGCCAGCGGGAGGGCGAACTGCGGGCCACCTTCGCGTGGGAGTCCGGCGGAAAATGGGAGACGGTCCTGACCGCCGGCCGGCTCGAGAACCGCGACGGGGCCTCCGGTTTTTTTGACTATGACCAGGACCGCGGGCGGGCCGAGGTGACCTGGCAGCGCGGAAACTGGAAGGTCATCGGTTCGGGCGAGGATCGTCGAATGGTCTATCGCATCCAGACCGTCGGCACCGGGCTCACGCCGCCAGCCCGGGTGGCGGAGGCGGACGAGGAAAGCCTCCGGGCCGAGTACGCTTGGACGAAGGACTGGACCCTTTTTGCCGAGGGCCGCCATGAGCGGAACCGGTCGAACGAGACCGAGTTTAGCTACCGCGCAAACACGGTGCTCGCCGGGGTTCAGCGGGCGTTCTAGGCTCGACGACATGCGTAATCCCGCCTCCCAGTCGCGCCGGACCGTGGTGGCGGTCCTCATCGCGATGCTGGCGATCCTGGCGGGCCTGGTCGGGGGACTGACCGGGTGGCTGCGTTCGCGGCTGCATGCGGAGGTGCTGCAGCGCGAGGCGGAGGCGATGCATGCGGTGGCGCTGATGCAGGTGGCGGCGGTGCAGGCCCGGGAGGCCGGGGCCAGCGCGGGCGATGGCGAGGCCGCGCTGTTCACCGCGGTGCTGGAATCGTCGCGGCTGCGCGGCGTGCTGGCCGTGGACCTGCGGGACGAGCAGGGCGCGCTCCGGCTGGCGCTGCCCGAGCCGGCGGCGGACCAGGGGCAGAAACCGTGGTGGCCCGCGAATCCGGACCAGCCGCTCGTGCGCTATCAGGCGCATGGCTCGCTGGAGGCGGTCTTCGGCGCAAAGCTGGCGCCCGGCGACGAGCCGACCCGGGCACCGCTGCTGGAGATCGTGGTCCCGCTGCGCGCCGGCGCGGCGGCGGGGATTCGGCTCGGGGTGGCGCATTACTGGATCGACGGCGGCACGGTCGCGGCCGAATTCGCGCGCATGGACCAAGGTCTCCTGGGGCTCGCCGTGCTGGCCTTCCTCGGCGGCGCGGCGCTGGTGACCGGCGTGCTCGTGTGGGCGCTCCGGCGCCTGGGCGCGGCTGAGCTCCGGCTGGCGGAGCAGGGGCAGGACCTGGCGCGCGCCAACCAGGAACTCGATTTCGCGGCGAAAACCGGGGCGATCGGCGCGATCAGCGCCCACCTGATTCACGGGCTGAAGAACCCGCTGGCCGGTCTCGAGGGATTTGTAAGCGACCCGGCCAGCGCGCAGGCCGGCCCGCAGGGCGAGGCCTGGCGAGGGGCGGTGGAGACCACGCGCCGGCTGCGGGCGCTGGTGCAGGAGGTGACGGTGGTGCTGCGCGCCGAGGCCGCGGGCCGCGCGGAGTATCCCGTGCCGGCCGCCGAGTGGCTGGGCGCCGCCGCGGAGCGCCTGCGGAACCGGGCCCGGCCGGCCGGCGTCGAGGTGGAGTTCGGGCCCGCGCCGACGGCAACCGTGACGGGCCGCACGGCCAACCTTGGTGGACTGATCCTGGACAATCTCGTGGGCAATGCCGTCGAGGCCACGCCGCCCGGTGGCCGGGTGCGGGTCACCGCCACCGCAACGAACGAGACGCTGGATCTGCTCGTGGAAGACACCGGTCCCGGCCTGAGCGATGAGGCGCGCGCCGCCCTGTTCCGTCCGGTGCGCAGCACCAAGCGCCATGGCGGCGGGGTGGGGCTGGCGATCAGCCACCAGCTGGCCCGCCACCTCGGCGGCGCGTTGGAACTGGTGCACAGCGGTCCCGCGGGCTCGGCGTTTCGGCTGCGCGTGCCGCGCTTGCCCCCGTGAGCCGCGTAGTTATCCGGTTGGCCCCATGACGAGAAGCCTGCTGATCATCCTCCTGCTCGCGGCATTGCCGGCGGGCTGGGCGCGGGCGCAGAGCGACGGCTCGGTGCGGTGGAGCTTCACGACCGTGTCGTCGGCGGTGTCCGGCAACATCCTTTCCTCGCCGGCAGTCGCGCCCGACGGCACCGTGTATGTGGGCGTCGAGGTCGGCTCCTCGACCAGCCTTGCGCCGTCGGGCCGCGTGTTCGCACTCACCTCCGCCGGGGCGCAGCGCTGGGTTTACCAGACGCCGGACTGGGTGGACTCGACGCCCGCGGTCGCGCCGAACGGCACGATCTATTTCGGATGCTGGGACGGAAAGCTCTACGCGCTCAATCCCGACGGCACGAAGAAGTGGACCTTCGCCACGTCCGGGTTCGTCGCGTCCTCGCCGGCGCTTGCCACCGACGGCACGATCTACATCGGCTCCGGGGACGGTAGCCTTTATGCGGTGAATCCCGACGGCTCGCTCAAGTGGACCTTCCTGACCGGGGACTGGATCGACTCGGCGCCGGCCGTTGGCCCGGACGGCACAATCTACGTGGGGTCATGGGACGGGAATTTCTACGCGATCCGGCCGGACGGCACCGCGCGGTGGCGCTACGCGACGGGCGGGAAGATCGCGAGTTCCCCGGCCATCGCGGCGGACGGCAGCGTGTACGTCGGCTCCCGGGACCTGAACCTCTACGCCTTTAGCGCGGATGGGACGCTGCGGTGGTCGGCGGGACTGGGCGACACCATCGAGTCGGCGCCCGCGCTGGGGGCCGATGGGACGATCTATGTGACGACCACCGGCGGCCGGCTCTTCGCCCTGGCGCCCTCCGGTGACGAGCGCTGGCGCTATCCCGCAAGCGGCCAGACCTCGCTCTCGCCGATCTATTCGTCGCCCGCGGTGCGCGCCGACGGCTCGATCGTGTTCGGATCGAGTGACAATGCGCTCTACATTCTCAATGCGGACGGGACCCTGAAGACGAAGGCCACGCTCGGCGACTGGGCCGATTCCTCGGCACTGGTGACCCGGGACGGCGTGATCTACATCGGCTGCACGGACAAGAAACTTTACGCGTTCAACAGTGCGTCGTCGCTCGCGCTCACGGACTGGCCACAGCTGCACCGCGACCCGCAGCGCACGGGCTGGACTCCGATGGGCGCCGTGGCCGGCACGACCGGCCGCCTGCTCAACCTCTCGGTGCGCACCAACGCCGGCACGGGCGCGGACACCCTCACGGTCGGGTTCGTGGCGAGCGGCACCGGTTCGCGGACCCTCCTGGTCCGCGGGGTCGGGCCCACGCTGGCGACATATGGCGTGACGGGCGTGCTCACCGACCCGCGAATCGCGGCCTTCGTGAATTCCGGCGGTTCGAGCGTGCAGCTGGATGCCAATGACAACTGGGGCGCCGCGACCAATGCCGCGCAGATCGCCAGCACGGCGAATGCGGTCGGGGCATTTGCCCTGCCGGACGGCAGCCTCGACGCGGCGCTGCTGCGCGACTTCGCCGCAGGGGTTTATTCGGTGCAGGTGGCCGGTGCCGGCGGCGGCACTGGGGTCGCGCTGATGGAGGTCTATGATGCCGGGGGCAGCGCCACGGCGCGCCTGGTGAATGTCTCGGCGCGGAGTGCCGTCGGCACCGGCGCCGGCATCCTGATCGCGGGTTTTGTCGTGGACCAGCAGCCCCGCACGATCCTCGTGCGCGGCGTCGGACCCACGCTGGCGGGTTACGGCGTGACCGGCGTGCTGGCGAATCCACGCCTGCAGGTGTTCGACGGCGCCGGGCGGCTGATCGCGGAGAACGACGACTGGAGCACCGCGAGCAACGCCAGCAGCCTCGCTGCGACGGCCCGGGCGGTCGGCGCGTTTGACCTCAATGCCGGCAGCCAGGACGCGGTTCTGCTTCTGACGCTGCCTCCCGGCGTCTACTCGGCACAGGTCGCGGGGGTGGGCGGCACGACCGGCGTCGGCTTGGTCGAGGTCTACGAGATTCCTTAGCGCCCGGCTCATGCAACCCGGGCCACAGTCCGCAGCGGCGCGCCGGTGGGAGTGGGTGGCGGCGGCGGTGGCGACCTTGCTGGTGGCGGCGATGAAGCCCTGGGCGCTGCTGCACCCGCAACTTTGGGCGGAGGACGGTTCCGTGCACCTTCTCGACAACGAGGCGCACGGGCTCGGGGCCCTGCTGCTGCCGTACCGCGGATACTTGCACACGCTGCCGCGGATTCTTGCGTGGCTGGCGGGGGTCACGACCGATGTCGAGCATTGGCCCCTGTTCTACAACACCGCGGCGCTGGCCGTGGCCGCCGGGCTCTTTCTCCGGATGACGTCGCCGCGGCTGAACCTCCCGGGCAAGCCGTGGCTGATCCTGGCGTTCGTCGTCGTGGCCAACGCGGGCGAGACCTTCCTCAACCTGACCAACCTGCACTGGCTCACGGCGTTCTTCCTCGTGCAGCAGGCGCTGATCGCCCCGGCGCGCACCCCGGGACAATGGCTGCGGGACCTGGGGCTGCTCGTGGTCGTCGGACTGACCGGACCGTTCATCATCGTGTTCCTGCCATTGTACCTGCTGCGCTGGGCGCGCGACCGCGACCGCTACAGCGGGATGATCGCGGTGGTCGCGGTGGTGCTGGCATTGGTGCAGGCGTTGCTCGTGGCCCAAACCGGCCCGCGGTTCGAGCCGCAGGAGCACGCGTTCAATCCGGCGGTGCTGGCGCAGGTGCTGGGCGTGCGGCTGATCGCCTGGCCGCTCCTCGGCCCCAAGCTCGCGCTGGCGCTGCCGGCTCCGGTGCCGGCGATCCTGCTGGTCGGCGGGCTGGCCGGGGCGGGATGGTGGGTGACGCGTCCCGACCCGGCGCGGGCGCAGCGGCTGACGCTCGGGCTGGCGTTTCTGCTGATTGCCGGGGCCTGCATCTACCGCCTGCGGCCGGATACCTGGACCTGCGTGGAACTCGAGAACGGGGACAGCTATTTTTTTGTTCCGCGACTGCTCCTCGCGTGGCTGGCGATCATGGCCGCCGCGTCCGCCACCGGCGTGCGCGCCTGGCTCCTGCGCGGCGCCGGGCTCGCGGCGGTCCTGCTCAATGCGGGCGACTTCGTGAAGCCGGCGCCGCCGGACTACCACTGGCTGGAGCAGAGCGGTGCGATTCGTCGCGGAGAGCCGGCGGACCTGGCGATCCTGCCGCAGGGATGGGTGCTGCACTACCCGGGCCGCATGGTGTACGGCGTGGTCGGGCGGGGCTGGTACGACGAGGAGAGCAATGGCCGCCGAGTCTGGCGCTGGGCCGCGGGCCCGGCGACGCTGCGGCTGGTGGTGCGCGAGTCGCATCCGGTGCCGGTGCGGGTCCGGCTGACGCTCCACGCCCGGCAAGACGAGACCGTCACGGTGCGACTGGCCGGACGAGTGGTCGGAGCATTTTCGGTCGACGAGCAGCCGCGCATCTTCGACCTGGACCTCGGCCTGCACCCGATGGGCTTTCTCGATCTGGAGCTGGCAGCGGATCGTCCACCATTGATCGAGCCCACCGCCACGGCGCGGCCGCTTGGCTTCGCGCTGGGTCGCTGGTGGGTGAAGTAGGGTGGGTTCAGCGCGGCGCGCGGCTGTCGGTGGCGTGCAGCGCTTGCGTCGTCCCCCCGTGGCGATGCTGCGGCTTGGGACGATGGGGAAAAGGGCCGATGTTTTTTGGCCACGGATGACGCCGATTTTCGCGGACGAGACAGGCGATTCCTCAAGGACCTAGCCTTGCGCGCAGCGCAACGCTAGGTCCGTTCGCCCGTGATGGAGCTAACAGCCGGAGACTGCCGTGGTGCGGTGGTCTTGGCTTCAGGTATTCAACTCCACCCAGCCACGCGGCCCGTGAGCTGAGTGCAGCGAGTATTGACGCCGCGTTCTCGGTCAGCACGGTACGCGCGCCTAAGAAAAGGCTGTCGGCGACCGTGCAATGTCGCGCGAGGTTTCCAGCATCGCCCGGTTCGCGCCGCCTTTCATTCGTCGGCGCGGCGCAAACCCAAAAAGGTGAAATCCATGAAATCCTCAATAGGCAGAATCCTCGCGGCCACGTTTCTGTGGCTGGCGCTCGCGGCGTGGTCGCGGGCCGACATCTGGTACACGTTCGCCCAAGGCCATGGCTACCAGCAGGCGACAGTAATGACCGAGTACGACGAGAGCTGGGACTTCGACTACCCACGCGGCTTCTCCGCGCCGATTGTCGACTGGAGCAGCACGACCTTCTCGTATGGCTACCTGCTGACCGTGGTCGTCGACACCGACTATCCGGCCGGGTCCTACTACTTCCTCGCGTACCAGACCGGCGGGCCGTCCATCAACGTCTACCTCAGCTGATCCGTACGCGGGCCACCGCGGCGCGGCCCCGTCGTCGCGCCGCGCGGCCCGCGTCCGGACCTTGGCGTCTCGATGAAACGTGAATCCCTCCTAGTGGGGCTGTTCCTCGGCGTCGCCCTGACGGTCACTGTCGTGCTGCTCAGCCGACAGGAGCCCGTGGGGCCGGGCCGGGCGCTGCGGTCGGCCCCACTGCCGTCACCAACTCCGGAGGAGGAAAGGGCCCGCGAGGACTACCTGGCGAGCTACGCGCGGCGCAAGTTCGCCCCGTGGCTGGCCCGCCTGCGGGTCGGGACTCCCGGCGATTTGGCCGACCGCGCGGCCGTGATCGTAGCCGAACGCGAACGCCGCCTGGCCGGGGCCCGCGAGGCCTCGCGAAAGTGTGGGATGGCGATGGAGGCGTACTGTGAGCGGGTGACGGCGGAAGCCCGGGCCGCGCTGGTCGCGGCCGGTGGCGATAACCTCGGTCGCCAGTTCGATGACTTTCTGACGTTGCTGCCGGAGCGCTTGGTGGTGGGCAACGTGAACCAGGTGCTGGTCTACCGCGGCGACGCGATGACCGCCGACCAAATGGAGCGAGTCTGCGTGATCCTGCATCAATCCCTGCCGGCGCCGCCGGTGGGCCGACCCTCGGTGGCGGTGTGGGACGCTTATCTCGACCGGATCCGCGGCTCGAACGAGGCGGTGCTGGCGGCGACGGCGTCGTGGCTCGCGCCAGTCCAAGTTCAGGCCCTGCGCGAGGAACTTGAGCTGCAGTGGCTGCACCTGCGGAGCCAGCGCCGCGACATCCGGATCGGGCAGGAACTCTCCCGGTCATGAGCAAGCCGCCGTGGACAGCCCCAGCGGCAATTACGGCGATAGTGCTTGCGCTCGCCATGTCCGGCTGCGCTTCCGGGCCGGCCGCCCGCGCCGCCGAGAGGGCGGACGTGTTTCAACGTCTCACCACCCGCCAGCAGGCAAACCTGCGCGACGGTGTCATCGAGGGTGACTACACCGCGGACATGGTGTACATCGCGCTGGGCCGTCCGTCGACGCGGGTGCCGGCCTATGATGGGGAAGGGGAGCTCTGGACCTATCGGAATTTCTATCCCTCGCGCCATTGGGTGGGAGCGTCCCTCTACCGGCGAACTGACGTGCCGGAGCGCGCGGCCGGCGGCAGTCTCCAAGCGGCGCTTGGCCCGGTGGGCGACGTACGCGACCCGAACAGGGGTGGGGGTTACGGCGACGGAATTTCCAGCGCTGGCTCGCCAGCAGGCGATGCCGCGGCCGCAACGCTGCGCGTCTGGTTGCGGAACGGCCGGGTGGTTCGGTTCGAACTCCAACCCTGAGGTGGCCCACCCGCTTTCCCGTTTCTTCCTCCTTCTCTCTCCTTTCCCGATTTCCCTCTTTCTTCTTTTCCGCCAGATCCTTCTCCCTTGCGGGCGGGTCTGACCGGGGCTACAAGGGAGACTCTCCCGCCTCATCCCCCGTCGTGGACCCCCGCCATGAAGACGCTGCTTGTGTGCTTGCTCCTCGGACTGACTGCCCTGGCCGTGCCGGGTCAGGCGGCCAACGTGACCATCATTACGATGAATCTGGACATCGCGAACGGCTTCGTGCCTCCGGCCGGGCCCAGCCGGGTGCGGGTGCCGCCAGGTGAGTCGGTGCGCCTGGTGCTGCCGCCCGAGTGGCCGGCGGCGATCCAGTGGCGCAGGAATGGCCAGCCCATTCCGGGCGCGACCAATTCGACCCTGGTGCTGGGCAACGTGACCACGGCGGACAACGGCCTTTATACGGTCACCGGCGCGCCGTTTCCGACGATTGCTTGTGGCATTCAGCTCGAGGTCGTGGCCGCCGGTACCACCGGAAATTTCTCGTCCCGCCTGCGCCTGCAACCGGGCACCGATGTCCAGATCGTTGGTTTCGTGGTCACCGGCACGACGACCAAGACCCTGCTGGTGCGCGCGGTGGGTCCGACGCTCGCGTCGTTTGGCGTGACCGGTCCGGTGGCGCAGCCGCGCATCGCATTCTACGACTCAAAGGGACAGCTCTACGGCTGGGTGCGGGCGGCGGTGGTCCTGCCTCCGAGCTACTGGACCGATCTGTTTGCCCGGGTCGGGGCGTTCCCGTTGACCGGCGGCGAAGAGCCGTACCTCGCCTTCGACCTCGGTCCTTTCCCGCCGGGCGCGTATACCATCCACGTCACCGACGCGGCGAAAGCCGGCGGGACGGTGCTGGTGGAGGCGTACGAGGTACCGTAGCACGTGGCCGATTTGTGCCAAAAAAACTTCGCCAAAGTTAGGTAAGGGGTGGGCGCAACCGTCGGGAAGGCGGGTCGTCGCAGGGACCGTGCCGGCATGCGGAACCGCGCGGGGTGGTGCTGCGTCCCGGCCAACTCCATGAGCGCCGACGCCGTCACCGCCTGCCCAATCCCTCCGTCCGCCGAGCTACCGGCGCCCGCCCGGCTGCGGGTGGTCATCGCCAAGCCCATGCGCCTCTACGCCGAGGCGTTGGCGGTGGTGTGCCGGGAGCTGCTGGCCGGGGCCGAGGTCGGGATCGTCCTGCGGGGCGCGGAGCTGCTGAACTCCCTGCGGAACAGGCCGGCGGACCTGCTGGTGCTCGGGCTCGCGTTTCCCGATCTCGACGGCCTCGACCTCCTGGCGCCGATCGCGCGCGAGAAGCTGGCCGGCCGCGTGCTGGTGGATTCGCCGCGGCGCGACGAATATTCGCTGCTTATGCTGCGCTCGGCGCGGTTTGACGGCTTCATCGATGCCTCGACGGAGACCGTGGAGGCGCTGACCGCGGCGATCCGCGCCGTGCTGGCGGGGCAGGGATACATCAGCCCGACCCTCCGCCCGCAGCTGGTTGACCGGGAGCCCGTCGGGGCGCTCGGCCAGCGGCTCACGCCGGCGGAGCTTCACGTGCTGGGCGTGATCGGCGACGGCAGCGACAACGACGAGGCGGCGGCCCGGCTCGGATTGTCGCCGAAGACCGTGCAGACCCACCGGCGGAACATCATGCGCAAGCTGCGCGTGTCCACGAGCGCCAAGCTGGTGCGCGAGGCGGTGCGGCTCGGCGTCGTGCGCATCACGCCGGGCGGCGTGCTGGCGAGGGCGACGGCGGGCGGGCGCACGTCGCCGGTTACCTCGCTCCGTACCTAGAGTTGAGTACCGGGTCGCGGATCGCGCGCAAGGTTCCCGGCGTCACAGCGGGCGCATTACCTCGAACCTTTCCAAGAATTTCTCCGCGTCCGCTGATGATCGGTGCCCAGGTCAAATCCTGCTGACGACTGATTCCGCCGGCAGGTGGCCACCGGGGGGTGGTTTGACGCTGAACTTCCGACGCAGCGGGCGCGGAGGCCTCTTTCCCGGGCGGCGCGGCCGTGGGCCGCGCTGACGGGGCCGCCCTTGGCGCGGCCCGTCGCCGCGCCGGACTCAAGCAACGACCAGATACCACATCCATGAAACCTGATATTGGTTACCCACGACCAGGAGCCGGCCATCGGCTGGTTGCCTGTCTCGCGCTGCTGTCGACGACGCTGGCGCCCGCGCTGCGCGCGCAGGCCTCGGACGACGTGAAGCAGCTCCAGGACGAAGTGGCCGCGCTGAAGGCGCGCCTCGCCAAGTACGAGGGCGGCGGCACCACCGCCGCCGCGTCAGGCACGCCGGAGGCCGCCGCCCCGGCGACCACTGCCGCCGCGCCCGCGCCCCTGGCCACCGACCAGGGCGTCCAGACGCTCTCGCCGTTCCAGGTCAGCAGCGACCGCGACAAAGGCTACCTCCGCACCAACTCGGCCACGGCCACCCGCATCGGCATGGAGATCCAGAAGATCCCGATGTCCGTCTCGGTGGTGAGCTCGGACTTCATCCGCGACACCGGCATGCGGAGCCTCACGGACATCCTCGGCTACACCGCAGGCACGTCCGGCGACCCGAAGTTCGACACCAACCGGCCCTCGAACAACGCGACGCCGCAGGGCACTTTCACGGTGCGCGGCTTCCCGGTGAACATCATCCTGCGCGACGGCCTCCTGATGTACTCGACGAAGTACAACGTCGATAACACCGAGCGCGTGGAGATCATCAAGGGCCCCGCGGCGGTCTTCTTCGGCGAAGGCTACCCGGGCGGCGTGATCAACTACGTCACGAAGACCGCTAGCCTCGGCAAGCTGCCGAGCGAGCTCAGCTACACTTTCGGCTCGGACAACCTGAACCGAGCGCTGCTGGACGACAACCACGTGTTCTCCAACAAGGCGGCGCTGCGCGTCGTGGCCGGCTGGGAGAACAGCCTGGGCGACCGCGCGTACGAGTTCACTAAGCGCTTCGACGTGACGCCGTCCATCGTCCTCGACCCGTTTGCGAACGGGAAGCTGAAGATCGCGGCCAACACGATCTACCTGAAGGAGCGGTACAACGAGAACCTCGCCGACTGGATCTATCCGGACGGCTGGTTCCAGGCGTACCAGTCGCCGTCGGCGGCGCTGATGACCGCCGCGGGGCTCGACCCGACCAACCCGGCGTCGATCACGGCCTACCGCAACCGCATCCAGACGAGCCTGGGCAGCTACCAGGCGGACGTGCGCAAGGCGGCGAACAACCCGTACCTGCCACTCTACACCTCGATCCAGCGCGGCGCCTACTACCTCGACAAGAACGGCAACCGGATCCACGACACCGGGTTCAATTTCATGAACCGGGGCTCGTTTGACGACAACGAGCAGACGACCTCGACCTTCACGGTCGACGCGACGCCGACGGACTGGCTCTCGTTCCGGTACGCGCTGACGCAGGACAACACCACGTTCAACGATCAGGAGGGCAACAACGTCCCGAACGCCGACGGCTACACGTTCAACGCGGCCAGCGGCTACAACGCGGCGGGCTACTGGCGCAAGACCCGCACGCACCAGTTCGACACGGTCACGCGCTTCGACGTCCTCGGCGTGAAGAACAAGTTCCTCGTCGGTTACCTGCTGCAGAACCTGCGGCAGCAGTACCTGACCCCGGCGAACAGCAACGTGCCGGTCTACAACCTGGTCCCGGGCTACAACTATCCGGCCACGAACCCGGCCACGAGCTTCACCCCGGGCGGCGCGCTGAACAACTCGCCGACGGCCTCGTATCTCACGGACCGCAACGGCAACATCATGACCGCGCAGCAGGTGTATGCGAACTGGGACCCGGGCACCCAGGTGCAGCCGGTGGAGTCGAAGCTCTTCCCGGGCTGGGCGAACCCGATCGACGGCTACCCGCAGCAGTACAACGCGTGGTACGTGAACTACTCGGGCACGGCGCTGCACGACCGGCTGACGATCCTCGGCGGCTTCCGCCAGGAGACGTACCGCCAGGCGGGCCAGGCGCTGACCGCGAACTTCCCGTGGTATTCGCCTCCGCCGTATGCGTTCGCCGACCAGGCGACCTATCCCCCGGGCGTCTACAACTACTCGCCGAGCTACGCGTCGACGAACTTCCTCACCCAGACCGGCAATTCCTACATGGGCGGCCTGTCGTATGAGCTGAAGAAGGGCCTGAACCTCTACACGTCGGTCAGCCAGACCTTCCGGTTCAACAACCTCACGCCGCTCGGCGGCTTCCTGTACCACCTCGACGCGTCCGACCCGAACTTCCAGTCGATGGTGAACACCATCCTCGCGTCCAACGGCGGCAGCTTCACCTACAAGTACTACAACGGCGGCTCGACGACCATCACCTCGGTGGCCGACGCGCTCGCCGCGCTGCAGCACGAGGGCGCGGGCACGCAGGCGCCGAACGAGGAGGGCAAGAACCTCGAGATCGGCACGAAGGTCTCGCTCTGGGACGACCGCCTCGTCGGGACGTTCTCGATCTTCCGCGCCGACCGGAACAACCAGCTGGTGGAGGACATCCAGCACCAGGCGACGGAGCCGTTCAACTACGGCAATCTCGCCGGCGTTGGCGCCGGCACCCGCAACCTGCGGTGGCGCTCGGTGGCCCACAACCGCATCGAGGGCACCGAGGCGGAGTTCATCTGGACGCCCGTCCGGAACTTCCAGCTCTTCACGAACGCGTCGTGGTACTGGGCGGCGAAGACGATCTCCGACCCGTCCGTCGCGGCGACCAACATCAACCACGACATCTACTTCAGCAACCGCATCGAGAACGTGCCGGAGTATCGCCTGAACTTCTTCGGGAAGTACACGCTGGAGGACACGTTCCTTCGCGGCCTGGGGATCGGCCTGGGCGGGCGCTACTCGTCGCGCACGAACATCTCGCGCAGCGTCGACTGGAACCCGAGCCTCGGCGGCCTCACGGCCGGCAACTTCTTCGTGTTCTCGGGCACCCTGTCGTACCCGTACACGATCGCCGGCTACCGTCTGACCAGCCAGCTCGTCGTCTCGAATCTGTTCGACAAGGTCTACATCGACGGCGGCACGAGCGGCATCACGGCGCCGCCGCGCACGTGGTCGCTGGAGACGTCGCTGCGGTTCTAGCCCGGACAGTCTTTGGTAGTTAGGGTAGGTAGTTCACAGGGCGGAAGGCCGGGGGGCCTCCGCCCTGTTTGCTTTGCCGCCGGGAGTCAGCGCTCGTGGCCGAGCCGGGAAACCTCCTCGGCCGCGGGGCCCGTCCCGATCGGCTCCGCCGTGAGCCGGCCCCGCGCCGCGAAATACCGGCAGGGCGTGCGCCAGCTGCACAGGCGCTGGACGGCGCCCGGACGGTGGCACCAGATCCACTCGCCACCGCTGGCCGACAGCGGCTCCGCGAATTCGCAGCCGATCCCGCATTCGGTGACCGGACCAGGCAGTTCGTCGAAGGTCGTCATGATCGCACGGCTCTGGCCCGGAGTGTACGCCGGTGGTGACGCCGAAACAGCCCGAATCCGGGAAATCGCTGGGATAGCAGGGGAGCCACTGATCACCGCTAAAGCGTGCTAATGACCGGAGACCGGGCTTTCACAGGAGGCAACGGAGGGAACGGAGATGGGGAACCATTAATTCACGCTAATTCACGCTGATGGGTTTCAGACCGGATTAGTGCGGATGAGCGAAGATTAGTGGTTTCCCTCTCCGTTCCCTCCGTTGCCTCCTGTGAGAGGTCTTCCGGCCCACGTTGGACTGGGGATGCGGTGGGTTGGGATTGGGGTTCAGAAGGTCCAGGACAGGCCGCCGTAGACGCTGCGGCGTTCGCCGTATTGCGGCGCCCCGACGCCGATGCCGGAGCCGTCGCGAAGTTCGTACCCGTCGTCGAACACGTTCAGCACTTCGAGGCGCGCGCGCAGCTGGCGGCGGCCGCCAAACCTGAACGTGTGCTCGACACCGAGGTTAAGCGGCGCATAGGCCGGCAGTTTCGCGGTGTTGGCGAAGCCGCGCCGCAGGCCGCTGCCGTACAGCAGGTCGGCGAACGCCAGGGTGTCGGTCCAGCGATACGAAATCCCGGTTGACGCGGTCAGGCGCTGGTCGTGGTCGAGGAAGACATCGTGCGCTGCGATGTACGCGAGTTCGGCGGGATCGAACTGGAATTCGCCGCTGGTGATCTCGCGGCCGGTGGCACGGCTGACCGCGACATTGGCGTACGCCGTGAAACGGTCGCGGGTGTAGTTCGCCGCGAGCTCCACCCCGTGGACGCGGCCCGTGCGAAAGTTGAACGGCGCGTAGATCAGGGCCTGGCCGAACTGGCCCTCGTCGAGCTGGTTGCGCGCGGTCTTGTAGTACGCGTCGAGCGTGAGGGCGAGGTCCGGGGTCAGCTTGTGACTCAGGCCGGCGTCGAAGTAGTGCGAGCGCTCGGACCGCACCGGAGAGCTGGCCGTCAGTTCGGGGGCGTTGGTGGTGTTTGCGAACTGCGCGATGTCGCCCGTCTGGAGGACCTCCAGCGGCGGCGGCGTGAAGTAGCGGGCGTAGCCGGCGTGCAGGCTCGTGGCCGCGCTGAGGGTGTAGACGGCGTTGAGGCGGGGGCTGAGCTGGCTCTCCCGCGTGTAGGCGTCGACGGCGTCGGCGCGCGCGCCGTAATTCACCGTGAGATCGCCGAGCTTCCACTCGTCCTGGAGGTACCCGCCGTAGAGCTGTCCGCGCTTGCGCTGGTGGTCCGCGATGGTGAAGGGGACGTTGGACAAGACTGTGCCGCGGTCGTCGGTGGCGAAGACCGCGGTCGCAGTGTCGGTGGCGGCGCGGTCCCACGAGACCAGCAGGCCGCCGCGCAGGGTGTGGCGGGCGGCGACGGCCCAGCGACCGTCGAACTCGAGTCCCTGCGAGTCGAGGTCCCGCCGCACGTCACTCGCGACCCCGTTGAACATCAGGTCGCCGACCGGATCCGGCTCGAAGTGCAGGCGGCTCGCCCGCGTGAACGCCACCGCCTGCAGCGAGACGTCGCCGGCCGTGTGCTGGAAGGCGACGACGGCGTAGTGGCTGTCCTCGTGCTGGCGTTCGTCGAGCTGGGAGGAGTCGAACGTGGAGAACCCAGGCAGGGTGAACGCCACCGCCTGCCCGGGATTGTTCGGAATCTCGAACCGGGCGCTCGAGGCGCTCGCGATGAAGTTGAGCCGGCTGGTCGGCGTGAGCGTGGCGGAGATATAGGCGAAGCCCTTGGCCTGCTCGGTATGGTCGTGGATCGCCTCGTGGGCCGGGGTAGGGTTTTCGACGCCGAGATTGTTGGAGTCGTAGCTGGCGGTGAGGTAGTAATCGACCTTGCCCAGGGTGCCGCCCGTCTCGAACGACGGGTTCCAGCGCTCGTGGGCGCCGCCGTAGAGCGAGAGCTCGCTGCTGGGCGCGTTGCGGCCGCTCTTGGTGTGGATGTCGACGACCCCCGACGTGCGGTAGCCGTACTGGGCTGGCAGGGAGCCGGTCAGGACTGCGACCGTGTCGACGAGCCGCGTGTCGAGCTCGGCGGCGAAGCCCCCGACGCCCTCGGGCAGGAGCACGTCATTGATGCGGTACTGGAGATTGGCGTGCTCGCCGCGGAGGTGGACCTGGCCGCCGGAGTCCTGCGCGACGCCGGGTACGCGGAGCAGGACCTGGTTGAACGCGGCGTCCGGGCCCTGTGGCTGGGCGGAGAGCTGCGTGATCGAGATCTGGAACGAGGTGGCGCCGAGATTCGGGACGATGTCCTCGCGGGCGCGGTCGAGTTCGTCGGTCACGACGAATTTCTCGAGTTTGATGGGGGAGCTATTTTCGGCCGCGGCGGCGCCGTCGGGCGCGGGCTGGGCGGAGACGAGCGAAACGGCGGCGGTGAGCGAAACGGTGGAAAGGAGAAGGGAGAAACGGGGGTGCGACATGATGGAACGGAGCGGGTGTGGACGGAACGACGCCGTCCGGGTGGACGGGCGCAAACGCCGGGTCCGAACCTGCGGACCCCGGCGGCGGGATACACCTGACTCAGTTCAGCGGAGGGGCCTGACTCGGCGGGAGCCGGTAGGCGGGAGCCGTTATCCAGACGTCGGCCGCGGCCGGACGGAGGGCCACCGGGCGGAGCGCCGGGCCCTGCTGGACAATCGCGGTATCGGTCGCAACCGACACACCGCTCGAAAACAGAACGACGGCGCAACCGTCCTCGGACCCGCCGGTGTCTTTGCCGTGGATCCAGTGGTGAAGCTCCGGGCTGGACGCCAGCACCGCGAGGAAGAGCACCAGGCCGGCCCCGGCAGCGCCGCCAAAGCGGCGAACGAGATCAAGGGCCCGGAGACTTTGGCGCCAGCGCAACACGATGCGCGGACTGTTTCGGGAAAGCGGGTCCTGTCAAGTCGCCAGGGACCGGAAGCAATACGGTTCACAGGAGGCAACGGAGGCAACGGAGGCAACGGAGGCAACGGAGGGAACGGAGAGGGAACCGCTAATCTTCGCTCATCCACGCTAATCCGGTCGGAAACCCATCAGCGTGAATCAGTGGTTTGAATCCCTCCCTGCGAGACGTCGTTAATCCAGGTGATAGACCTCCGTCAACGGCTCCGCATTTGGGGTGTGATCAGAGTTATATACCATTACATCCTCCATGTAGGCCCACCAGCGGCGGCACTCGGGCGTCCGCGCGATCGCCTCCCACTGCTCAACGTTGACCACCTCAGCATAGCCGAACAATTGGCCGGTAGGCGCATGATGGTAGATGGAGTAGTTACTCACCCCATGTAATTTTAGGACGGCCACAAGGTCGGACCAAACAGCTCGATGGCGGCGAATATACTCGTTGGCGTTTCCGGGCTTGATCGTCATCAGGAATGCGGTGCGTGTCATGGTATGTCGGAGTTCAATATTTCTGTGTCGTTGGCTCCGGGCTACTACTGTCGGGCGAAACCTCCAGAAACGCGCGTGTCGCTCGGCCATTGCTGCGCTTCATCAATCATTGACAGTACGTTGCCAACTGGGGTGCCAGCCTGAACATTGTGGCAAGAACAGACGATATATCCGCCACTTTGGCCGAGTGTTTCGATGCAGCGTCGAACTTCGGCTCGAACCTCGTCTGGCGAGCCGTGGGGGAGCACATGCTGGTTGTCGATACCGCCGTGGAAAATGAACTGGTCTCCGAAATCGTGCCGGAGTGGCCCGGCTTCCATGCCGGGGCAGACATGCTGGATTGGATTAAGCAGATCTACGCCGCAGTCGGCGAGGTGTGGTAAGAAAGGCCGTGATGCGCCGTCAGTATGAAACAACACCTTCTTCCCGTGGCTATGGATGAGTGTACACCAGCGATGGATGCGGGGCTTGAGATGCTCCTCGAATGCCCTCAGCGACATCAATTGGCTCTCTTGGGTGCCGAGGTCATCAGAAATGAAAACCAGGTCGATTTGTTTCCCGGCACAGGCTAGAAAGCGGTTGAGCATAGCCGTTTGGATCGATTCGATGCGGTCAAGGGCGGCGGTAAGGAATTCGTGCTCGCAGATCAGGTCGGCCAAGGCGTTTTCCATGCCGCGCAGGTGGCAATAGATTTCGAAGTTGGAAAGCCACGGTCCGATGGTGGCGAAGTCGAAGGATCGTGCGCGCCCTGCGAGGCTAGCGGCGGCCTCGTAGTTGAACTTTTCCGGATCAGGCCAGAACGGGTAGTCGTCCAGTTGGGCTGGCGATTCCATGGCTGCAAGCGGACCCTCGCCATATTCCTGATAGGTGGCCGCGCCGGATTTGACTCGCAGCGTTGGGACGCCCCACGGATCTCGGCCGTCGCTCTGGTTGGGATCAAATCTCTCTGTGCGGTAGCCAGGGAAAACCCAGACAATCTTGTCCAAGCCAAGATGACGGTAGAGTGCGAGCTCGTCCTGTATTCCGGTGTGGCTTTGCAGGGCTTGGAGCATCTCGGGAGTGAGCCAGATATCCACCGGGGTTCGATCAATGTCCCGGCGTTCCAAGACCGCGTGAATGCGCTCAAGTGGTGTCATAGCTGCGTGGCTCAGAATTCGTCGTAGGAGATCTGCCCAGGATCCACGCCGCGTTGTGCGAGCATCCTCTGACAGGCGTCTACCATCTTTGGGGGACCACACAGGTAGTACTCGACGGCATTTGGATTGGGGTGATCGCGAAGATGATTTTCCAGCACGACCTCGTGAATGAACCCTTTGTGTCCGGTCCAGGCGTCTTCCGGCAGAGCGGAAGACAAGGCGACATGAAACTGGAAATTCGGATGGCGCGCTGCTAGGCCTGCGAAATACTCGCTGTAGAAGAGTTCCTGCCGAGAACGCGCGCCATACCAGAAACTAATCCGCCGCGCGCTGCGCTGGGTTTCGAGCAGATGGGAAAGGTGGGCGCGAATCGGGGCCATCCCCGCACCGCCGCCGACATAGACAGCCTCGCGTTGCGTTGGCTTGGAGTGGAAGTCACCAAAGGGCCCGTGCGCCGTGACGAAGTCGCCTGACCGGAGGGAAAATAAGAAGGCCGAGCCTATTCCCGGCGGGCAGTCCTGGCCGGGCGGCGGAGTGGCGATACGGACGTTGAAGCGGAGCGTGCGCTCGGTCGCGCCATTGCTGGCGATGGAGTAATTGTTCCGACGCGAGCCAAGAGGATTACGCGCCACGAGATCAAACACGTGCTGCGCCCGCCAGACAGACGCATAGGGTTCTGAGATGTCGAAGTCCCGAAAGCGAATCGTGTTATAGGTGGGGATCTCAAGCTGCAGGTAGTCGCCCGGAATGAATTCCACCTTGGTTGCGGAATCTAGGGGCTCAAGGATTAGCTCCTTGATAAAGGTGGCGACGCTGCGGTTGGCGACGACCCGGAGCTGAAAGGACTTTTGTGGGCGAGCACCGCACCCGCCGGCACGGGCTATATTGAGCCGGAGACGGCCGCCGTGCTCTGTGAGCGGGTAAGTAGCCAATCCCCGGCAGATTGGGACCCGCGCCGGTGAACCGTCGGCGAATCGGAACCGGCCGTTGTGTTTCGGACATTCGATGATGTCGCCCTTGACGAGACCTTCTCCCAGATGGGTGTTACCATGGGTGCAGATGCCGTCGGTGGCGTGAAGACGACCGTCGTGATCGCGGATAAGGGCGAAAGTCTTCCGGCCGTGGTCGAACCGGACTACCTGGTTCCGCTGCAAGCCGTCGGCAGCTCCGGCATCGAGCCAGCCATCTGCGTCGGGGCGCGCATCGCAGGCCGCCACCGCCCCTCGCCGAGGTTTGGGGTCGGGCAGCTTCCGCTTCACATAGTAGCCCGGATCCTTGACCTGCCGTAACACAGCCGGCAGCAACTCGCGCCAGGCGGCGTAGATTGAAGGGTAGGGCGGCGGGCAGTCGTGGCGAACGAGCTCATGCAGCTTTGGCAATGCATGGTAGGGCACCAGGGGAAACATATGGTGCTCGAGGTGATAGTTCATGTTCCAGTACACGAATCGGCTGAAGGGATTCATGTAGACCGTCCGGCAGTTCAGGCGATGGTCGAGCACGTTTTCGGCGAGGCCGGCGTGTTGCGTGGTATTGTGCAATATCATCAACCAGGTGCCAAAGAAGTGCGGCAGGATTATCAGGAATACGGGCGCCCAGCTGTGGAACCAGCAGGCGAGGGCGACGGTGGCGAGATAGATGGCGATGACGATGCGCGCATTGCGTGCGATGGCCGGGATTTCGCTTTCTGGGACGAAGGTCCGTTCGGCGTCGGTGATCTGGCCGAACGCATGACGGAGCAGCCCCGGAAAGTACGTGCGGTAGTTGCCGAGATTGAAGATACTGGCGATATGAGCCCGAAGATTAGGGGGGCGGGAAACCTGAATTTCGGGATCACGTCCGACAATGATCGTGTCGCTGTGATGGCGGGTGTGACTCCAGCGCCAAATAATCGATTCGCGAATGACCATGAACGAGGCTATCTCATATAGCGCATTGTTCATCCAGTCAGTGTCGAACGCTGTGCCATGGCCGGCCTCGTGCCAGCGAGAATCCGAGGCGGTCGCATACAGAACGGCGTAGAGCAAATAGGGCAGCACTGCCCACCAAGTGCCCCACAACGCCAAGGTCGCCCACGCCGTGGCCCCGAGAAGGGCGAACCAGAGCAAGGTGTCGCGGATGGCGGGCCCGTCACGGCGTTCCAACAGCAACCGCAATTGCTCGCGCGGCACCGGGGTTTGATACCACTCTGCCTCGGCAAGCCCGAGTTCGACGGCCCGAGCTGCGTTCTTGCCGATTAGGCTATAATCAAAATTCGAGGCGGCTGGTGGGCTGGCGGGGAAAGAGGCTAGGCTGGCTTGGCTCATGGGGAATCGATCTGGATCGAAAATAGCAAAAGCGGCTTGTGAGGCGGTACCTAGGCGCAAGTTGTCGCGGCGGTAGCAAGGCGACCCATCTATGGCTCTTCCGTCGGTGCTCCGGAAATTACTTTTGTAGCCAAAATGCGCTATTTCTGCCTCATTTGCGCCAATTCAACGATTTGGCTTCGCGATATTCCCGCCTTCGACTTTGCCACCATGGGCTACAGATATCTCGAGGTTACGACGGAAGACCTGCGGCGTGAGCTCTACCTGACCAGCGTGGGCCACGCGGAATTTCGTCCCGGAGACCTTTATCCGGAGCACGGGCATCCTGCGGACTACGACTTCACTTGGACAAAAGGCCGCGTGCTGGGTGACTTTGCCGCCGTTTTTATTGAAAAGGGCGGTGGCCTTTTCGAAACCCGCGAGGTGAAAATGAAATGCCAGGCGGGAGACGCCTTCCTGATCCCACCCGGATCTTGGCATCGTTACCGGCCGGAGAGCGCGACCGGTTGGACTGAGCGCTGGATTTGCGGCAATGGCGAATACCTGCATCGCCTGAGGGCCAAGCGGCGTTTGGGCTTGGCCGGCACCGTGAACAGCGCCTGCGACGTGCGGCGGTTGTTGGCAGCCATGCGACGCACCTACCGGATCGTCGTAAAGGATGGAGCCCAAAACTCTCTGGCCACCGCCGGCCTAGGTCTGGAGATATTTGGCTTGGTCTCCAGTACTTCCTCGGGAGAGGCACCCGCGAGTGACTGGCTAGAGACGGGCGACAGGATTGTAGATTCGGCTCGGGAGTTTATCTGGCTCAACAGTCATCGGCCCCTGACAGTTGCCACGATCGCCGCGCGCTTGGGTGTCTCCAGACGCACGTTGGAGCGCCGTTACTCCGGTATTTGCGGCCAAACTGTCGTCCGCACACTCATTGAACGTCGCGTGCAAGTCGCGCGCCAATTGCTGATCGAAACTAGTATGTCAGTGAAAGAGATATCCTACGCCGTGGGCTTTGGCGATTCGCGCCGGTTGATCCGGAATTTCAAGCAGGTCTTCGGACAGACCCCGCTGAGTTTCCGCGGACGATCAGCTTGACGATATGTATGGACTCTCCGGCGATTGCCGGACCCCCTGCGCGGCGCCTACAAGGCGGAAGAATAAGTTTTCTTCGCAATCCGAACCGGCCTGATCTTTTCCACAATAATACACCGCCGCCGGCTGCCCGGCAGTAACCCGGTATTCTAGTCTGCTCGTGTTCGCCGGTTTATTTATCTCGCGCAAGGCAACAAAACTTCGGTGGCGATCCACATTTGGTTTGTATGGGCAAAGGAATGACAAGGCGCCGCAAGAGGCACTCCATCAATCATGAGAATTAGCAGCCTGATTGGCTTCACGCTCGCGACGATTATCGGGCAAGCTGATAGCAGTGGTGCGGCTGTGGAAGGCCCGCACCTTTTCTTTAGCGAGGCAGATGTGCCGACCTTGCGGGCCCGCAGTGAGTCGCAACCCTGGATAATCGAGGCCAGGCGCAAGTTTCTCTCCCGGGCGGATGAGTTTTTGCGCGTCCCGACGGAACCCTATTCGCTCGTCTCATCAGAGAACGGTCCCGGCACGAGCGGGCGGGCGTTCCAGCAGCGGCTCGGCACTCTGGCCTTCGCTGGCTATCTCACGGGCGAGGAAAAGTATTTCCAGAAAGCCCGCTCACTGCTGCTTGCCGTGGTGCGGCAGTATCGGGCGAATGACAGGCAAGCTTGGCCGACGCATCTGCAATACGCTGATGCCGCCCAGGGGCTGGCCATAGGCGCCGATTGGCTGAATGCGCGACTCACCGCAGCTGAGCGGAAGGAAGTGCGGGCGCGGGTGGCGGAATTCGGGCAATTACTCTATTCGGATGACTCCGTCTGGGGTCGCGACAACTCTAGCGTGATGTCCTGCAACCACAACGCGGTGCAATTCGGCGCGCTCGGATTATGCGCCCTTGTGCTGGGCGACCGGCCGGAGTGGCTGGCCCGGGCCACGGAGCGGGTGCGGGACTACTTCATGCATTTCGTCGATCAGGACGGCTACGCCACCGAGGGCCATTCCTATCTCGGGTATGGTTTGCTCGGAGCGATCCCCTTTGCTCACGCACTGAGCCGGAACGGAGGTCCGGACCTGATGGCTGAGCAGCCGCTGCTGAAAGCCACCGGAGAGCAGGTCCTATGGAAGCTACTGCCGGGCTCGCACCACATGCTGGCGATGAATGACAGCGAGCCCATCGCCACAAATGCCACGGTCGCCTATCCGATGATCAAGTTCGGATGCGCGACCCAACTGTGGGCATGGTGGCAATCCGCCCGCGCCATGCGTGGCCCGGAAGCTGACGGCGTAGGAAATATGACGCATGGGTTGTCCTGGCCGTTTCTCCTGCTCGCGGGTGACCTCCCTGCCATGCCAGCGGCGGTCCCGGCAGGAACGCCGTTGGGCAAGCGCTTCGCCAGCGGCCGCGTGTTCTTGCGCAGCCGATGGAACGATCCACAGGCAGCACACGTGTCATTCACGAGCGGCTATGACTTTCACCAAGGTCACAATCATCAGGACGAAAACGCCGTTACCCTCTACGCTCTCGGCGAGGATTTCCTGACGGATCCTGGATACAAGCCTTGGGAAAGCCGCCATCACACGACCCTGAAGCTCGGCAGGGCGGAACAAGTCCGGGGAAGCATCGGCAAGATCCTAGAATATCGTGAGGACGATTTTGGTGCCTTTGTGCACGGACAGGCCCAGCGTGCCTATGACATCGGTTTGGAGTGGATCGGACATTGCGACCGGCGCCTGTATTTTGTTAGGACGCCTCATCCTTATGTCGTCTGGTGCGATGACGCCCAGCTCGAATCTGACGGCGAGGTGGAGTACACGACGCGCTTTGTAACGGCCCCGTCCAACCGATTCGCGGTAGCCAAGGGGGGTGGAATCGACATCATCGGGTCGCGGGCGGGAGCGAAGTGCCGCGTGCGGGTTTTCAACCTACGGGGCGAACTGGCTGTGATTGAGGACAACCTCCGGTCGGAGACCTTTGTGGAACGCGGGCAGACGTATTCGACTGCGAAGTTTCTGCGTCGGGCAAGCGCCACGGACCGCACTGAGCACCTGCGTCTCGTCACCGTTGCGTTTCCTTACACGGATGAAGCTATGTTGCCGAGAATCAGCATGCACGAGAACGAGGGCGGCGCGTTGGTTTGCGAACTCGCCTTCCCGAAGGGCGGAATCGATCGGGTCTTTTTTGGATCCGATGGCGTGGCGCGGGGTGAGCGTGAGTCGCCCTGATTCCGACGATGTCCTGCGGTGCAATATTTCCCATCGGCGGTCTTGCTTCTGTTCTGATGGGAGCAAGGGCGGATTGGTCGGCTGGTTCGAGAGCAGATGGCGGTATTCTCTGGCGGCATATCGGACGCGCCCCGCTGTAGCCAAGGATGCACCTCTGGATTGTCGTCTCGCTTCCCAAGGCCGTCGCCTCTTCGGCCGGCGATAGGCGCACCCAGGGAAGTGGTCTGATCTCTCGATCGAATGTGGCTGCATTCAGCCGCCGGCCACGGCACCGGTCGGACTGATTTCGCCCATGATCTCATCGCCAATGTGCACCATCGTTGACCCCATTCCCTTGTCTTTGTCTTTCGTCCTCGCCTTGCCGAAGGAGATTGCGCGGGTCATGCGCTCGTTAGTGCTACCGCTATTGCTTGGCCTGGCGCCAATGCTCCCATCGGCGGTTTTGGCGGCTCCGGAGGCGGGCGAGTTTGCCGGCATTCCGGCGGCCATCCAACCCTACGTCGATCGCGGCGAGATCGCTGGCGCCGTGTCGCTCGTTGCGGATGAGGATAAGGTATTGCACTTGTCGGCCGTCGGCGTCAGCGACCTTTCCACCGGCCGCAGACAAAGGCCCGATGACACCTTCTGGATCGCTTCCATGACCAAACCGATCACTGCGGTGGCGATTGCGCTGCTGGTGGACGAGGGGAAGGTGGCATGGGACGATCCGCTGGAGAAATATTTGCCCGAGTTCCGCCGCCAGTGGCTGGTGCAGGAGCAGTCGGCCGATCGGCGCGTGCTGGTGCGACCCAAACGGCCGATCACACTGCGCGATGTGCTCACCCATACCAGCGGCTTGGGCGAGTATCCGGTCTCCTCCCCGCACTGGTCGCTGGCTGAGTTCACGAAAATTCTGGCGCGCGAGCCGCTCCGATTTTCTCCGGGCAGCCGTTGGGGTTACTCTACAGCTGGCATCGATGCAGTCGGAAGAGTGGTGGAGGTGGTGGCCGGGCAGCCATTCGCCGACTTTGTCGAACAACGGATTTTCAAGCCTCTGGGCATGGACAATACAAGCTGGTGGGTTCCCGCAACGCAGGTAGATCGCCTGACTCGGAGCTAGGCTTCCTGCGCTTGGGCTCGCACGAACGCGCCATA
>JAFEGX010000111.1 GCA_018239675.1 Verrucomicrobiota bacterium
GACCGCAGCATCGCGATCAAGCTGGTCGGCGTCGGCGGCGCCGGCTCCAACGCCGTTGACCGCCTCAAGATGGAGAACCTCGAGCGCCTCCAGCTCGCGGTCATCAACACCGACCACCAGGCGCTCGCGAGCTCGCCGGTGCAGGACAAGGTGCTGATCGGCATGAGCGTCACCCGCGGGCTGGGCGCCGGCGGCGACCCGGAGCTGGGGCGCGAGGCGGCCGAGGCCGACCGCGAGAAGATCACCGCGGTCGTCAAGGGCTGCGACCTCGTGTTCCTCATCGGCGGCATGGGCGGCGGCACCGGCAGCGGCGCGCTCCCGGTCGTGGCCGAGCTGGCGGCGGAGCAGGGCGCGCTGGTGATTGCGTTCGTCACGATGCCCTTCAGCTTCGAGGGCGGCCGGCGGCTCAAGCAGGCCGAGGAGGGCCTCAACGCCCTGCGCCGCGTGTGCGACGCGGTGATCCCGCTGCCGAACGACATTCTGCTCCAGGAGGGCGCCGAGGACTCGAGCGTGCTCGACTCGTTCGCCCGGGCCGACGAGTGGATCGGCCGCGGCGTGAAGTCGATCTGGGCCATGCTGTTCAAGACGGGCCTGATCAACCTCGACTTCGCCACGCTGCGCGGCGTGTTCCAGCAGCGCGGCGGCAAGACGCTGTTCGGGCTGGGCGAGGGCAGCGGCGAGAACGCCGTGGCGGACGCGCTCGCGAGCCTCAAGCTCTGCCCGCTCCTGCACACTCCGGAATTCTCCCGGAAAGCCGACCGGATGCTCGTCAACCTCATCGGCGGCACCGACCTCACGCTGCCGAAGGTCAATGAGCTCATGACCGCGATCACCGAGCAGTTTGGCCGCGAGTCCCACATCATCATGGGCGCGGTGATCGACGAGGCCATGCAGAACCGGGTGGAGGTCTGTGTCCTCGGCATGAGCGACATGGCCGGCCGCGGCCTCCCCGCGCGCCGTCCGCTCCCGACGGGCCGGACCAAGGTTCCGTTCACGCGGGCCGGCGCCCCGCCGGCGACGCCGGCCCCGGCCGCCAGCTCGACGTCGCCGCTGCAGACCGAATTGGCCGCGGTCGCGACGCCCGCCAAGGCGGTCGCGCAGGAGGAGTTCGGCTTTGGCGAGGTTGAGAGCCGCGGACACTTCGAGAAGACCGACAAGAATCTCTTCGACGGTCAGGACCTCGACGTTCCGACGTATCTGCGCAAGGGCATCAAGATCGTCCTGTAGCGCCCGGCGGCCGGCCGGCTGATTGTTCGCGCGGCTTCGCGTTGATTTCCGGGAATCGCCGGTGGTACGGAATCCGGCCAATCGGGCGGCATGCCGCGGCCCGTCCCTCCCATGATTGAAGCCAGCGAACACTTCTACCACGACGATCCCAACTCCGGTCCGGCCGATGTCCGGACGGAACTGCCCGGGGTCGACTACTATTTCCTCGGCAACGGCCTGATCCAGGCGGCGATCCAGGTCGCGCCGCGCGGTGGCGCGACGCCCCTCGGGCTGCTGGTGATGAATCCCGACCGTCTCCGCAAGAAGCGCGACGCGCTCACGATGGATCCGGACACGGGACTCGCGGCGACGATGGTGCGGGTCGGCCGGGACGGCGGGACGCTGGAGCCGGCGGCCGGGCGCATGGCCGCGCGGTGGTTGCCGGATGTGCCGGTGCCGACGGTGGAAGTGAAGTGGACGGCCGCGGGTGTGGCGGTAACCGAGCAGTTCAGCTGTCCCGCCTGGTCACTTCCGGCGCTCACCCGGGTGATTACCGTGGCGAACCAGGGGCGGAAAGCCGTCACAATCGAGGTGACGACCGGCGTGAAACGCCAGGTCCTGCGCCGCCGCCTGACCCTGCGCCCGGGCGCCCGGCGCTCCCTGGTGGTGGGCTATCGGATGAATGTGAAGGCCGACCAGGTGAAGTGTGCCTGGAGCCGGGCGACCCGGCCGGACCGGGCGGCCCGCACCTTCTGGACCGGCCTGTCCCGGCTATCCCTGGGCCGGAAGGATTGGGACCATTTCTTTGCCGCATCGACCCGCCAGTTGCCCGTGGCGGTGTCGCGGGCGGGCTGCATCGACGGCAGCATCTGGCAGTACAATCTCGAGTGGATGCGTGACCAGGCCATGATTGCCCTGGGCCTGGCGATGATTGGGGCGACCGGCCCGGCGACGACCGTGCTGTCGCGTCTGCTCGACAAGTTCGTGACCCCGGACGGCGACACGTTGGATTCGAGCGTGAAGCGGGATCCCGCCGAGGTGGAACTCGACCAGAATGGCGTCCTGCTTTGCACGCTGCGGGACTACGTGCTGTGGACCGGCAACCTTGATCTGGTGCGCACGCGCTGGAAGAAGGTTGTCGCCGCCGCGGAATTTCCGCTGAAGCCGGTGTTTCGTCATCCGGAGAGCGGGCTCCTGGTGAATTGCCGCGAGTACTGGGAGCGGCACAAAGCCCATGGCATTGAGCATGGCATGGAGCTGTCCTACCAGGCCATGGTTGCCCATGGGCTGGAGGCCGGCGCGGTGCTGGCGCGCCTGCTGGGCCACCCGGAGCAGGCGGCGCGCTGGGACGCGGAAGCTAAGCGGCTGCTGGCCGCCATGCTCGACCATCCGCGCTTCCGGATGCACGACGAGCGCGGGTTCATCAAGCGCCGGGCGCCGGATGGCGCGGTGCAGGAGACCATCACGGCCTGGCCGGAGGCGTCGCTTCCCAGGGAGGTCCCGCTGGGCGGACCGGGGAACCATCGCATCAATCCCGACACCTCGTGCGTTCTCCCGATCGCGCTCGGTCTCGTGGCCCCGGATTCGCCGGTGGCACGGCGGACCTTTGCGAGCATGGAGCGGCTCTGGAACCAGGACTGGAAACACGGCGGCTACGGTCGGTATGATGTGACCTCCGAGCCGGATTCGCCGGGGTCGTGGCCGTTTGCATCGCTGTTTGTCGCCCGCGCGGCGGCCGAGGCCGGCGACGGCGCGAAAGTGGGGCGCATACTGGACTGGCTCGGTTCGGTGGCCGGAGCCAACGCCGGGACGTGGTTCGAGTTCTATGGCCGCCGCCTCGCGCCGCCGTTCCCGCAGGTCGGCATTGTGGTCTGGAACTGGGCCGAACTCGTCATCCTCTACGTCCGCCACATCCTCGGCGTGAAGCCCGAGGAAGCTGGCCTCCGAATCCAGCCGCGGCTGCTGGAGGGCGTGAAGCGGCTCGACGCGACCCTGACCTTCCGCGGCCAGCGCCTGACCGTGAAGGCCACCCGCAAGGGCCGGGCCAAGGCCCGTTTCGCCGCCAACGTCCCGGTGCTCGAGCAGACCACCACCTCCGTCCTGGTGCCCTACGGCCGGAAGGCCGTGGCGGTGTCGGCCCGGGTGTGAGGGACCAGGACCTCGAACGTGGACAGATGACGGTGGGCGGTCGCCGGTGCACCCGCTGAATTCCTGTTACTTGTATCCTGGCCCCCTGTTCCTTGCCGACGCGCCGCGGCCGCGGCGCGTCGGCGCAATCGATCCCTTGGCAAACGGGCCGGGTTCTGCATGGTAGCGCCCATGTTTGTCGACGAGTGCACAGTAAAGCTCCAGGCGGGCGATGGCGGGCGCGGCTGCGTCAGCTTCCGGCGCGAGAAATACGAGCCGTGGGGCGGCCCGAACGGCGGTGACGGCGGCCGCGGCGGCGACGTGGTCCTGCTGGGCGACGTCAACACCAACAACCTCGTTGACTACAAGTACCAGCCCCACTGGCGCGCCGAGCGTGGCGAGCACGGAATGGGCTCGGACCAGCACGGGAAGGACGGCGCGCCATGCGTCCTGCGGCTGCCGCTGGGGACCGTCGTGACGGACCTCGCCACCGGCAAGGTCGTCGCGGAGGTGATCCACGACGGCGAGCGGATCGTCCTGTGCAAGGGCGGCAACGGCGGCTGGGGCAACCGGCATTTCAAGTCGCCGACCAACCGGGCCCCGCGGCGCGCGAATCCCGGCCATCCGGGCGAGGGCGGAACCTACCGGCTCGTCCTGAAGAGCATCGCGGATGTCGGCCTGGTGGGTTTTCCGAACGCGGGTAAATCCTCCCTCACGAATGCCATCACCGCGGCGCGCCCGAAGACGGCGCCATACCCGTTCACAACGCTGCATCCGCAGATCGGCGTGATCGAGTTCCCGGAGGACCTGAAACAGGCGCGGCGCCTCCTCCTGGCCGACGTGCCCGGGCTGATCGAGGGCGCGAGCGAGAACCGCGGACTGGGCCACCGTTTTCTGCGGCACATCGAGCGGTGCGCCGTGCTGCTGGTGCTGCTGGACATGGCGGGTGCGGACGGCCGGGACCCGCGCGACGACTACCGGCACCTGCTGGCGGAGCTTGAGCGGTACGACCCGGCCCTGCTGGCCAAGCCGCGCCTGGTGGTGGCGAACAAGATGGACCTGCCCGAGGCGGCGCCGCGATTGAAGGAATTCCGGCGCCGGTACCGCTCCGCGGAGGTGATCCAGATTTCCTGCCAGACCGGCGACGGCCTGGCGCGGCTGAAAAAGGAGCTGCTGAAGCGGGTCGGCGCGCTCCGGCGCCGCGAAAAAACATCGCCTCGCCGATCCGCCTAGGCCACGCTCATTTCCCAGAAATCCATGTCGTCGGAACATCGCCAACTCATGCTGCGGGCCAACCGGCTGCTCGGCGCCGGTCTGGTCGAGGCGAACCTGGTGAAGCTGGAGGAACTTGAGAAGGCCAACGAGCGCCTGCTCGAGATCATCACGACCGAACAGCCCCGCCAGGCCACCGTGCTGGGCATCCTGGCCTACGAGCTGAAGGCGTTCAAGGAAGAGGACATTCTCCAGCACTGCGTGGACAACGAGGGCATCGGACTCATCGACCTGCGGGGCTACGAGGTGCACGACGACGTGAAGAAGGCGACCGAGATTCCGACCTGCTGGGCGACCTGGTCGGTGCCGTTCGACCACGACGAGGATTTTCACTTCATCGCGACGGCCTACTACCTCAGCCCGGCGGTGCGGAGCTTCTGGGAGAAGCAGTTCACCGGCCCGATCCTCTGGTTCGGGACCACGCTCGAGGTGATCGCCGACTACCTCGAGAAGCTTGCGGCCGAGCGCATCGCGCCGCCGCCGCCGACCCCGACCGGCACGCGCTCGCCGTTCGGCGTGCCGCCGGCGAGCCCGAACACGCGTTCGCCGTTCGGCACCCCCACGCCTTTCCCGAAGGCCGCCGCGCTGGCCGGCATCCCGTCGCTGGGCAAGACCGCGTCGGGCACGCCGTTCCCGCGGCCACCGTCCGGCACCCCGTTCCCGAGACCCGCCTCGACGCCGCCGTTCCCCACCGGGTCGAAGCCGCCCCTGGCCGCGCCCGCCGGCTCCAAGCCCCCGTTCCCCGCGCCGGCCGCGAATCCCGCGAAACCCTCGAACTCCGCGAACTGACGCCATGCCGCTGGGAAAAGTCCAGACTCAGATCGTCGCCAAGCTGATGGAGATGGGCCGGATCTCCGGCCGCCAGCGCGACGTCATCGCGGGCGTCACCGCGGACCTGAACGGCGACGCCCTCGACCGCCTGCTGCAGGAGGAGTACCGCATCACGCCGCTCCAGATCCTGGTGGCGAAGGGCCGGGCCCTCAGCCTCGCGCCCTACAACATCGCCCGCTACAAGGTCACGCCGGCGACATTCGAGCGCATCCCGCGCGAGTTCTGCGAGGAGAATCTCGTCATCCCGGTCGGCACGGTCGGCGACCTCCTGCTGGTCGTGTTCGCCAACCCGTTCGAGGTCACGGTCCCCGCCAAGATCCATGAGATGACCGGACTGCGCGTCGTGCGGATGCTCGGGCGCGAGAAGGACATCCGGGACAAGTTCAGCCAGGGCCAGGACACGCGCGCATCGGGCTTCGACGATGTCGTGCAGCAGATCGGCGTCGAGTTCGGCGCGTCGCTGCAGGTCAACGAGGAGGAGATGGTCAACGAGGAGTCCGGGCCGATCATCCAGCTCGCGAACCGCGTGATCGAGGATGCGTATTTCGCGGGGGCGAGCGACATCCACATCGAGCCGCAGGAGAACGAGATCATTGTCCGGTACCGCATCGACGGCCTGTGCCAGGAAAAGCTCCGCCTCCCCGCGAAGGTCGCGCCGGCGCTCGTCGCGCGCCTCAAGATCATGTGCAACCTCGACATCGCCGAGCGCCGGCTGCCGCAGGACGGACGCATCATCTTCAAGCAGTTCACCAAGAAGTCGCTCGATCTCGACCTCCGCGTCTCGACCGCGCCGCTGAACCACGGCGAGGGCGTGGTCATGCGTATCCTCGACAAGCAGAAGGCGACGCTGCCGCTGCCGGCCCTGGGCTTCTCCGAGGAGGCGTTGGCCAGGTACCGCGAGGTCATCCGCCAGCCCTACGGCATGATCCTGCATTGCGGGCCGACGGGCTCCGGCAAGTCCATGACCCTCTACTCGGCCTTGAACGAGATCAACTCCCCCGAGCTGGTCATCCGCACCGCCGAGGATCCGATCGAGTACACGCTCGCCGGCATCAACCAGATGCAGATGCACCGGCAGATCGGGCTGACGTTCGCGACCGCACTGCGCTCCTTCCTCCGGCAGGACCCCGATATCATCCTCGTCGGTGAGATCCGCGACAAGGAGACCGCCGACGTGGCGGTCGAGGCCGCGCTCACCGGCCACCTGCTGATGAGCACGCTGCACACGAACGACGCGTCCAGCACGGTGGCCCGGCTCACGGACATGGGCATCGAGCCGTTCATGATCTCGTCGTCGCTGCTGTGCGTGTGCTCGCAGCGCCTGATGCGGCGCGTGTGCAAGACCTGCCGCGTCAGCTACCAGCCGCAGGGGCGCGAGAAGGAGATCCTCGACAAGGCGATCGGCTGGAGCGGGACCATCTACCGCCACAATCCCCGCGGCTGCTCCAAGTGCGGCGGCAGCGGCTACAAGGGCCGGATCGGCATCCATGAGCTGATGGTGTCCAACGACGAGATCGTCGAGGCCATCAACAAGGAGGTCGAGACCGCCGAGCTGAAGCGCATCGCGATGCGCTGCGGCATGAAGACGCTGCACCAGGACAGCCTGCTCAAGGTGAAGGAGGGCATATCGACGCTCGAGGAGGCGATTGCGACGGTCCCGCCGGACCTCTGAGGCGCGGCCCGGAGTCCCGCTGTTTTTTCCCGTGATGACTGCCCCGAAACCTCTTCGTTGTCTTTGCCTGGGCGCGCTGGTGCTGGTGGCCGCGGGCCTGGCCGGCTGCAGCCCGAAGGAGATCACGCCGCTGGAGCGCAAGCAGGGCGCGAGCTATGCGAGCGAGGCGGCGTTCGCCGCGAACCTGCGCGACTTCGCGCGGGCCGAGGGCCTGCTGGCGCAGGCGGTCGCGGTCTGCCCGGACACCACGGAGTACTGGATCTCGCTCGGCACCGCGCGGCGCAAGCTCGACAACCGGTCCGGCGCCCGCGATGCGTTCAAGTCGGCCCTCAAGGCCGCGCGCGCCGTGCAGCGCCGCCTGCCGGACAATTCGCAGGCGGTGATCCAGGAGGTCTACCTGCTCGCGCTGCTGGGCAAGGACGACGACGCCCGTTCCACCCTGGAGAAGGCCCGCCGCGACCATCCCGACGACCGCACCATCCGGCTGTTCCTCGAGAACAAGGAGCTGGACCGCCTGTTGGCCGACCCGGGCTTCAAGGACCTGAAACCCTGAGGCGGCGCGCCCCCGATGGCGAACCCCTGGGCTGAGTTCTCGCAGGTGGCGCTCGCGCACCTGCTGGCTGTCGCAAGCCCGGGACCGGATTTCGCCATCGTGGTCCGGCAGAGTCTGGCCCATGGCCGGCGGACGGCGATCTGGACGAGCCTCGGCATCGGCACGGGGATCCTGCTGCACGTCGGTTATTCGGTGCTGGGGCTCGGCCTGCTGATCCGCAGCTCGCCGTGGTGGTTCAACGTCGTGAAGACGGCCGGGGCGGCCTACATCGCCTGGCTCGGGCTCGTCTCCCTTCAGGCCAAGCCCGCGGCCAATCTGGACCTCGGGGCGGAGGGCGGGCCGCGGACGCCGACGACGCACGGCGCATTCATGACGGGATTCCTGACCAACATCCTCAACCCGAAGGTCACGCTCTTCTTCATCTCGCTGTTCGTGATGATCGTCGACCCGCGGACGCCGAAGCTGATCCAGGCCGGCTACGGGATCTGGATGTCGCTCGCGACGATGGCGTGGTTCACCCTCGTCTCGCTGGTCTTCACGCGGGCGGACGTCCGCCGCCGTTTCCTGAGCCACGGCCACTGGATCGACCGCGCGCTGGGCGTGGTGTTTCTCGCCTTCGCGGTGAGCCTGGCAGTGGCGACGCTGCGCTAGGTTTGGACGGGGATATTTCGGGCGACAAAGGGCCCGAAGGAGACTCGAACTCTTAGCTTTGCGCCCGGGAGGAGAATAGCTGCGCTTGCGCGTTTGGTCGGGCCCGGCCTGAGGGAGGGTTCGTCTCACTTCCTGCCCTTTCCCTTTTCGATGCTCGCCTGTAGCAACCGACGTGAGGAGGTTGGTCTGGAGTCTCTCCAGCCTCCTTACGTCGGTTGCTACGGAGAGCCTTTGGGAACGGGAAGGCCCGCTGGACCCGCCTTCGACCCGTCGACGTTCGGACACCGCCGGCCCCGGCTGGCGGACAAGGCTTGCCCGGCCCGCGGCGGCCGGCCAGAGTCCCGGCCCGGATGACGCCGCCGCTTACCCCGCAGCAGGTCCGGTTTTTCCACGAGGAGGGCTACCTCATCGTGCCGGACGTTTTCCCGGCGTCCGACCTTGAGCCGGTGCGCCAGTCGCTGCATGGCGAGATCAACCGGCTCGCGCGTCAGTTAGAGACCGAAGGCCGCCTGCGGGCGCGGCACGAGGAGCTGGGCTTTGACCGCCAGCTCTCCGCGATTTTTCGTGAGTCGAAGGAGTGCGGCGACGCGATCATCCGGTCGCTCATCGGCGAGCGGGGCGGTGGCTTCTACTCGCGCGAGATTTTCGATCTGATTGTCCATCCAGCCCTGCTGCGCGCAATCGCCGCGCTCGTCGGCTCCGAGGAGGTCGTGGCCTCGCCCTACCGGATCCGGCCAAAGCTGCCGAAGTTCGGGCGCGGCGTGGTGCCGTGGCACCAGGACAGCGGCTATCTCGCCGGCCTTTGCGACCAGCACCTGATCATCACCTGCTGGGTGCCGTTTGTCGACGCGACGGCGGACAATGGCTGCATGGAAATCCTGCCGCGCACGCACCGCGGGCCGGTGTTCCAGCACCACGCGGGCGGGAATGCCGATTTCCTCGTGATCCGCGACCAGGACCTGCCGGACGATCCGCGGAAGGCGATCACCGCCGCCTGCCCAAGCGGCGGCGCGGTGTTCATGACGAACCGGACGCCGCATTGCTCGACGCCCAACCTCTCCGACCACATCCGCTGGAGCGTGGACCTGCGCTACAAGGCGGCGGACGTGCCCAACAATGTCGGGCTCGAACCCGCGTCGCTGGACGCCGAAGGCAACGCCGACGCGAAATTCTACGAGGACGTCAACGTGGCCTGTTATCCGCCCGAGGCGGACTTTCTGGTGCACAGCGCGGCGAACCCCGGACGCGTGATCGACTACCGCGAATACTCGCGGCTTCGCGACGTCTTCGCCCGCACCCGGCCATCATTTGCCGAGGTCCGGGCTTGGCCGACGCTCGCGAAGGCTGGCGAGTAGGAGGCATTCGCGGCTAGGATAGCCGATACCGAAGCCTTGGGCTCGGCATGGGTTGCCACGAAGAGTACGAAGATCACGAAGCCCAACCTCTGGGATTTTGCATCGTGAGCTTTGTGGCCTTCGTGCCAACCACCGCTGATCCGGCACTAAGCTTGGGCGGTGTCCTCGGCCGCGAGCAGCATGGCGCCAAGTTCGACCGCGGCGCGGTTCATCTGCCCGAAGACCCACTGATCGCGCCCGGCGCCGGCGGCAACCGGAGCCTCGAACGCCTCGAGGGCCGTTCGCAGTTCGGCGAGCCTCGCCGTGGCCGCCGCCTCGCCGGTGGCATGGCGGGCGACCGTTTCCAGGGCGTCGCCGGCCAGTGTGGCAAACTGGGCGGCGGCCGGTTCTGCGACCGCCGTGCCCGTGAGGTGGAGGCCAATCGTGGTCAGGGCGCGGGTCAGGCGCTGGTTGCCGTTGGCGAGCGCGGCCGCCTCCTCGAGGCGGCGCTGCTGGTGGGCGGGGTCCGCGTTCATGCGCTGCAGCGAGGCGAACAGCACGCTGTTGGCCGTCTCGGCGCGGCGCTTGGCCGCGACCACCGCCTGGTCGTAGGTCCCGCCCGTGGCCAGCCGGGACTGGAGCAGCGCGAGGTAGTCGCGGTTGGCGCGCACGGCGGCGGCGAGAAAGCCGGGAAAACGCTCCCGCTCCCACACCGGCCAGAAAATGAGTGCGGCCAGCATGGCCAGCGTGCCGCCCACCAGCGTCGCCACGAGGCGCTCGATCGTGAATTGCACGGTGACCGTGGTCGTGGCCTCGGTGAGCAGGACAATCATCACCGTAATGCACATGACGGCGATGGCGTAGTGCCGGCGGAGATGGTAGGAAAAGCCGAAGATCGTCGCGGCGATGGCCGTCAGCAAAACCGCGGACGGGAGCTGCAGGAAAAGCAGTCCGCTCGCGAGGACGCCGCCGACGAGAGTGCCCAGGAGCCGCTGCGCGGCGCGCAGGCGGGTTGAGCCGTAGTCGGGCTGAAGCACGACGACGACCGTCAGGGGCAGCCAGTAGCCATGATGGATGTGGCCCAGCCGAAACAACACCACGCCCAGGACCAGGAGCACCGCCAGCCGTGCGGTGAAGCGGACCAGCGCCGGGTCGACGCGGGCCCGGAGGTGCAGCACGGCGGCGAGTGGCCGGAGGGTCAGGGTTTCAAGTTCCGGCAGCTCAAGGGAGAAGGCGCGGTGCTCGGGCCCGCCCTCGCGGGTGGCCTCGAGTTGCTGGCGCACCGCGGGCAGCTGCTCGCCGAGCTGGCGGAGCAGGTCGACCAGTTCCCCGCTGCCGGGCAGGCCGGATGCATGCGCCGCGATGCGGGCCTGCAGGACCTGGACCAGGTTGCCGAGCCGACGGAGGCGAACCTCCGCGGTCGCAAGGCGGGAGCCCTGGCGGGAGACGAGTGCGAGCGCGACGACGCGGGCTGTGTTGGCCAGCGCGGTCAGCAGCGGCTGCACGGCCGGGGTGAGTCGAGGGTACTCGGCATGGTCGCGGTGCGCGTCGAGTGCGGCCTGGAACACCACCACGCGGGTGGCCAGCCGGGCGGCGGTGAGATTCAACGCGTCCAGCTGGCCGCGCAGCCGGGAGGCCGGACCGGTCCCGAGCAGCGCCGTCGTCCGATCGAGGGTGGTGCGCACCGTGGCCTCGCGGTCGGCGATCGCGCGCTGGCGAACCTCGGGGCTGCGTTCGTCGTAGGCCATCGCCGTGAAGAGATCGCCGAGCGCCTGCCACGTCTCGGCCGCGGTCTGGCGGAGGGGATGCTGGGGCCGCAGCGGCCAGAGCGAGGCCTGGAGCATGACGCCCCAGAGTCCGCCACCGAGGGCGTAGAACGCCATGGTGGCGGGCGTTCCCTCGGGCAGCGCGAGGGCGATCAGGAAGAGCAGGGCGGAGGAAGCGGCCAGCGACGGCCCGTAGTCCGGGCTGAGATGGCGCCACAGTCCCAGCGTGGCCGCGATCAGGGCGGTGGCGGCGAGGGTGACGGCCAGATGCGGGGCGACGGTGGCGCCCAGCCAGGTGGCGCCACCGAGCACGAGGGTCATCGCCAGCAGCACACTGACGCGCACCCGGTAGGCGCCGCGAACATCCACCTGCGCGATGTTCTGCGCCGCCATCGCGGCGTAGACCACCGGCCCTGCCAGCCAGCCGAAGTGCGCGGCGACCAGCGGCAGCATGAATGCCGCCGTCGCCCGCGCCGCCCGCCGCAGATCTGGCAGCAGCGATTCCCGCTCGGCCCACTGGGCCAGCTTGGCGAGCGCACTCTCCGCATTCATGCCGTCATGGTGCGGGAAACGCCGGTGGCGTCACGAGGCAATTGCGGATTGCGGATCGCGGATTGCGGATTTTGTCGGCTTGGATCGAGTTGCCGGCTTCGTATTGATTCCGGACGCGCTCGGGTGGAGAGTTTTGCTAGGCGGGGCTGCCTCTGAAGGAAGACTGGGCCATGAGGTGCTCAAGACAACCGCCCCAAAATCAGCTTTCGGATTCCGCAATCCGGAATCCGCAATCTGCGATCCGCAATCCGCAATTACAAATACACTCCTCCACCCAGCAGCACCGGTCCGTCGTGCAGGGCCAGAATCTGTCCGGAGGCCAGGCCCCGCTGGGGCTCGGCGAAGCGGATCAGGGCGGTGGTGGCACTCTCGGGCACGAACTCCAGGGCGACCCGCGGATCGCGGTAGCGCACGCGGCCCTCGAGGCGGCCGGGGCGGGCGACCGATGCCCCGATCCAGCTCAGCGAATGCACGCGCACCTCGCGCTGAAAGAGTCCGGGGGCGTCCGGATGGTCGAACGCGACGAGCAGCGCGCGGTCGTCCGAGCGTTTGCCCACGACGACGTACGCCTGGTGGTCGGTGTTCGACGGGATGCCGATGCCCTTGCGCTGGCCCAGCGTGTAGAAATGCAGGCCGCGATGCTCCCCGAGCACCTTGCCATCGGTGGCGCGGACAATCGGACCCGGCGCGTCGGGCACGTAGGCGCGCAGGAAATCCTGCATCCTGACCTCCCCGATGAAGCAGATGCCCTGGCTGTCCTTCTTTTCGGCGTTTGGCAGTCCGGCCTCCCGCGCAAGCTGGCGAACGGCCGGCTTGGCCAGATGGCCGATCGGGAAACGGGCGTCGGCCAGCTGGGCCTGATTGAGGAGCGCGAGGAAATAGGACTGGTCCTTGTTCCGGTCGGCCCCCTCGGCGAGGGCGTAGGTGCCATCACCTCGGTCCACGCGCTGGGCGTAGTGACCCGTGGCGACGCCCGCGAAGCCGTGGTCCCGGGCCCAGGCGCGGAACACGCCGAACTTGATCTCACGGTTGCACATGATGTCCGGATTCGGTGTCAGGCCCCGGGCGTAGCCGTCGAGCAGGTAGGCCACAACCCGCTCGCGGTACTCGCGCATCAGGTTCACGACCTGGAATTCGATGCCGAGCCGGTCGCACACCGCGCGCGCATCCTCGATGTCCTGCTGCCACGGGCAGTGCCCGATGACCTGGTCCTCGTTGATCCAGTTCTTCATGTACGCGCCCACGAGGTCGTGTCCCTGGCGCTGGAGCAGCAGGGCGGCGACGGAGCTGTCCACTCCGCCGGACATCGCGACGAGCAGGCGTTCTTTCACGGGATCGGACGGGATTGCACGGGAGGAAACGGTGGGAGCGGAGGAGGGAAACCTCTAATCTTCGCTAATCAGCACTAATCCGGTTCGGAACCTTTCGCGTGAATTAGCGGTTTCTCGCTCTGTTCTCTCCGTTATCTCCTGTGCAATCCAAATCCGCCCCTCAATTCGGGTCCGCGAGCACGAATGCGGGGTCGATGGCGCGGTTGAGCACTTCCTCGAATTTCTCGAGCGGAGCGTCGAAACCCGGGACCGGGTCACTGCAGCCGGGGATGAAGATCGGCGCCAAGCCCGGCGGATTCTCGGGGCTGAGCGGCTCGAGGTTGCGGATCTGGTCGAGACTCTGGGTCACGTAGTACGTGCGGACGACGAATTTCTGGTCGGAGCGGCGCTGGCGCAGCTCGAAGACCATCGCGCCGCCGAGCGTCACCGGATTCCGCTGCGAGCCGGGCACCCACCAGTTCAGGTTCAGCAGGCCGCCGAGATTGACGATGTTCGAGTCGTGGCCGACGAGCATCACGACCCGGTGCTCCGGCGAGCCGAACGCGCCGGGGTCGGGCCGGCCGGTGGCGGATTGCCGGAGGGTCTTCAGGATATGGCTGGCGAGATTGGAACCCTGCACCTGGGCGGAATAGGGACTGCCCTGCGTGAGTTCGAAGTAGAGCGAGTGCAGGCGCAGCAGTTCGGTCAGCTCCTTCCGCGTGACGCGACCCCAGCCGACCTGGTCCATCGGCATGCCCTCGCCGTACTCGAGCATGAGGTTGTCGATGACCTGCATGGCGGTCCGGATCGGTCCGCGCAGGTTCACGGTATGGTCGCGGGTGCCGCGCTCGACCAGCGAAGGCTGGTCGCGGAGGTCCGTTTTCCCCGGCGGTACGGGCCCGTCGGTGCCGAGCAGGATGAAGCGCACGCGATCGAGGTCGCGGGAGCAGGCCTCATTGAGCGGGGCGACGCTGCCGCCGATCCGGCCGAGGACGTTGGCGATCGCCCGGTCATAGTCGGGCGGGCCGATCGGCAGCATTGCCGCCCGGTACATCGGATCGACAGTGTCGAGCGCGCGCGCGTGAGGGTCGATCTTCGCGCCCGGCAGCAGCCCCTCGGCAATGTATTCCGCGGTCCGGATCGTGCGCTGGTCGCTGTCGGCGCGGAAATAAACCCGGGCGCCGTCGACCTTGGAATCGCCGGTCAGGATGCCCTCGGCGCGAAATCGGGCGAGATAGTAGGCTCCCATCAACTCCATCTGCTTCCCGCCATGCGGGGTGAGGTAGCCGACCGGCACGTTCCACTTCGGCCAGGCATCGGCGGAGTACTTCCCGAGGACATCGTCGCCGTAGATCGGCGAGCGGACGCCGTGGCGGGTCACCAGGATGGCGAGCCGGAGGTCGCTTGTGGCTTCCGCGGCGACGGCCGGGCGAGGCAGGATGGCGGTCGTCAGGCAGAAGACGACCAGGGCAAGGCGGGTGGCCAGGATGAGGTACCGGGACGGCGGGCGCATGGGGAAAGCAGGCGATGAACGTTGGGGCAATCAGGCGGTGGAATCGAGCATCGACGCCACGGGAGGCGGGCTTGTCAAACGCGGAAGCCGGTTCGCCGTGACGCGACGGTGAAATCTCCCCCGCCGTGACTGGAAGCTTGCCCAGCCTTCGGCGACAGTCCCACGCTGGCTGTCCGATGAGACGCTGCCTTCTTCTCCTGCTCTGCCTCGGGTGGACTGCGGGCTGGGCGGGCGAACTGCCGCCGCCGCCTCCTCAAGTCGAACACGTCGTGATTTTCATCATCGACGGCCTTCGTCCCGATGTCGCACTGCGGGCCGACATGCCCGGCCTGCGGTCGCTGATGCGGGAGGGGGCGTTCACTTTCTGGGCGCGCACCACCTCGGTGGCGATCACGCTGCCCTCGTGCACCAGCGCGCTCACGGGCGTAACCCCGGCACGGCACCAGGTCAGCTGGAACCGCGACCAGCCGGCCGCGCAACAGGGCTATCCGGCGGTGCCGACGGTGCTGGAATTGGCCACGAAGGCGGGGCGGGTGACGGCGCTGGTGGCGGGCAAGTCGAAGTTTGTCGCATTGGCGCGACCGGGGACGGTGACCCACGTTTCAATCCCCAAGACCACGAAGTGCACCGACGCCGAGGTTGCGATCGAGGCCGAGCGGGTCATTCGCGAGGCCCGCCCGGCGCTGATGTGCGTGCACTTTCCGGACGGTGATGCGGTCGGCCACGCGAAAGGCTGGGGCTCGCCCGAGCAGCTCGCGCAGTATGCCGGGACCGATCACGAACTTCGCCGGGTGCTCGCGGCGCTCGACCATGCCGGCATCCGCTCCTCGACCGTGGTGCTCGTCACGGCCGACCACGGCGGGGCGGGCCGGACGCACGGGGGCGAGGATCCGCGCAGCCGCAGCATTCCGTGGATCATCGCGGGCCCGGGCGTGCGCCCCGGCTACGACTTGAACCTGGATGCGAAGCTTTCGGTCAACACTGAGGACACGGCGGCGACCGCCTGCTGGCTGCTCGGCCTCAAGCCCACCGTGGAACTCGACGGCCGGCCGGTAACCGCAGCCTTCGCGTCGGGCGTCACGTCCAGCGCCGCTCCCGATCCCGCCACCGTCCACTAGCGCGTCGCCCGGGGCAATTGGCCGCAGCCATACGCAAGGGGCACGAAAGCTCGGCCGCGGGCCGTGGTGAATGGGTGCCCCGGTGCGGATCCGCGCCGCGCGAGTTTCCAGCTTGAGGCAACCGTGGCGTGCAGGATGCTGGGGGTTCACCATGGCTGAGGCGCCTCATCGCATCGTCCGGGCCTGGCTCGAATCGCTCTCGACGGGCGTGGTCGAGCTGGATCGCGACTGGACGGCGCCGACGCCTCCGCGCTTCACCCTCGGCGAGCAATGTCCCACCCCGGCGGCGCTCGCCGCGGACGCGGGGCGGGTGGCGGGAGCGACCCAGGGCTATTTCGCCGGCACCGACGGGACCATCACGTTCGTTCTGCCGGTCCGTCCGGGCGGGGCGGCCGATCCGGCGCGGGACCCGATCTACCTCGCGGGCGATTTCAACGGCTGGCAGGCGGCGATCGGCGCGGACGAGTGGCGGCTGCAGGCCGGGGAAATCGAGGGAACGCCGGTGCTAAGGTGGTCGGGCGAGGCGGCGCGCTTCCTGAGCCCGGGAGGGCAGCGATTCAAGTTTGTGACCGGCGAGCACCAGTGGCTCATGCCGCCGGACGATGCGCCGAATCTGGTGCGGGACGAGCAGGGCAACACCAATCGGGTGATTGATGCCGCGCGGACGGGACGCCACCTGTGGCGCTTCAGTCTCGCGGCGCCGCTGCTGCTGGCCGAGCCGCGGCTGGTGACCTGGTCCGACCGGCCGGCCGAAGGCGGCGTGCCGCTGGTTCCGGGACCGTTCTTCTACGAGCTGCGCACCGAGCTCCCGTTGGGCGCGCTGGTGCGAACGCCGGGCACGGTATTCCGCCTCTTCGCGCCGCGGGCCCGGTCCGTGTCGCTGGAACTCAGCGCCGATGCGACCATGGCATCGGCCCAGACCTTCGAGCTGGTGCGACGCCCGGATGCGGACGGGGCGGCCGGCGTGTGGGAGGTGACCCTCGACCGGAACCTGCACGGTTGGTTCTACGCGTATCGGATCGACGGCGTGAGCGAGGGCGCGGACAGCTTTGATCCGGGCAAGCGCGTGCTCGATCCGTATGCGCGGGCCGCGATGGGCCGCGCGGGCCCCGGCATAGTCCTGGATCCGGCGTGGGTGGGGGAGGGCGACCGGGATTTTGCGACCCCGGCGTGGCACGATCTCGTGATGGCCGAGGCGCACGTGCGCGACCTCGCCGCCAACGCCCCGGTCAAGGCGAGCAGCCTCGAGCGCCGCGGGTTCACCGGGCTGCGGAAGTGGGTCGAGAGCCCGGAGTTTCACCTGCACCACCTCGGGGTGAACTGCGTGGAGCTGCAGCCGGTGCAGGAATTCGATAACCCGACACCGGAGGAGTACCACTGGGGCTACATGCCGGTGAACTATTTCGCGCCGAGCAGCGCCTACGCCACGGAGCCCGCGAAGGCCTCGGGGGTTCGCGAGCTGCAGGAGCTTGTGCGGGCGTTTCACCGTCGCGGCATGGCGGTGATCCTGGACGTCGTGTACAACCACGTGGGCGAGCCGCCGCATCTCCAGGCGGTCGACCGGCGCTATTATTTCGAGCAGGACTCGGCGGGCCGCCTGGCGAACTGGAGCGGGTGTGGCAACGACCTGCGGGCCCGGTCGGCGATGGCCCGGCGCCTGATCATCGACAGCTGCCTCCACCTGATCGAGGCGTATGGGGTGGACGGCTTCCGGTTCGACCTGGCCGAGCTGCTGGGCGTGGAGGTGCTCCGCGACATTGAGGCGGCGCTGAAACGCTCCAAGCCGGGCGTGATCCTGATCGCGGAGCCCTGGAGCTTCCGCGGGCACATCGCGGGCGTGCTGCGCGACACCGGCTGGGCTTCGTGGAACGACGGCTTCCGGGACTTCGTCCGCGACTATGTGCGCGGCGGCGGCGCCGCGGAGCGCATGGAGTATTTTCTGCGGGGATCGCCATGGTTCTTCGCGAAGTGGCCGGCGCAGACTGTGAACTACACGGAGTCGCACGACGACCGCGCGTGGATCGACGTCATCACGGAGAACCCCAACTTCGACGGGTTCGGTCCGACGGGCAACGACCGCCGGCGCACGCACCTGATGGCGGCGCTGCTGTTCATGTCGCTGGGCATCCCGATGGTGGCGGCGGGCCAGGATTACCTCCGATCCAAGCACGGCGTGAACAACACCTACCAGCGGGGCGACCTCAACGCGCTGGATTACCGCCGTCTCTACCGTTACCTCGGCACGCATGCGTATTTTGCCGGCTGGATCGCCTTCCGGCGGAGCGAGCTGGGGCGCCTGCTGCGGCAGCACACCCGGCCCAGCGAGGGATTTTTCGAGTTCTTCCGGTCGGGTGATTCGCCGGCCCTGGCGGTCATCTACAACGCCGACTATGCCCAGGGTCCCCAGCGGCTGCTGTTCGCGGTGAATCCGACCCTGGGAGACGTGACCGTGCGCCTGCCCGACCGGGTGACGGGTTTCGCGTGGCACCAGCTGGCCGACCACGAGCTCTTCCGTCTCGGTTCGCCCGGCCCGTCGCAGCCGGTCGAATCCGAGCTGCTGGTGCCGGCGCTGGGGTGCGGGCTGTGGATCAGCCAGGCGTGAGGAATGGAAGTGGCAGGTAGCAGGGGCAGGTGACAGGGATTTTCCACGGCGTCGCCGCCTCCTTGGGGTCCATTAGGCAGCGGCAAGCCGCAGGCTCTTCCTGGTACTTCCCACCTGGTACCTGTTAACTGGTGTCTGGTACCTTGTGCCTGTTACTTGGCGCCTATCACTTTATCCGGCTATAAGCGTCAGAAGGGCTGCTGGATGAAACATGAATTCCGGGACATATCATCAAAAGCCCCTTGCCAGAAAATGGAGCCGGCGCTTACTTGAAATTTCTCTGTCAGCCTAACTGTTAAACCAACTCACCTCCCATGGCAGTCAAAGTCGCTATCAATGGTTTCGGCCGGATCGGCCGCCTCGTATTCCGGGCCCTTGTCGAACAAGGGCTGCTTGGCACGACGTTCAACGTCGTCGCCGTCGGCGACATCGTGCCGGCGGACAATCTGGCTTACCTGCTGAAATACGACTCTTCCCAGGGTCGTTTTGCCGGCACCGTCTCGTCCAAAAAGTCGGCGGCGGACAAAGCCGACGACGATCTCCTGGTGGTCAACGGCCACGAGATCAAGGTCGTGAGCGCCAAGACCCCGGCCGAGCTCCCCTGGGCCGCCCTCGGCGTCCAGCTGGTCATCGAGTCGACCGGCCTCTTCACCGACGCCGAGAAGGCCAAGGGCCACCTCGCCGCCGGCGCCAAGAAGGTCATCATCTCCGCGCCCGGCAAGGGCGAGGACATCACGGTCGTGCTCGGCGTGAACGACGGCAAGTACGACCCGGCGAAGCACCACATCATCTCCAACGCCTCCTGCACGACGAACTGCCTGGCGCCGCTCGTCCACGTGCTGCTGAAGGAGGGCTTTGGCATCGAGGAAGGACTCATGACGACGGTCCACTCCTACACCGCCACGCAGAAGACGGTGGACGGTCCCTCGAAGAAGGACTGGAAGGGCGGGCGCTCCGCCGCGATCAACATCATCCCGGCCACCACCGGCGCCGCCAAGGCCGTCGGTCTCGTGTGCCCCGAGGTGAAGGGCAAGCTCACCGGCATGTCGTTCCGCGTGCCGACGCCCACCGTGTCGGTCGTCGACCTCACCGTCCGCACCGTCAAGGAGACCTCGCTCAAGGAAATCAACGCGAAGCTGAAGGCCGCCTCCGAGACCTACCTCAAGGGCATCCTCGGCTACACCGAGGACGAGGTCGTCTCGACCGACTTCATCCACGACAAGCTCTCGTCGATCTATGACGCCGGCTCGTCCATCGAGCTCAACAGCCGCTTCTTCAAGCTGGTGAGCTGGTACGACAACGAGTGGGGTTATTCCAACCGCGTCGTCGAGTTGACCAAGAAGATTGCTGGCAGCCTGTAAGGCTTGCCTCCAGGCGCCCGCGAGTCTCCGCGGGCGCCAAGTAGCGAGTAGCGGGTAGCGAGTAGCGAGCATACTAGGATGCCCGTAACTCCGCTCGCTACTCGCTCTTTTTTTGTCCATCCCGCATGATCTGACCCCGATCAGCCACTCATCCAGCCAAGGTTTCCCACCTTCTCAGTTTCCCGCTTTCCCGATTTTCCGATTTCCCGCCTCTCCTCATCCCGCCATGCCCAAGTTCAAGTCCATCCGTGATCTCTCCCTGGCCGGCAAGCGCGTCCTCATGCGCGTCGACTTCAACGTCCCGCAGGACAAGGCCACCGGCGCCATCACCAACAACCAGCGCATCGTCGCGGCCCTGCCCACGATCCAGCACGCCCTGGCCCAGGGCGCCTCGGTCGTCCTGATGAGCCACCTTGGCCGCCCGGACGGCAAGGTCATCGCGAAATTCTCCCTCGCGCCGGTCGCCACCGAGCTCGCCAAGCTGCTCGGCCGGCCGGTGGCCTTCGCGGCCGACTGCGTGGGTCCCGTGGCCGAACAGGCCGCCGCCGCGCTCAAGCCGGGCGAGGTGCTGCTCCTCGAGAACCTCCGCTTCCACATCGAGGAGGAGGGCAAGATCAAGCATGAGGACGGCACGTCGGTGAAAGCCGACCCGAAGGCCGTCGAGGCTTTCCGCGCCGGGCTGTCCAAGCTGGGCGACGTCTACGTGAACGACGCATTCGGCACCGCGCATCGTGCACATTCGTCGATGGTCGGCGTGAAGCTGCCGCAGAAGGCCGCCGGCTTCCTGATGGAGGCCGAGCTCAAGGCCTTTGGCGCCGTGCTGGAAAATCCCCGGCGCCCGCTGCTGGCGATCCTCGGCGGCGCGAAGATCGCCGACAAGATCCCGCTCATCCGGAACCTGCTCGGCAAGGCCGACGAGATCATCATCGGTGGCGGCATGGCCTACACGTTCAAGAAGGTCATCGACGGCATGGCGATCGGCGACAGCCTCTTCGATCCCGAGGGCGCCAAGATTGTCGCGGACCTCGCGGCCGAGGCCAAGGCGCGTAACGTGAAGCTGATTTTCCCGGTCGACTATCTCTGCGCGGACAAGTTCGACGCCAACGCGAACACGCAGCCGGCCACCGACGCGACGGGCATTCCCGCCGGCTGGATGGGCCTCGACGCGGGCCCGAAGTCGATCGAGCTCTACCGTGCCGCCATCCTCCGCGCCAAGACCATCGTCTGGAACGGCCCGGCGGGCGTGTTCGAGTTCGACAAGTTCGCCGGCGCGACCAAGGCGATGGCCGACGCGGTCGCCGAGGCCACCGCCAAGGGTGCGACCACGGTGGTGGGCGGCGGCGACACCGCCACGGCCGCCAAGAAGTTCAAGGTCGCCTCCAAGGTCACGCATTGCTCCACCGGCGGCGGCGCCAGCCTCGAGTACCTCGAGGGCAAGGTGCTGCCGGGCGTGGCGTTTTTGGAAAGCTGATGGCGGGGTGTAGCTAGTAGACAGTAGCTGGTAGCTGCTAGATAGCGCCCAGATTTGGTCGCACTTCCAATGCTAGCGCTGTGATCTCCCAGGTTCAAACTGCCGCACACCATCTACCGGCTACTAGCTACCAACTGCTCCCGATTTCTCCTCGCTACCCGCTCCTCGCTACTCACTACTTTCCCCACCGCTCTCGTCCCTTGTCACTCGTCCCTCGTCACTAACCAAAATGCTCCGCAAGAAACTCATCGCTGGTAACTGGAAGATGAACAAGACGCCGGCCGACGGCGCCGCGCTGGTCGCGGAACTCGTCACGGCCGCTGGCAAGCAGACTGACGTCGATGTCGTCGTGTGCCCGCCCTTCACCGCGCTCGACGCGGTGGGCAAGGCGCTCGACGGCTCCACGATCAAGCTGGGCGCGCAGAACCTGCACCACGAGGCCAGCGGCGCCTTCACCGGCGAGGTCTCGGCTCCCATGCTGCGCGCGCTGTTCGCGACCCATGTCATCATCGGTCACAGCGAGCGGCGCAGCCTCTTCGGCGAGACGGACGCCTTCATCAACCAGAAGGTGCTCGCGGCGCTGAAGAACCAGCTCAAGCCGATCCTCTGCGTGGGCGAGACCCTGGCCGAGCGCGAGGCGGGCACGACGCTGAAGGTGGTCCAGACCCAGCTCGAGGCGGGCCTGCAGGGCGTCAGCAAGGAGCAGGCTGCCACCCTGATCGTGGCCTACGAGCCCGTCTGGGCGATCGGCACCGGCAAGGTTGCCACCACCGACCAGGCGCAGGAGGTCCACGCCTACGTCCGCGGGCTCCTGACCAAGCTCTTCACCGAGCCCGTCGCCCAGCGCGTCCGCATCCTTTACGGCGGCTCCATGAAGCCGGCCAACGCCCCCGAGCTGCTCACGCAGAAGGACATTGACGGCGGCCTGATCGGCGGCGCCTCGCTGGAGGCCCGCAGTTTCCTCGAGCTCATCCGCGCGGCCGCCGCCGCCAAGTAGAAGCGGAACGGAAAAGAAGAAACACTTCGGCGGAAGGTCGGGGACCACCAAACGAGTAAGCAGAAAGGAGAAGGTAGAAACGAACCGGCGAAACCCGCTAGGACGTTTCTTCCCGCTACTTTCCCGCTTTCTTCTTTTCCTCCGCGGCTTTTCGCTGGGCTTCCTCGTACGCCTTGCGGTGCTGCTGGCCGATGTCCAGGAGGTCGGTCACCAGCATGCGCGCCTCGCGTTCCTGCACCTCCGGGCCGCCGACTGGCGGCGGCAGCGGCGGCGAGATCACCGGCGACGCCTCGTTCGGCCGCGCGCCGGCCGAAGCCATGGCGGCCGTCCCGCCCGCGATGGTCGGCTGGCGCAGGCGCAGGGTCATGGTCTGGTTGTTCGCGCGGATGGTCGCCTCGTCGCGGTCGGCGTTGCAGGTCAGGACCGTCACCTCGTTGACCGTGCCGCCGACCGGGACCCAGAAGCTCCGTTTGTCGTCCACCCGCGTGATGCTGACCATCACGTCCTTGCCCGACGTGATGATCCCACCGAGCTGATACCGGGCCCCGGCGCCCGCCATGGCCGCGCCGGCGGCCGGTGGCAGGAATGGCGAGGAGTCCGGGAGTGACTGCGCCAGCGCGGCCGTTCCTGCGGCCGTGGCGGCCAGCAGGACGAGGCGAAGTGCTAGGGCGATGGGAGTCATGGCGCGGATCACGGGAGACAGCCTACACGCGCGTGTCCGGGACGCCAATCCTGGAAACGCCACGCTCGGCCAACCCGCGATCAGACCGCCGAATCGGACGCGGGATCCTTGGGCCGGGTCCGCGACAGCTGCCGTTCCAGCCAGGGTCCGACCCGATCCCGCAGCCGGGTGCAGTGAATCTCAAAGCCATGGTGCAGGAGGGCCGACGTGACGATGATTGCCGTCAGCAAGACCGCGAACAACCCCCACGCCTGCGCGGCGGAGGTGCTCCAGTGGGTGAACCAGTAGGGCATGATCAGGCGGGACAGCGGATGCTGGACGAGATACATCGCGTATGACCAGAGCGCGATCTTGCGCACCGCGGTGCTGGCGAAGTTTTCGCGGGAAAGCCTCCAATGCGACGCGGCCGGCAGCAGCAGGGCGAAACCCAGGGAGATGAGGTTGAAGCGCCAGGTCCGCGCAAAGAAGGCGTCGGCGCCCGCGGCAAATCCTCCGCCGTCGCGCCGCCAAAGGGTGAGGTACATCCAGACAACGAGGACCAGGCCGATCACGCCGGCCGGCGCCGCCGCCCGCCGCCAGCCCGCCGGGAACCGGGTCGCAAGCCAGGCGCCGAGGATGCCAACCATGAGGGCGTCGAACCGGCCGATCACCACAATGCGCTCCCATTCGCCCCAGGTGGCCTCCGGATGGCCGGCGACGAGCATGCGGACGCCGGTGGAGAACAGGTAGAAGACCGCGGCCGTCACCAGCAGGACGGCGTCGAAGCGCCCCCGGAGCCGCAGGCCCAGCCAGAGGGCCGCGGGAAACAGCAGGTAGAACCACTCCTCAACGGCCAGGCTCCACGACTCGGGCATGAAGGCGAGATGCGGGGCCGCGAGGTTGCGGAGGAAAAACGCGTGCGACAGGACCAGCCCGAGGTCGTAACGGGTTCCCTGTACCACGAGGTCGAGCACCACGTTGCCGATCACGAGGAGCCAGAACAGCGGCAGCGTGCGGAACCAGCGGCGGACATAGAACTCGGGCAGCGAGCCGTCGTGGCCGAGCCGGTCGCCGCGCCGGATCAGAATCTGGCCGATCAGGAAGCCGCTCAGCACGAAGAACAGCTCGACGCCGTAGAATCCCCCGTGGCCCAGCAGGCCGAGATTGGGCACGTGCGGGTACAGCACCGCGAAGCCGTGGGCCAGTGTCACCCCGAGGATCGCCGCCGCGCGCAGGGCATCGAGCCCGAAGACGCGGGCGGATTCACGGGAGGCGGCGGGGGAGTCGGACAAGGCGGACGCCGTTCGGGCGTCCCGCGATGCTCCCGAGAACCCGCCGAAGGTCAATTCGCTAGGACGGGCGGGTGGGGAAACGAGCCGCCGAGAAGTTGAAGGGACGACCGGAAAATGATCTCCTCCCGTAACCCGACTTCGTCTCAGGCAGAGTTGTCAGGCGCCGTTGGCCTCGCGGCGGATCACGACGTGGGTGGCTTTCTCGGACGCCACGAACTGGGTGCATTTGTACCCCAGGGCACGCAGATCAACCGCCTCGAGCAATCGCTCCCCTGAGCCGAGCAGGACCGGCGAGATGGCGAAGTGCATCTCGTCGATCAGGCCGGCCCTCAGGTATTGGCGGACGGTGTCGGGGCCGCCCCCGATGCGCACGTCCTTTCCCTTGGCCGCCGCCCGCGCCTGCGCGAGCGCATCGTGGATGCCGCCGGTGACGAAGTGGAACGTCGTGCCGCCCTCCATGGGCAAGGGCGGCCTGGCGTGGTGGGTCAGGACGAAGACGGGAACGTGATAGGGGGGAGTGTCCCCCCACCAGCCCTTCCAGGTCGTGTCGCCCCACGGACCACGGATCGGGCCAAACATGTTCCTGCCCAGAATCCACGCGCCAATATTCCGGAATCCCCTTGCGGCGAAGTCCTCGTCGATCCCGGTCGTGCCACCGTCCGCGTTGAACACCGCCCGCTGAAACGTGCGCGTCGGGAAGGCCCACTGGTGCAGGTCGGCTCCGCCGACGCCCATGGGGTGATCGAGGTCCTGATTGGGTCCGGCGCCGTAGCCGTCGAGCGATACCGTGAAGCTTTCAACGCGCACACGTGTCATGGTGGGATCGGGGTTGGAAACGAAGAGGGCAAGAATCGCATGGCCGGGAGCGGACCGCAAGTGACGCGATACGGATCGATTGCTGCATGCTGCCGCGGATCGCCCCGTCGCTCCCTCGTGTGGCAACTGGCGTGGCTTCCCGCCACGCTCCGCCGGCGGCTCAGCGACGGCGCCAGGCCTCGACGATCTGGCGAATGGTTTCCTCCAGCGACTGCGTGATGTCCCACGCCGGGTAGTGGGCGCGCATTTTTCGGAGATCGCTGTAGTAGCAGATGTGGTCGCCAATCCGGTTCTGGTCGACGTAGGTGAAGACCTGCGCCTTGCCGGTGAACTTCTCCGTGAGCTTGAACGCCTCAAGGATCGACGTGCTGTTGGCCTTGCCGCCGCCGAGGTTGTAGACCTCGCCCGCGCGCGGGGCACCGACAAACGCGGCCATGAAGCGCGCGACGTCGAGCGAATGGATGTTGTCGCGCACCTGCTTGCCCTTGTAGCCAAAAACCTTGTATTCGCGGCCCTCGAGGTTGCACTTCACGAGGTAGCTCAGGAAGCCATGCAGCTCGACGCCCGAGTGATTCGGGCCGGTCAGGCAGCCCCCGCGGAGGCAGCAGCAGGGCAGGTTGAAATAGCGGCCGTACTCCTGGACCATCACGTCGGCGGCGACCTTCGAAGCGCCGAACAGGGAGTGCTTCGACTGGTCGATGGTGAAGGTCTCTGCAATGCCGTGCTCGTACGCCGGGTCGGCGTAGTCCCAGCGCGTCGCGAGCTCCTTGAGCGCGATCCGGTTGGGCGCGTCGCCGTAGACCTTGTTCGTGCTCATGTGGACGAACGGCGACTCGGGCGCGGCCTGGCGCGCGGCCTCGAGCAGGTTCAGCGTGCCCACCGCGTTGGTGTCAAAGTCGTCGAACGGGATCGCCGCGGCACGGTCATGGCTCGGCTGGGCCGCGGTGTGCACGATGGCGGCGGGCTGGAGCGACTTGACCAGCGCGAGCACGCCGGCGCGGTCGCGGATGTCGAGCTCGTGGTGAACAAACCCCGGGAGCTCCTTGGCCAGGCGGTTCTGGTTCCAGCGCGTGTCGCCCTGCGGGCCAAAGAAGACCGCGCGCTGGTTGTTGTCCACGCCGTGGACCTGGTACCCGAGTTCGCGGGCAAAATAGACGCAGACCTCCGAGCCGATGAGGCCGGAGGAGCCGGTGACGAGGAGGGTTTTGGCCATGGACAGACCGGGTGCGGCGCACCCGAAGAAACCGAGGCAACAGGATGCCCCGTTGCCTTTCCAGTCGAATTTGCGGGTGGGCTGGGTTGTCAGCCCTCAGCCGGACTCATCCAGTCGAGGGTCGAGCAGACGAAAGTCGAACAGCTGACCGCCAACCCCTTCGCCGGGGAGCCGACTTCTGTTACGCTTCACCGCACTCCGGCTATTCGACTCCTTGACACTCGGCTTTCGACTGCACGATTCCGGCTCAGCTTTTAGCGGCCAGCCGTCGAACCTGTGGCCACCGGGTCTGGGCAACGGCCTAGTCGTTGCCCGGGGGGCGTTTCCCGGGATGGGTGAAGGACGAGCCTGGCGGATTGACCGGCACCACGAGCGGCTGGCCGGCGCGCAGTCTGGCCGCCCAGCTCGGCCAGTCGTATTCGGTGTAGGGTGTGAAACGGAACGCGGCCAGGCTGGCCAGCAGGGCGAGGCTCAGCGCGGCCCGGGCCCAGACGCGGCGGGGTCCGTCGAGCTCGAGGAGCAGCAGCCAAAGCAGGAGGACCTTGGGCAGGTAGAAATAGCGGTCGCCGTTGGCGATCGACGCCAGCAGTCCGGGGTTGCCGCGGAACTTCACGACCGTCGCCCCGGCCGTCAGCAGGAGACAGCACCACAGCATCCAGCGCTCGGCGCGGTGCCCGGTTTGGTCCCGGCCAGCCGCCGCCAGGCCGGCGGTGCACAGGATGGCCAGCGCCAGCCCCAAGCCGTGGGGCACCGCATCCGCGACGGTGGGGGCCAACAGCAGGCCGTCCCAGAACCGGGGACCGATTTCGGCCAGCGAGACGAGCACGCTCTTCTCGCCGCCCACTGTGGGTGCGGCGGTGCGCGCATAGGTGAACGCCTGCACGACGGCCGCGGCGATCACCAGGCCCGCGAGGGTCCAGGCCGCCCGGCTCCGCCGGTACCATGCGCGGACGAGGAACAGGGGCGCGAAAAGCGCGGAGAAGAGGCCGGTGAGGCCCAGTCCCACGGCCATCACCGCGTCGGCGGCCAGCCGCCACGGCCGGTCCGGATCCTTCATCAGCAGGAGCAGCACCAGCCCAAGCGCCCCGATCCACTGGGCGTTGGTCAGGTTGTTGAAGACCTCGCCCGTGTGCGGCACCAGCACGATGGCCAGGGCGAAAGCCGGCCGGACCGGCAGCGCCAGGCGCGGCGAAAACACCAGCGCCGCGAGTCCGACGGTCAGCGCGAGGCTGGCCCAGAAGTACGTCGCAGGAATCCAGCGCGGGTCGAGGCCGCTGGCGGCGGCTGCAACCAGGCGGAGGAGCAGGTGATGATAGCCGCCGTACGGCTGGATGATCGCGTTAGCCCCGTCGAGGTCGGCGCTCCGAAAAAAAACGCCGCCATCCTCGGCCCAGAACTGCGGATGGAGGAAGGCTTCGGGCCGGCGGAGAAACAGCACGCCGACGACGGCCGCCAGCGTGACCAGGCACGCGCCGGCCGGCCGGGTCCGCACCCGCTGCCAGGCGAGGGCAATCCAAGCCGGAACCGCCGGCGTCTCCGGCCGAGCCAGTGCGCGCGCCGAACCCGCCACCAGCAGGGTCGCCAATCCCAGCAGGATGCCCATGTCGGGCCGCAGCGGCGCCGAGCCGTAGTACGGCAGCCAGGTCAGCGCGAAGCCGAGCGCATGCCAGCCGAGCACGGGGAGACCGAGCCAGGCGGGCAACCGCAGGAGCAGCACGATCGCCAGCCCCAGCAGCCCGAGCATCATCGCGTACGAGCTTTGGTGGAGGATCGTCGAAGCCGGGATGAACATCGCGGCCGGCCAGAAGACAAGCGTAAGGGCCGTGACCGCCAGCAGCGCGCCCAGCAGGCCGCCGGGTCGCTCGCGGCGCACGAGCCAGGCCAGCGGCGCCAGCAGCCAGGCGAGATTGAGCACTCCGAGGCTGCGGAACACGTAGAAGAACTCGTCGACTTTTCTCCCGTAGGCCGGCGTCGTGAACACGTCAAAGGCCGGGCGAAACGACCCGTTGAACAAAGTGCCGTAATTCGCGCGCTTGTTGGCGACGAGCGCCTCGCGGGAAAGTCCGGCGTAGCCGTCGCGCAGCGCCTGCCAGGTCGTGCGTTGGTCGACGTCGATCGCGCCCGCCAGGTGCCACTTCAGCAGCCGGTTTGCCGGCGGATCGTAGAACGTCTGGTAGGCCGACCAGGGCGCTATCACGAGGGCGAACGCCGCGGCACCGAGCGCGACCGCCCGCCAGCCGGGAAATAGCCCGGGCAGCAGGAGCATGGCGGCCAGCGGGACCAGCGTGAAGGCGACCGCGCCGTGGGCGAGCCACGCCAGGCCCGCGCAGGCCCCGGCCAGCGCCACCACCGGGGCGGATCGCGGCGCCGAGCGATCGAGCAGCAGGATTGCGGCGACGAGCGCGTAGCCGGCGGCCAGCAGCTTGGGCCAGACGTAGGTGCCGTTGAACAGGAGCAGGCCGCTCGCCGTCGCGAGCAGCACCAAGGCCGCGCACCGGCCGGGCGCGAAGCCAAGACGGCGGCCCAACAGCCACAAGGCCGGCAGCCAGCAAAGCTGCGCGAGCGTGCCCACGCACTGGTAGAGGAGGCCGGGCGGGAGGCCGAGGGCGTCGCCCCAGGGGCGGGCCACCAGGTAAAGGCCCGCCTGCAACGGCGGACGGTCGCTGCTGAGCCAGCCCGCCTCGGGCAGGAACGGCTTGGGCGGCGTGCCGTCGTAGACGCGGTCACCGAGCATCTTCGGAAGATTGGCGTCGATGGGGAACTCGTAGAGGAACCGGACCTGCGACTGCCACTCGGGCTCGCGGTGAAGCTCCGGCAGGTAGAGCAGCGCGAGATAGAAAAGCCCGACGCCGGCCGCGAGCAGCGCGGCGGCCCGGAGGTCGGCATCGGTGCGACTGGCCCGGTTCCTCCAGACGTGGAGCGCGCTCGCCAGCGGCACGATCACCGCCACGGCGCGGCCGAGCCACGGGTGGACGAAGTACGCGAAGAACGCGAGGAGGCCGACGGCGCCAGCCGCGGCGAGCGGACCGGCGACCCGGATCCGCGGGTCGGTCACGCCGTGCCGGGAGAGCCAGCGGTCCGCGGCGGCGCCCGGGGCCGCAAGGACCACGGAGACGACGAGCCACGTGAGCAGCAGCGTCATGGTCTCAGCCGGCGCGCCGGCGCTCCAGCAAAAGGCCCGCCGCAATTAGTAGCGCCCCCAGGCCGGTGAAGAGGGCGTGGTGCTTCAGCAGCTTTTCGGCGGCCCAGGACCCGTAGCCGACGTCAACCGGCTCGGTGAAGGCGAACCACGCCGAGGGCTGCGGCGTCGACGCCTCGACCCACCATTCGCCTGGCGGCCGGATCACATTCACGGTCTTCCAGCTGTCGCCTGCCGGCTCCTCGGGAATCACCGGCACTGCGCCGGCTGCGCTCCGGACGACGAGGCGGCCGGGGTTGTCCGGGGCCCCGAGGCCGCCCGCCACGCGGAAGCGGAGGATCGGCAGGGCCGTCGCAGGCTGGGGCGCGCTCCGCCAGGAATATCCTCCCGGGCCCAGCGGAACGAGCCAGGTGCTCAGCGCCACGGGCCGGTCGGCCGGCGCCACCTCGGCGGGAACCGCGGTCGGGGCGCCGTTGGCCAGCGGGAACGACCGGCGCACGCTCGGCGGGAGAATGGCGCGGATCGAGGCGAATGACAGGCGCTGCACGAGCGTCGGTCCGTCCGGGTACGGCACGTCGCCCCACGGCTTGTTGAGCAGGTGCGCCGGGTCGCCCGTGCGCACGAAGTCGCGGACGTGCATTTCCTGCACCTGCTGCCGCGGGATGTTGGCCGCGACGAAATCGTCCCACATCATCCGGCTCTGCTGCCAGAGCCCGCCGGCCACGACGGCGAGCCAGGCCGACGCGAGCACCACGCGTGTCCGTCCGGCTGTCTCCCGCACGAGGAAAACCAGACCGAGGATCACGTTGACCGCGAGGAGGTCGAGGTAGCGCGGCGACAGCACGGTTTCGGCGCCACCGCGGGCGAACGCGGTGGCGAAACACTGCAGCAGCACCCACGCCAGCAGGCCCATCAGGATGGCCTCGTCGGGCGTGGTGGCCCGGCGGGTGAGGCGTCGGGCGACAAACAGCACGGTCGGCCCGGCCAGAAGCAGCGTCCACGGGAACAGCGCGCTGCCGGGCCAGGCGAGCAGCTTGAGCACTCCCACGCCGAACTGTGCCGGGCTGTGCGCGTGCAGGAAGGCGTGGGCCGGAACCTCGTTCTTCATGAACCAGCCGGCGATCGACAGGCCGATCGCCAGCACTGCGGTCACGATCTGCTGCGCCGTCCACCGTCGCTCGCGCACCAGCCGGTGCCCGAGCACGGCCAGCACCGCCACCGACGAAAGGAATCCGGACGCAAGGGAGCAGAGGGCGAGCACCCCGCAAAGCTGGCCGAGGAACCAGCGTCCCGAGAACCGATCGCCCTCGACCGTCAGCCAGACATGGCCGAGCGAAAACAGCAGCAGGAAGTAGAACTGGACCTGGAAGCCGAAGAGGGTGTTCTCCCACGCGAACGGGAGCCCGAAGAGCAAGGCGAGCAGGCCGCCGGCCACGAGCGGCCAGGGTCGCGACAGCCAGCGCGCGACCCCCAGCAGCAGCACGAGGGCGGCGGCGGTGTGGATGGCGGCGTTGACGGTCGTTTCAAGAAACCCGTCCCACTGGCCGTTGGCCACGAACAACCCGAGGACGTAGAGCTTGGTCGTGATCAGCCGGTGCTCGTTGTGCGGGTGGAGGATCTCCTTCAGACCCATCCAGCCCTCGACCCAGGGTCGCAGGACCACCTCGCCCTCGGCGTCCCATTGGTCCCACGACGGCAGGTCGCTGCCCGCGACGCGGATGAACCAGAGCTTGGCGCCGAACACCAGCAGGCAGAAGCCGGCGAGGAGCAGCACGCGGCGCACGCGGCAGGAGGTCGAAGGTCTCAGGTCCAAGGTCGCAGGTCGACTGGCGGTGAAATTCGGGTGAATGGAAGATGGGCCTGCGTCCTGCGACTTTCGACCTGCGAAACCTCAACCCTAGACCTCGCAGAGCGCGAACAGGTGGTAGGGCAGCGGGAGGCCGTCGGCGGACGTCAGCGGAAGCGGACCGTAGTCGAGCACCTCCACGTGGTGGAAATGACGCCCGAGCAGGGGGCGGAGGTTGAAGCGCGTGAAGAAATTCCGGTGGTCGCCCTCGAGGACGTGCCAAGGCGCCACGAGCCGGCTGGACAGGAAGGGCAGGGTCTCGAGGTTGGGCACCGAGAAGATGACGTGGCGGCGGGACACCCGTTTCATCTCGGCGAGGAACGGGTCGGGATCGGCGATGTGTTCCAGCACCTCGATCGCGATCGCGGCGTCGAACTCCCGGTCGGCCGCGGGCAGGCGGTAGCGCGACCAGGGCCAGCGGGGCTGCGGGATCACGCGGTGGGGCCGGCTGCGGAGCGCCAGTTCGTGGATGCAATCGAGGCTGGTCTCGCAGCCGAGCCACGAGAAGCCGCGGGCCCGGAGCGGGTCGCAGTAGGCGCCGATGCCGCAGCCGACATCCAGCAGGCTGATGCCGGCCGGGAGATAGTCCGCGATGAGGTCAACGCAGTCGGGGCTCGCCGACTCGGCGGGCTGGCCGGTCGAGTAGATGTGCTCGCGGTGCAGGACTTCGGTCTGGCGCGGGTTGCAGAGGTCGCCGTAGGGCGCACCGGTGTGGTCGTTCTTGAGGATCTGGAGGTGGATGCCGGCGAGCGGGGTGGTGCTGCCGTCGGTGAACTCGACCCGCACCTCGATGCCGACGACCGGCGGCGGCGGGCCGTTCGGCGTGTACACGGCGAGGAGCCGGAAGCCGGTGCGGGTGTCGGCGGGCCAGCCGTGCGCGGCGGCGACATCGGCCCGTGGATAGAGCCGGGTGGTCGCGCCGATCTCGCCGTTCGGGGCGTGGACCGAGATGCGCTTGATGCGCTCGTGCCGGTAGCCCGCGTGCACCCAGCCCTGGACCGGGATGCGCTGCCGGTAGCAGAAGTCCCCCTCGCGGGGCGAGTCGACGACACTGGCGATGCTCATGCGGTCAGCGGCTCAGCGCGGCGGGAACGCGAGCGAGAAGTCCTCCTGCGTGAGCGTGAGGTTTGGGTTGTAGGCCGGGTCGCGGTCCAGCAGGCGGCCCCAGGTGCGGCGCATGTAGGCGGCCTCGTGCGAGAACCGCTCGAGCTTCTCGGGCGTGTCCTCGGCGCCGCGCGACGCGGACTCGTGGTGGTAGAGTTCGGCGAAGGGCGTCCAGAGATTGCGCAGGCCCGTTGCCTGCACGCGGAGGCAGAAATCGATGTCGTTGAACGCCACGGGCAGGTCGGTCTCGTTGAATCCGCCGACCGCCTCGAAGGTGGCGCGGCGGATGACGAGGCAGGCCGCGGTGACGGCCGAGTAGTTCTGGGCGAGCCGGAGCCGGTTGCGGAGACCCTCCGTGCCGCGCTTGGCGCCCTTGAAGGCGTGCCCCGCCACGCCGTCGCGGCCCGCCGGTCCGGTCAGGCCCAGCACCACGCCGGCGTGCTGCACGGTGTCGTCCGGGTAGTACAGCATCGCGCCCACCGCGCCGATGCCCGGCCGGAGGGCGTGCGAGACCATCTCGTCGAGCCATTCGCCGCTGATGACCTCAAGGTCGTTGTTGAGGAAGGCGAGCACCGTGCCGCCGGCGGCCCGGACCGCGAGGTTGTTCAGCGCGGAGTAATTGAACGGCGCGTCGTGGTCCACCACCCGGTGGCCGAGGTTTCTCAGCTCCTCGAAGTAGCCGAGCGCCGCCGCCTCGTCGGACCGGTTGTTGACGACGATGATCTCGAAGTCCGGGTAGGTCGTCTTCGCCAGGATCGAGCCGATGCAGAGGCGCAGGAGGTCCGCGCCATTGCGGGTCGGAATGATGATCGAGACCTTGGGGGCGGGCGACGGCAGCGGGTAGCGGATCCGCCAGTGGTGGCCCTTCACCGGCAGGAGCTCCGCCGCCACGTCCAGCCGCGCCAGGTGGTCGGCCAGCGCCTTCTTCGCGGCGATGAACGGATAGTCGGCCTTCTGGTCGATGACCAGGGCGGTCGAGCCGGGAATCGCCCGCCAGTGATACAGCACGCGGGGAATGTGGTGCACCTGCTCGGGCGCGAGGCCGGTGACCACCCGCAGGGTCAGGTCCCAGTCCTGGCTGCCCTCGTAGCCCGCGCGGAAGCCGCCGACCGCGCGGACGCGGTCCGTGCGGAACACCGAGAGGTGGCAGGTGTAGTTCTGGCCCAGCAGCAGGTCGGGATTCCAGTCGGGCTTGAAGTACGGGTCGTAGCGCCGGCCCAGGAGGTCGATCTTGTCCTCGTCCGAGTAGATGAACTGGAGATCCGGCCGCCGGGCGACGGCGAGGACGACCTCCGCCAGCGCCCGCGACGCCAGCTCGTCGTCGTGGTCGAGCAGCGCCACCCAGGCGCCGGTCGCGAGCTCCAGCGCGGAATTCGACGCCTGGGAAATGTGGCCGTTCTCGGGACGGAAGACGACGCGGATGCGCGGGTCGCGGCCCGCGTAGTCCTCGAGGATCCGGCGGACCTGCGGCTCGTGCGACGCGTCGTCCGCGATGCACAGTTCCCAGTGGGGATAGATCTGGCCGCGCACCGACTCGATCGCGCGCACGAGCCAGCCTTCCGGGGAGTTGTAGGTCGGAAGGAGAATCGAGACAAGGGGCCGCTGCTCCGGGGCGAGGGCCTCGAGCTCGGCGCGCAGTCCCACCAGCTCCTCCAGCGTCGGGGTGTCGAAGCGGCGGACCCAAGCGGAGTAGTCGCGGCGGAGGTGCGCCGGCAGCTCGGCGCTCACCTGCGCGGTCGGTGCGGCGAAGCAGCGCCAGTGGCCCTCCTCGGTCAGGGCCTCGAACACCATGACCTGCGCGGTCTCGGTCGGCAGCTTCACTTTCACCGCAAAGCCGGCCTGGCCGGCGTGCGGGTGCCCGGGGTGGCTCAGGGCCACGTCGTGGCGGGGCAGCCCGTGGGTGCCCTCGAAGGTGCGGCCCGCCGCGCGGACGCGAACGGCCACGATCCGCTCCCGGCTCTCGGCCAGGACCCAGCCGCGGACCTCGCCGGACGGGTCGACGTCGGACCAGTCGGACGGCTCGTCGATCATGTACGCAAAGCCGGGGGCGATGGCCGGCGGCGGAGTTGAAAGGACCTGGCCGGCCGCCGGCTTGTCCACCAGCGCCCGGCGCAGGGCGCGCAGCGGGGCCGTGACCTTCCACGAGAACGACTCGGTCATGCGGCGGATCTTGTCCTCGCGCTGGCGGAGCTCGTCCGGGTTGACCGTGCGCGCCAGACGGCTCATGGCGTCGGCACCCTCCTCGAGCCGGCGGCGGAGGATCTCGACCTGGTTCTGCTCGCCCGCGAGCTTCGCGCGGTTGTAGCCCTGCTCGGCGGCCAGGCGCGAGTTCTCGGCCCGGAGCCGGCTGACCTCCGCGCGGAGCGCCGCGAGGGACAGGTCCTTGGCGCGCATCCGCAGCGCGGTGTCGCCCTCCGCCAGGAGGACGTCCTCCGACGGCGGCGTGGTCGGATCCGCGAACAGCGGCTTGGCCTGGGCGCGGACGGCGGCGTAGAAGTCGAGCAGGCCGGCCGTGTTGGCCTGGAGGTCGAAATGGCGGCGCGCAAACTCGAGCGCTCCCTCGCCCAGGCGCTGGGCCAGCGCCTCGTCGCCAAAAATCTGGAGGCAGCGGTCGGCAATCTCCTCGGCGGCGCCGGTCTCCAGCAGCAGGGCGTGGCGGCCGTCTTCCATTTCCCGCGCGAGGTTGGCCCGCGGGAGCACCACGGGCCGGCCGACGCAGAGGAATTCAGGCACCTTGGAAGGCAGGCGGAAGTCGTTGAAGGCGTCGGCCGCGCCGGGCTGGACGAGGACGTCGGCGAGCGCGAGCAGCGGGCCCAGTCGCGCCTTGGCCACGAAGCCGAGGTCGAGAACGTGACCGCCACCGATCGCGGCGAGCTCGCGGGCCAGTTCCGGGGGGTTCAGGCCCGTGCGGACCAGCTGGCAAGGGGTGCCCCGCTCGTTGAGCAGCCGCACGGCGAGCAGCAGGGTGCGGACGTCGGCGAGGTTCGCGAACGTCGTGCTCCCGGTATAGACGAGAAGCCGCGCCTCCGCCCGGGCCCCGATCTCGGCCCGCAGGGCGGGGTCGGGGATGAGCGGCTGGTACAGCGCGGCGTCGACGCCCGGCAGCAGGCGGTGAATCGGGCGGCCGGGTGGGACGAGCTCGCGCAGGCGGTCGGTGATGCAGGTGACGCCGTGGGCGACGCGCAGGAAGTTCTGGAACCGCACCGGATGCGACAGCCGCGGCGACAGCCGGGCCGCGAGCTCCTCATCCGACCGCAACCGCAGGGTGGCGAGCGGCTCGCGGGCGTAGCTTTCCATCAGGTGGACCTCGTTGTCCTCGAGGTGGATCACCAGCGCGGCGGCGGGATGGCGGCGCAGGTAGGCAAGCGTGAACTCCCGGACATTTTCCCGCGGCGTCCAGGCATGGACCACGTCGGCGCCGCGGCGATCAGGGAAGACCGGCTCGTCGCGCTGCAGCCGCTCGAAGGTGGCCGCCGTGAAAAGCGGCCCAGGGACCACGCTGATCGTCTCGGGCTTCTCCGGCACCGCGACGACGCACGCGTGACCCAGCAGCGTGAGCCGGTTGGCGAACGCGCCAATGTGGTTCAGGCTGTTGCTGGTGAAGTCGCCGTAGTTGACGAAGAGGAGATTCACTCGGGACGGGAGGTTAGCTAAAGCCGCTCGACGAATTCGAGAACCGATTTGGCGGTGGCCGCCCAGGAGAAGGCGCCGCCGCGGGCGAGGCTCGCGGCCGCCCGACGGGCGTGCGCCGCGGGATCGCGCTCGAGGGCGAGCATCGCCTCCGCCAGCGCGGCGGGCTGGTCGGGGGCGAAATAGACCGGGGCGTCGCCGCCGACCTCGGGCAGGCTGGCGCGGTCGCTGGACAGCACCGGCAGACCGGCTGTGAGGGCCTCCACCAGCGGGAGGCCGAACCCCTCGTGCCAGCTGGGGCAGACCAGGGCGAAGCTTGAGGCGTAGAGCCCGGCCAGCTCGGCGTCCGGCACGTAGCCGGGCGTGTGCACGGTCAGCCCGCGCCCCTGCAGGGCGGACAGCCGCGCGCGGATGGCGTCCGACTTCCAGCCCGCGCCACCCGCGACCACCAGCGGCCGACGGACGCTAGAATGCGCATGGTACAATTCGTAGGCGTCGAGCGCCGCCGCGTGGTTCTTTCGCGGCTCGAGCGAGCCGACCACGAGCCACGGCGCGGCCGGCCCCGGGGTGGGCGGCGCGCCCGGCGCCGGAAACCGGCTGGCCCCGTGGGCCACCAGGCTCGGCCGGCCGGTCAGGCGCAGCCACGACGGGAAGAGCAGTTCCAGCTCGTCGCGGGTGTGCTGGCTGTTGAACAGGAAGCCGGCGGCGCGCGCCAGCGCCTGCAGCACCTCGCGCTGGCAGACGAGGTGGGTCTCGTCGGTCGCGAACGCCGGGTGCATCCAGAACGCCAGATCGTGTACCGTGTAGACGAGGCGGCTGTGGGGCAGGCGCGGCGCATGGAAATTGAACGACAGCACGACGTCCGGCTTGGCGGGCAGGGGCTCGCCGGACTCCACCTCGCGCCAGAACTCGCGCGCCTTGTCCGGCGCGAGGCCGCGCAGCGGGGCCGAGACGCGCGGGTCGTCGATCAGCGTGCCGCCCCGGGTGTCGGCGTTGATCCATCCCCCGAAGTGATGGTACAGCTCGAACGCATGTCCGCGGGGCAGGCCGGCCGCGATCAGCGCGCGACTGAGGCCGTCGGCGTACCAGGCGCAGCCCGCGCGCTCGGCGCAGGTCTGGGAAACGTCGAGGCCGATGATCATGGCGTCACGCGCCGCGCGGCGGCGGCGAGAAAGTGAGCGAGCCGGCCCGCCTCGAGCTCGAGGGAGAAGGCGGCGAGGCGGGCGTGCCCGCGGGCGACGAGCGCCTCCTTGAGGTCGGTCCGGATGGCGACTTTGCGCATGGCCTCGGCCAGCGCCCGGGGATCGCGCGCATCCACCGCCAGGCAGGCGTCGCCGGCGACCTCGGGCAGCGCGGTGGAGTCGGCGGCGATGACCGGCACGCCGAACCGCATGGCCTCCAACAGGGGCATCCCGAAGCCCTCATGCAGCGACGGAAACACCAGCGCGCCGGCCTTCGACCAGAGGGCCGCGAAGGCGTCGTCCTTCACGTGCCCGAGAAAGACGATGCGGTCCTTCAGCCCGAGGCCGTCGCGCAGCTCGCGCAGCAGGTCCATTCGCCCGTCGGGATGCCCGGTGCAGACGAGCGGCCACGCGCGCGAGGCCGCCCCCAGCGCATAGAGGCGGTAGGCGACGAAAAGGGTCTCGTGATTCTTGTGCGGCCAGAAGTTCGCCGGGTAGAAGAAGAACGACTCCTCCGGCGCCCCGGCCGGGAGCGCGCCCGGAGCCGGCAGCCGGCCCTGCACGGCGTTGTAGGCGAGGAAGCAGCGCGCGGGGTGCACGGGATAGTGCGTGACGAGCCGCGCCGCGACGTGGTGCGAGTTGCACTGGAAGTAGGTCGCGTCCCGCGCCAGCTGCCCGAACCAGGCGTGGCGGTGATTGACCTCCTCGACCGGCAGCGCGGCCGGCAAGTCGCGGTGCAGGAGGTCGACGATGACGCTCACCGTGGGCAGGCCCGGTCGCATCAGGTCCGAGCGGCCGAACGGCGCGTACAGCACGTCGAGGCCCGCGCGGGCGGGCAGCGGGTCACCCGCGGGCAGGGTGCCGTCGGGCTTCCAGCCGGTCGCCGTGCGGCGGCTGACCGAAAAGATGCCGTCGGCCGGGGTGAGGCAGTAATCGCCGGGCCGGAGGATGGCGGCCACTTCGTCGCGGAGCCCGGCCGGCACGAACACCGCGAAGTTGAACTCCCCGCCGCGTTGGCGGCCGACCTCGGCGAGCAGGCCGAGCACGAAGGGCTTGATCCCGCCGTTGGCCCCACCGGCCTGGAGCGCGAGCAAATCAATGCCGACCCGCAGGCGGCCCGACCGCGCCGCCAGCCGGCGCCGCTGGGCGGCCAGCGCCAGGCGGTGGGCGCGGCGCAGCGCCGGGCGACCCAAGCCTAGCCGGCGATGCCATGGGCGAAAATACTCCCGGGCCGCCGCCGCGGCGCGGTCCTGCGCCATCGCGAGGATCCACTCGCGCTCGAGCGCGGCCGTGCGCGGGCCCCAGCGCGCAAGGAACCGGCGGGCGTTGCGGAACTCGTGGGTGCCGCGGCCCTCGGAGGCGGAGATGTGGTGCCGGACGACACTGCCGGTCGCGACCAGGTTGAGGAGGCCGTCCTCGCGGGCGCGCAGGCACAGGTCCGTGTCCTCGAAACCGTTCTGGTAGCCCTCGTCAAAGCCGCCGGTGCGCAGGAACCACTCCCGGCGCACCAGGCAGCAGGCGGCGGTCACGGCCGGGAACTCGGCCAGGCCATCCACGGCGAATTCCGCCGGATCGTCCCGGTAGTGCGCCGGGTAACCACCGTCGCGGAAAACGACGCCCGCGTGGTCGAGTGCGCCGGTCGTGGCGTTGCGCTGAAGATTGCCGACGACGCCGGCGCGGGGCACGCGGCGGAAGGCGGCGAGCATTGGCTCGAGCCAGCCGGGAGCGAGGACCAGGTCGTTGTTCAGCAGCGCGAGAAACTCCCCCTGCGCCACGCGAGCCGCCCGGTTGTTCGAGGCGGCGTAGCCGCGGTTCCGGTCGTTGAGCAGGACCACGTGCGGCGGGGCCAAGTCGCGGAGAAACTCGCGGGTGTCGTCGGTCGAGCCATCGTCGACCAGGATGATCTCGTGCGCGAGGTCCGCCGGCACCGTCGCGCGCAGCGAGCCGAGGCACGCCCGGGTCAGTGCGAGCTGGTTGTAGAGGGGGACGATGAACGAGACCTGCACCGCCCGGCAGCTTGCCCGCGGCAGCCGCAGGCGCGCAAGTGGCAAGTGACCAAGGAGCTGGGCCTAGCGGGTGGCCGGTGCGGCGGTGGCGGCGAGCTTGCGGGCGAGGAAGGCCCGCACGTCGCTAAGCGTGACGAGTCCGCGTAGCTCGTCGTTGTTCACCGTGACCTGCAGCACCTCCTCCGCGAGCATCACGATCTCCATCATGGTGAGGGAATCGATCCCGAGGTCATCGGCCAGGCGGAGCTTGGCCGGATCCTGCCGGAGGCGCGGGCGGAACTGCGACTCGACGAACCGCTCGATGAGGCCGTCGATGACCACGGGCACCTGGGCCGGATCGCCGGTCCGGCGAAACTGCAGGGCGGCCTCCACGGCGGCGGGCGGGCAGCGCCGCATCGCCTCGCGGAGCGCGTTCTCGTCGGCGGCGCTCAGGCCCCGCGCCAGCGCAAGCCCGGAACCAGGCAGCGAGGAAAAGGTGGCGGAAGATTCCATGGTGGGAAGGTCGTTTGTTTCCGCGGGGGAGTCTGTCTTCGATGACAAGCACAGACGCCAAATCCGCCATCTGGTTCGCCAAATATCCGCGGATTTTCGCGGCCAGACGTGAGCAGTGACGAGGGACGAGGGACAAGAGCAGGTTGGCCGTGGGCAAGGATGAGCCGCGAACGGCTCACCTCCATCTTCCCGAGGTCAGTTGGAAATCCTCCCTAGTCC
>JAFEGX010000112.1 GCA_018239675.1 Verrucomicrobiota bacterium
CCTAACCACCAGATATTCCATGGCATGGGTGGCACACGGAGCACTCCGACCACCGGAAGCTTCCGTCTATTCAGTGTGTTCCGTGGGCCCACTTTTCACGGCGTCTTCTGGTGCGCAGCGGTGACGTTCAAATCCGTAACCTATACCAACCGCCAGCAGCTCCCAGCTTCCGCTCGCGGCGACCAGCCTAGTTCAGGCTCGTGTCGTCAGGCTCCTGGGCGAGCAGCTGCCAATCGTCGCCCACCGAGCTCAGCACTTTCCGCCACAGGCCGTCGTCCTGGGGATGATCGAGCAGGTCCGCCGGCACTTCGACCACGATCCACGTGTTCTGCTTGAGCTCGCGCTCCAGCTGACCGCCCGACCAACCCGAGTAGCCGAGGAACGCCCGGAGGTGCGTGCCCTCCTCGGCCATCATCATCGTCGCCTTGTCCGGCTCGATGCCGAAATGGAGCTGGAAGCCGTCGTCGCGCTCCTGCCACGCCGCCAGGAGGAGCTGCTTGGGCTCCACCGGACCACCGCAGTACAGCGGCACCGACGCCAGCGGGCTGAACGCGAACTCGGCATTGAGGTCGCCGAGCTTCCGCCCGAGCGGACGGTTCAGGACCACGCCCATCGCGCCATCCGTCCCATGCGCCGACATCAGCACCACCGTGCGGCGGAAATTCGGGTCGCGCAGCACCGGATGCGCCAGCAGCAGCGAGCCGGCGATCGAGGCCTTCAGGGACTTGCGGCGCTCACGCATGACGGTTCAGAGCTTGAGGATCTTCACGCCCGCGTCGGCCAGGAGGGTCGCGACGATCGGGTCGTTCGCATAGTCCTTCCGGTAACGCACCTCCGCGATGCCCGCGGCCGCGAGGATCTTGGCGCAGTTGACGCACGGATAATGGGTCACGTACGCGACGCAGCCCTCCACCGAGCTGCCGCGCCGCGCGGCGTCCGCCACCGCGTTCTGCTCGGCATGCACCGTCGCCTGCTCGTGCCCGTGCCGCACCCGCGACACATGCGGGGTGCCCGGCAGGAAACCGTTGTAACCCGCCGCCACGATCCGGTTCTTGCGCTCGCCGCCCGTCACGATCACGCAGCCCACATGGAGGCGCTCGCAGTTGGAGCGCGACGACATCAGCACGGCCGTCGCCATGAAATACTCGTCCCAGGTCGGGCGCGTGGGAAACTTCGCCGCGGCGGCGGCAATCAGGTCGACCGGATGCTGGCGGGCTTTGCTCATGGGGGACAGCCGGAGCTTGGCGGGCCCGCCGCATTCCGGCAACCCCCGTCTGAGGTCGTGGCTCGGGCCGGTTTCCTGCACCAACCGCACCCATCGAGGCGGATGTGGTCTTGAGGCGCCGCGAATCAGCAAAGAGGCCCGCGCTGTTCCCGACTCGCCGATCCCCTGCCTCTTCCTGGAAGGACCGGAGACAAGGGCGGCGGCGCCCCCACCCTGCAGCTAGACCCGCTTGACGGTGACCAGGGTGAGGTCGTCGCGCAGCGCCACGGTGCCGGCGAAACGGTGCACCGTCTCGAGGATCCCGTCATTCAGCTCGCGCGCGCTCCGCACATGCAGCGCCCGGACGGCATCGGCGAGCCGGGCCCCGGAGAACTCCTTGTCCTCCTCGTTCGGCGCCTCGGTGAGCCCGTCCGTGTAAAGCACGAGCGCGTCACCCATCTCGAATTTCTCGGTGCTGTCGGCGATCACGGCGGAGAAAATCTCGTCGGGCACCATGCCGACCGGCATGCCCTCGGAGCCGACGAACTCCGTGAGCGGTCCGCCCGTCGCCGCGTCTCGGTGCAGGAACAGCGGCAGCTCGTGCCCCGCCCGCGCAAAGGTCACGATGCCATGGTAGGGGTCGATCACGGCGTACAGCACGGTGATGAACATCCCGCGCAATTCGCCGCCCAGCGAGCGGTTCAGGGCGGCCAAGGTCTTGGCGGGCGAGTTGTGGCGCGGGGCGATCTGGCGCAGGTCGGTGCGGCACATGGCCATCAGGAGGGACGCTGGGATGCCCTTGCCGGAGACATCCGCCACCACCACGCCCAGCCGGTCGTCGGGCAGCCGGAAGATGTCGTAGAAATCGCCGCTGACCTTCTGCGCCGGCGTGTAGCGGGCGTCGAGGTCGAGCCCGGCGACCTGGGGCAGCTCGCGCGGCAGGAGCATCTGCTGGATGCCGCTGGCCAGGGACAGGTCGAGGTCGAGCTGCCGCTTCTCGAGCTGGAAGTTGAGGAACTCGGCGTTGTGCAGCGCGAGGGCCGCCTGCTCGGCGAGCGACTGCATCAGCGAGAAGTTTGACTCGGTGAACGGCTCGCCGTCGGCGGAGTTGGCCACGGCCAGCACGCCGAAAAAACGGTCGCGGAACTGGAGCGGGACGGCGATGACGGACCGGACCTTGAGCGAGGGATCCTCATGCCGCACGACGCGGGCGTCGGCGGCGGCATCGCGGATCAGCTGGCCCCGGCCGGTCTGCACGACGGCGCCGACGATGCCCTCATGGTCGGGAAACGACTCCGACTTGAGGACCTGCTCGATGAACCGGGCGCGGGTGGCGAGCTTCTCCCGGATGGCGGGCGGCAGCGGCCGGTGCGGCGGAAAGAGTCCCTCCACCGCCCCGCTGCGCATCTGGCCGTCGGCCGTGCGCTCAAACAGGCAGGCGCTGAGGGCGCCCGAGCACAGGATGGCGGCGTGGACGATGCGCTGCTGCAGCTCGGCGCGGGTCAGGCCCTCCCCGAGCGCCTCGACCATGTGGTGCATGAAGTCGACCACCTGCTGCCGTTCCTGGGCGATCTGCTGCTTCTCCTCCTCCAGCCGCTCCGCCGCCTCCCGCGCGCGATACAGCGGCAGCAGCACCACGAGGATGCCCAGCAGGAGGCCGATGAGAAGGAAGAGCACCATGGAGGAAAGGCAGGTGTGCCACGGGGCCGGCGGGGCGGCAATGAGGATTTGGGGCCGCATGGCCAATCGCGAATTGCAGATCGCGGATTGCGGATTGCCGAAGACTCCCAGAGCCGCCAGCAAGACCGCGTCGAACGAATGCCGCGCCTGCACGGCGGGCGCTAGCCAGGCGAGAATGCTACCGCCGGCCCGGCGACCAAATCCGCAATTTGCGATCCGCGATCCGCAATCCGTCGCCCATCACTTCTGCTCCACCCGGTTCTTCAGGAATGCCATCACGTCCTGGAATTTGCTCCGGTTGGATTCATCGACGGCGACGAGGTTCTCGTGCGCCTCCAGCACCATCCGGGCGTTTTCCAGCTCCGTGCGGTCGCCACACTGAAGCGCGGTGTCGCACCTGTCGAAGCCCAGCGGGGTGTCGCCGGCGTCGACGGTCAGGAGCCGGTGCAGGCCGAGGTTTCGCACCAGCTCGAGGTTGCGCGGGCCGAGGCGCGCCAGCACCAGGCTGCCCTCGGGCGCGACCTTCCGGAGCTCGAGCGCCGAGCCGGCCAGGACGCCCAGAAAGGTGCTGTCCATGCTCGTGCAGTGGAGGAAATCGAGCACGAAGCGCCGCTTCCCCTGCCGCAGCATCTCGGTCATGAAATCCTTCAGGCAGGCGCTGTTCTGGAAACAGGCCCGGCCGTCGATGCGGACCACGACCGGATCGGAATAGGCGTCGACGAGATAAGTGGGTTTGCCGGATTCGGCCATGGCGTGGGAGAGAGGCGGTGGAATTCCCGGCGCGGCGAACGCTCGCCGGGAACCCGCCAACACCCTAGCAGGGCGTCAGTTTTTCGCAACGATCTGCCGCAGCACGTACGGCAGAATCCCGCCGTGCTGGTAGTAGTCGATCTCAATCGGTGTGTCGATCCGGCAACGGACCGGCACCTCCTCGACCGCGCCGTTCTTGCGGGTGATCCGGAGGGTGAGGTCCTGCTGCGGCTTGAGCGCCGCTGTCAGGCCGACAACGTCGTAGGCCTCGGAGCCGTCGAGCTTCAGGGTCTGGGCGTTCGTGCCCTCCTTGAACTGGAGCGGAAGGACGCCCATGCCGACCAGGTTGGAGCGGTGGATCCGCTCGAAGCTCTGCGCCACGACGACCTTCACGCCGAGCAGGTTGGTGCCCTTGGCCGCCCAGTCGCGCGACGAACCGGTGCCGTACTCCTGGCCGGCCAGGATGATCAGCGGGGTGCCCGTCGCGAGGTGCTTCGCGGCGGCATCGTAGATCGGGAGCTTCTCGCCGGTCGGCTGGTAGATCGTGTTGCCGCCCTCCTCACCGCCGAGCATCAGGTTCTTGATGCGGACATTGGCGAAGGTGCCGCGGGTCATGACGCGGTCGTTGCCGCGGCGCGAGCCGTAGCTGTTGAAATCGGCGAACTGGACGCCATGGCCGAGCAGATATTGGCCGGCGGGCGAGGTCTTCTTGATGGCGCCGGCGGGGGAGACGTGGTCGGTCGTGACCGAGTCGCCGAAGATGCCGAGGGCCCGGGCGCCCTTGATTTCCTGGATCGTGCCCGGCTGCATCGAGAAGTTCGTGAAG
>JAFEGX010000113.1 GCA_018239675.1 Verrucomicrobiota bacterium
ACGGGACGCGGGTGGCGGCGATCGGCTGTTGTTTCGGTGGCTCGACCGCGCAGGCCGTTGCCTACAGCGGCGCGCCGCTGGCGGGCATCGTGAGCTTCCACGGCGGGCTGATCCCGGTGCCGGCCGACGCCGCGGCGAAGACGAAGGCCAAAATCCTCATCTGCCACGGCGCGATCGATCCGTTCGTCTCCCGGGCCGACCTCGACGCATTCCTGCAGGCGATGAACGACGGCAGGTTCGACTACCAGTTCATCAGCTATGCCGGCGCGATCCATGCGTTCACGAACCCGCAGGCCGACGAGGTGTCCGCCAAGGCAGGCCTGAAGGGCATCGGCTACAACGCCGCCGCCGACCGCCGCTCGTGGGCGCACATGAAGGTTTTCTTCAAGGAGATCTTCGGGGTAAAGAAATGATCAAACGACCCGCGATCCGGCGGCGGCTTGCCTCGGCGCGCGGATTGTCTTGTGTGCCGGCATGAACCTTTCCGCCGCGCGAAGCCTCGTGGAAGCCAGCCTGGAGCGCATGCAGGCGCTCTATACCCGGCCGGTCTTCGACGAATGGGTGATCCTGACGCCATCCGGCAAGCACAGCGGGGTGCTGGCGTACTCCGGTCCCCGGCTCGAGGAGTTCCGGAAGAAGCTGCCCTCGGACGTGGAGCCGCTGCTGGCCCAGCTGGCCGGGCGCAACCTGACGATCGGCGACTTCGAGTTCACGCAGGAAGGCGACGGCACGCGGCATGACGCCCTCATTCGCCTCGGCGCGACCAGCTATCTCGTCTGCAACAACCTCGGCCACTCGATGGCCGAGATCCGCAAGGATGCCCGCTGGCTCAAGGCGCAGGCGGCGTTTGTCGACCTGTGCGAGAAGTTCCGCACCGACCCGCTCGAGGCTTAGCGGCGGGAGTTTTTTCTCACAGGAGATAACGGAGGGAACGGAGGGCGAATCCGCTCGTCCATGCCAACGCCGCGAATGGTGCCTGTCCGGAATGGCGGAGATTTTCGGAGGCTGGCGGTTTCGACCTCCGTTTCCTCTGTTCCCTCCTGTGAACAATTCCTCCGATTCCGGAAGAGATTGCCAAGATCTGCCTAGGTTGGCGGGCGGGGATTTGCTAGGGTGGGGTGGAGGCCGCCATGACTACCACCGTCACCGAACTTCTCCCGATCCTGCAGTCCTCGATCGGTCCCGTCATCCTGATCTCCGGCGTGGGCCTGCTGCTGCTCACGATGACCAATCGGTTCGGCCGCACGCTCGACCGGACCCGGCAGCTGAAACAGGACCTCGCGGCCGATGTGCCGGCGGCGAAGCGCGCGGCCATCGAGACCCAGATCGGGATTCTGATGCGTCGGGCCGGCATCCTCCGGGCTTCAATCACCCTGGGGGCGGTGACGGTCCTGCTCGATGCCGTCCTGATGCTCCTGCTGTTTCTCTCGGCGTGGGCCCGGCTCGAGCTGGGCGGGATGGTCATTGCGGTCTTTTGCGTGTCCCAGGGATGCCTCATCGGCTCGATGGTCGCGTTCATCCTCGATCTCCACCTTGCCCTCGCCGCTGTGCGCCTCGAGGTGGGGCAGGGCTGAGCCAGCATCACACAGTCGAAAGTCGAAGGTCCCAAGTCGAAGGTTGTTGAGCGGCGGCACAGCCGCCGGCGCACTGACCTGTGACCTTGGACCTGCGACCTTCGAATTGATCGGCGGCCTTCAGCCGCCGATCAGCCCGGTGCCGACGAACCAGGCGTAGGCGGCCAGCAGCGGCCAGCCCATCCACCGCGGGAGGCCGCCGGCGATCAGGACGCACAGCGCGTGGATCACGGCGGCGCCGAGCAGGATCGCGAGGCCGGTCTCGAAGAACCTTGGCACCTGCATCGGCGCGACCAGTGCACTGAGGCCGAGGCAGAGCGGGATGCAGATGTGGCCGTCGCCGACCTGCGACGCGTACGCGATGTCCGCGCGCCGGCGGGCGGCGTAGAAGAACGCGAGCAGGGCGTTGGGCACGACCATGAGCCAGCCACTCAGCCAGCCAAGGTGGGCGGCGTTGACGAACGAGCCCTTTTGCGCCGACAGCCAGTTCACGAGCCAGTCGATGCTCTCGTACACCGCGTAGGCGGCGAGCAGGATGATGAACAGGTCGAGATAGAACAGCGGTCCAAATGAGCGCTGCTGCCGGACGTTGTGCTTGAGGACGTCGAAAACCTGGAAGCACTGCCAGAAGAGGAACAGGGCCACGAGCACGAGGCCGTCGCTGGGATCGAGCCGCCCGTCGGCCCCGAGGGCCCAGGTGACGCCCGAGAAGAAGATCACCGCCGCGAGCGTGAGGAGCAGCGACAGCCGGTTGATCTGCTGCGCGGTTGCACTGCTGTCCGCCGCCCGGCGCTTCGCGCTCCGGCGGGCGCCGCCGTCGCCGGCGAGATCGAGACCCCAGAAAAGGGCGGGGAGACCGAGGACCAGCGTGAGGTTCGTGACGTTGTTGACGAGGCAGTTGGTCAGGACCTCCTGGGGCGGCCCGTGCCGGGTGGCGATGATCGCCACGAAGATCAGGTTCCCGAGACCCGAGCAGTACGGCATCACGAGCGTGCCGAGCGCGGTGCCCTCGAGGCCGTGATCGAGCAGGGCCTCAAGCCGCCAGATCATGACCAGCGAAGCGACGAGAAAGAGGGCGAGATACGTCCAGAGGCTGGTCAGGCCCAGCTGTTCGATGGTCTCGGCGAGCGGGTTCACGGGCGGGGCACGCGGAGCTGGTACCGGCGGCCGGCGCGGCGGAGCTGCACTGGGGCGCCGAAGGCCGCCGACAGGCCGGCGGAGGTCAGGACCTTGCGGCGCGGCCCGGCGGCCAGGACGCGGCCGCCGCGCAGGAGGAGCGCATGAGTGAACGCGGGCATGATCTCCTCGACGTGGTGCGTGACCAGCACGAGCGCCGGCGCGGCGCGGCGGTGCGCCAGCCGGTTCACGAAGGCCAGGAAATGCTCGCGGGCCACGGGATCGAGGCCGGCACACGGCTCGTCGAGGATCAGCAGCTCGGGCCGGGCCATCAGGGCGCGGGCGATGAGCACCCGCTGGCGCTCGCCCTGGGAGAGGTAGGCCCACTCCCGGTCGGCGATCCGCGTGGCGCCGACCATCCGGAGCAGCCCGCGCGCAGCCGTCCGGTCCGCGGCGGTCACCCGCGCCCAGAGGTCGAGCTGCGCGAACTTGCCGCTGATCACCGTGTCGAGCGCCACCTCGGCCGGCGGGATGGCGGCAACAAACGCGCTCATCACCACGCCGACGCGGAGCCGCAGCGTCCGCCAGTCGCTCGCGCCGTAGGCCTGGCCGAGCACGGCAATTTCACCGCGGGTCGGCGGCAGGTGACCGTGGAGGACCTTCAGGAGGGAGGTCTTGCCCGAGCCGTTGGCCCCGAGGATGACCCAGTGCTCGCCGGGCCGGACCCTCCAGGCGACCTCCCGGAGGATGGTCGTCCGGCCGCGGACGACGGTGAGACCGGAGACGGCGAGGACGGGATTCATGGGCAGTTGTCGTTTGCGGATACCGGAGTCGCCGGCGGATGCAAACCACGAAACATGCGCAACACGCGGAAGCCGCCTGAAATCCGCTCGCGCCGCGGCCCGACCTTGCTGCACGATGGGGGGATGCATTCGTTCCGTTACCGCTCCCTGTTCCTGCTGGCGCTGCTCACGGCGGTCGCCGCCTCCGCCCGGACCTTCACCGTCATGGCCTACAACGTCGAGAACCTCTTCGACGCTGACGGCAAGGCGGTGTTTGACGAGTACCGCGGCGACAAGTACACGCCGGCGCACGTCCTGACGAAAGTGCAGCATGTGGCGCAGGTGGTGCAGCGGCTGGCGCACGGCAAGGGCCCGGACATAATTCTGTTTGCCGAGATCGAGGTCGACCAGACCCCGGGGACGACCCCGCCGGATTATGACGCGATCCTCCGGAAATATGCGGGCGTGACGATCGAGGAGATGCTCGGGCCGAAGTTCGATGCCGAGGTGGCGGACCTGCCGGCCGAGGCGCTGTTGGTGAAGGCATTTGTCGACCACGGGCTGACGGGCTATCACGTGATCGCCTCGCGCAACACCGAGTCGACCGACGGCCGGCGCCAGCTCGCCCAGAAGTGCGTGGTGTTCACGCGCCTGCCGGTGACCGCGGTGCACGAATGGCCGACGCTCGACGCGCGCGCCATCCTTGAGGTGGATGTCGAGGTCGACGGCGCGCCGCTCTACATCTTCGACAACCACTGGAAGTCCGGTGCCGGCGACCCGGTGACGGAGAAGACGCGCGTGGTCAATGCCGGCACCCTCCGCAAGCGCGTCGACGAGATCCTCGCGAAGGATCCGAACGCCGACATCGTGATCGGCGGCGACTTCAACTCCCAGTACAACCAGAAGGCCCGCTACCGGAAGACCATGCCCGAGACCGGCGTGAACGACGTGCTGCGCTCCCAGGGCAACGCCCTCGCCGTGCGCGGTCCCCAGCGGGACCTGTACAACCTCTGGTACGAGCTGCCGCCGGCGGAGCGGGGGAGCGACACCTACAACGGCGAGTGGGGCACGCTCATGCAGCTGATCATTTCCCGCGGCCTGTTCGATTTCCGCGGGGTGCAGTACGTGGACCACTCGTTCCGGGTGGCGAAATTCGCCGGGCTCAACATGGATGCCGACGGCCTTCCGATCCATTGGAACGGCGCCGGTCCGACCGGCTCGGGTTTCTCCGACCACTTCCCGGTCTACGCAGTGTTCAAGACGGTGCCGGACAACCAGGCCGGCCGCTACCTGCCGGTGACGAAGCCGGCCGCGGCGGTGGAGTCTGACGAGCCCGTAAAGATCGGGCATTCGAAAATCGACGTGGAAAAGGTCGCACTGCCGGCCGCGCAGGTGGCCACCAGTGCCGCGCTGCGGGTGCCGGCCAACCTGGGGAAGATCGTCCGGATCGAAGGCAAGGTCGCGGACGGCAAGCGCATCGCGGTCGAGTTCCTGGGCGATACCTACGACGTCTGGGTGCCGGACGGCGCCCTGCGCGCGCAGCTCCGCGAGCGGTTTCGCGCCGGCGAGACCGTGAAATTTTACGGCGAGCTTGGGATGTACAAGGAGCGCTGGCAGTTCGTCATCCGCGACGAAGCCTGGGTGAAGTGAGGCGCCGATGCTGAAGGTCTACACCTACGCCAACTGCGACACCTGCCGCCGCGCCGTGAAATGGCTGCGCGCGCGGAAGCTCGCCTTCACCGAGCTGCCGATCCGCGAGACCCCGCCGAGCCCAACCGAGCTGCGCACCATGCTGGCGGCCTACGGCGGGGAACGACGCCGGCTGTTCAATACCTCGGGCAAGGACTACCGCGACCAGCAGCTTGGCGAAAAGCTGCCCGGCCTGACAGACCCCGCGGCCCTGGCGCTGCTGGCGGCCAACGGCAACTTGGTGAAACGGCCTTTCCTCCTGGGGCCCGGCGTGGCGCTGGTGGGCTTTGACGAATCGGCCTGGGCTGCGACGCTGGATCCGCGATGAACGTCGAAAATCCATACCAGTCCGCGGCCCAATGGCTCGCCGCGCACGCCGGATTTCCGGCCAGCCGGCTGGCGCCCGGCGCCGAGACCCTGGTCTGCGTGGCCGCATTGGTGGCGGCCGAGGAGGCCGCGCAGCAGCAGCGCTTTCTGATCCAGCGGCGGGACCCGGCCCAGACCGCCGCGCTCAAGACGCACGCCCTTCGCCGGTCTCAGGTCCACTACAAGTGCGACAACAGCGCCAAGGTCTGACCGGCCCGATCCGGCACGGATTCCTGTAACTTTGGCGCGAGCCGCGGGTTTTCAGGTTATCCTCCATGAAAACCCTGTCCCTGTTCGTTGCGGCCGGACTCCTGGCCCTCACCCCATCCTTGGCGAGCGCCAAGATCGAGCGCACCGTCGAGAAGACCTTCATCGTCCAGCCGGGCGGCCAGCTCAAGGTCCAGACCCAGGGCGGCGACATCAAGATCGTGACCGGCGCCGAGCCGACCGTGAAGGTCGTGGCGCGCGAGCTGATCCGCGCCAGTTCCGACGCCGAGGCGGACGAGCTGCTGCAGAAGCTCACGCTGGTGATCGAGCAGAACGCCGAGGGTGTCACCGCGACCGCGCAATACGAGAAGTCGTCCGGATTCCATTTCGGTTCCTGGCCGCCGGTCCAGGTGGGCTTCACGGTCACGGTTCCCGCCAGCTACAATGTCGAGCTGAAGACCTCGGGCGGGGACATTGCCGTCGCCGACCTGCAGGGCAACGTGCACGCCCGCACCTCCGGCGGCGACATCGCGCTGGGCAAGATTGCCGGCGACATCCATGCCGGCACGTCCGGCGGCGACGTCCGCCTCGACGAAGGCCGCGGCACCGTCAAGCTCGGCACCTCCGGTGGCAACATCAAGGTCGGCCGCGTGGTCGGGCCGGCGGATCTCGACACCTCGGGCGGCGACATCCGCGTCGAGGCGGTCGAGGGCACCCTGCACGCCAGCACCAGCGGTGGCGACGTGAAGGCGACGCTGGCCGGTCCCCTCAAGGGGGACTGCCGGCTGGGCACCTCCGGCGGCAAGGTCACGGCGGTGGTGGAAAAGACCGCGGCGTTCGACCTCGATGCCTCGACCAGCGGCGGCGACGTGAACGCGGCCGGCCTGACCATCACGATTGACAAGGGCGTCGTCGGCCGCAGCCGGCTTTCCGGCAAGGTCAACGGCGGCGGCCCCCTCCTGAAACTCCGCTCCAGCGGCGGCAACATCCGCATCGAGACGCGGTAACGGGACGCGAGGCGGGCTTCGGTCCCGCTTCGCCTGATCCAGGTCAGCCGCGGACCCGCGAAGCCACCGACGCCACCGGGTTACTTGCCGCCCTTCGCGGGCCTCGCGGGGAACCCGACCGACGTCACTCAGGACCGCGGCCGGTAAAACACGCGCTCGACGCCGTAGTAGGTGGCGAGCGTCGCCGCGATCGACGCCCCGAGATTGGCGGCCAGCTGCACGAGGTAATCCTCCTGGTGGAAGCCGACCAGCAGGAGCCACGTGGCGAGCATGATGGCGGGCGTGTGGATGGCGTAGAGGCTGTAGCTGACCCGTCCCGCATATCGCATTGCCGCGACGACCGGCCGGTCGCGCCAGGCCGGGTGCCGCGCCTCGCGGCGGAGAACCCAGAGGATGCCGAGCGTGCAGACAAGCGCCCAGACGGCCTGCCGCACGATGTTCAGGCCGTAGAAATGGGGCACGGTCTTGAGGGCGAGGAACGCGCCCCAGCCGAGCCCGAACCAGATCCCGCGGATCCGCGCCCCGTGCCGCACGAACCGCTCGGCGGCGAACGCCCCGAAGTACCAGAACAACCCGAGCATGAAGACGCTGTTGAACACCCAGAACGGCGTCACCCAGCGCAGCAGGAGGACGGCGAATCCCTGCATCAGCACGAACGCGACGCCCAGCCCGGTCCAGTGGCCCCGCGCCGCCAGGGCGTGGAACCACGGGTAGAGCGCGTACATCACGATCTCCACCGCGACCGTGTTGAGCAGGTAATTGCCGGCGAAAATCTCGCGCGGATAGAGACCCGACAGACCGGTGAGGCGCACCGCGATCTCCTCGGGCGGCGAGATCGCGTGCAGGGCGAGCAGCTCGCTGCCGCTTGGACGGAGGGTCTCGATGGCCACGAACGCGAGGCCGAGCGCGCACGCGGCCCAGTAGGCCGGCATGATCCGCAGGAACCGCCGGTGAAAGTAGTCCTTCCAGCCGGCGAGCGGCTGGCCGTCGTGGGCGCGCTTCGCGAAGGGGAAGTGGATGCAGAAGCCGCTGAGGACAAAGAAGCAGATCACCGCCGGGTGGTGGCCGCCGGTGGGCCACGTCAGCGTGACGAATGCCGTGTAGCAGTTTTCGCCCAGAGCGCGGATGAACCGCTCGATTCCGCCCTGCGGGGCGAACGACGACCAGAGGTGCCAGTGGCTCAGGAAGACGACGAGGGCGCAGCCGCCGCGCAGCACGTCCAGCGACCAGAGTCGCGGCGGGGCGGCGGGCGTGGGGCGGACATCATCCACGGGGCCAGATTCCGCCGGTCGCGGGGCGGGGCAAGCGATTTTGGCCGCGCGCCGGGCAAAAGAACTGGCGCGGCGCGGGGTTCCGTGGAGGATGGGCCCATGACAAATTCGAAGGTTTATGCGGAACTGACGGACTGGGTGAAACGGGTGCACCTGCTGGGCACGGTGGCGGAGCTGATGGGCTGGGATGAGCAGGTGAACCTGCCCCCGGGCGCGGCGGACCAGCGGGCGGCGCAGCAGGCTGCGCTCGCCGGCGCAACCCATGCGGCGGCCAGCGACCCGCGGCTCGGCGCCTGGCTCGCGGCGCTGGAGGCGGACGGTGCCCTGACGCCCGACCAGCGGGCGGTGGTGAAGGTGGCGCGCCGCGACTACGACCGGGCGACGAAGCTGCCGCCGGATTTTGTCCGCGAGAAGGCCGCCCAGAGCAGCCGGGGTTACCACGCCTGGGCCCGGGCCAAGGCCCACAACGACTTTGCCAGCTATGCGCCGGTGCTCGCCCAGAACCTCGAGTTCGCGAAACGCGAGGCGCGGTACCTTGGCTGGGAGGGTCGCGAGTACGACTACATGATCGACAAGCACGATCCCGGCATGAGCGCCGGGGTCATTGCGAAACTGTTCGCCGAGCTGAAGCGCGACCTCGTGCCGCTGGTGCGCGCGATCGGGGCGTCGCCGGTGAAGCCGCGCGGGGACGCGCTGCAGGGCCTGCCCGTCGAGGGCCAGCGGACCTTCCTGCGCGAGGTGACCGAGCGGCTGGGCTTCGACTACCAGTGCGGCCGGATCGATGTCTCGCTCCATCCGTTTTGCACCGGCACCGGCGCCGACGTGCGCATGACGACGCGCTTCAAGGAGCACGAGCCGCTCGACTCGCTCTTCAGCTCGATTCACGAAACCGGCCACGGCCTGTACGAGCAGGGGCTCGCGAAGGAGCACCTCGGCACCGCCCTGGGCATCCATGCCGGCATGGCCGTGCACGAGTCGCAGAGCCGGCTCTGGGAGAACCAGGTCGCCCGCAGCCGGGGTTTCTGGCGCTGCTTCGAACCGCGCCTGCGCGAAGTTTTCCCGGCCCAGACCGCGAAGGTTTCCTCCGACGAACTGTATCTCGCGATCAACACCGTCGCGCCGACGCTCATTCGCGTGGATGCCGACGAGGTGACGTACAACCTGCACATCATCCTTCGATTCGAGCTCGAGCAGCGCCTGTTCTCCGGCCAGTTGGCCGTGACCGACCTGCCGGCCGCGTGGAAAGCCGCCGCGCAGGAGCTTCTCGGCCTCACTCCGCCGAATGACCGTGAGGGCGTGCTGCAGGATGTGCACTGGAGCGACGGCGCGTTCGGCTATTTCCCGAGCTACTGTCTCGGCAACATGATGGCCGCCCAGCTGTGGTACCGGGCGCTCGCCCTCCGCCCGACGCTCGAGGAGGACTTTGCCCGCGGCGACTTCCGCTGGCTGCTGGGCTGGCTCCGCGAGAACATCCACCTGCAGGGCCGCCGGTACGACATGCTCGAGCTCACGCGCCGCGTTACCGGCGAGGACCTTTCGCCCAAGCACCTGATTCGGTACCTGAGGGAACGGTACGGAGTGCTGTATCGGGTTTGACCCTTCCAAACGCCAAACCGTCAAACGCCAAGAATGTCGTAAGGCGGTAAGAGCACGGGCACGTAAACCCGACCCTGCGTCCTTACCGCCCGCCGCCTACAGCCTACCGCCCAAAGCCTACAGCCTACCGCCCAAAGCCTACAGCCTACCGCCTAGAGCCAAAAATGACCCTGATCGACACCCATACCCATCTCGAATCCTTTGTGCGGCACGGAACACTCGACGGCGCGCTGGCGCGGGCGCGCGGGGCGGAACTCGGCGGGATGATCACAATCGGCACCTCGCCGGACGACTGGGCGATGTACCGTGAACTTGCCATCAGGCACCCGGGATTTGTCCACTACACGGTTGGAATCCATCCATGCTCGGTGGCGGAAGACTGGGAAAAGGCCCACGCGCAGGTGGAGGCGTTTTGGGCCGGGACAGCGCCGCGGCCGGTGGCGTTGGGTGAGATTGGACTGGACCGCTTTCACCTGCCCAAGGATCCGGCGGACGCCGCGCGCATCTTTGGCTGGCAGCGCGCCGCGTTTGCGGCGGGGCTGGCGGTGGCGAAGCGCCTGGGCTGCCCGATCGTCGTGCACTCGCGCGGCGCCTTTGCCGAGTGCGTGGAGATGATCGACGCGAGCGGCGTGGATTGGACCAAGGTCGTCTTCCATTGCTTCACCGAAGGGGAGGCGGAAATGAACGAGCTCGTTCGTCGGGGCGGCTACGGCTCGTTCACCGGCATCCTGACGTACAAGACCGCCGAGAACGTCCGCGACGCGGCCAAGCTCCAGGGACTCGCGCGGCTGATGATCGAGACCGACGCGCCGTACCTCACCCCCATGCCGCATCGCGGCAAACCGAATGAGCCGGCCTATGTGCGCCACACGGCCGAGTTCGCGGCCACCGCGGTTTTTGGGGTTCCACTCGCCGAATTGGCCGCGACGACCACGGCGAACGCCCGGCGATTCTTCGGGCTCTGAGCAACGTTGGGCAGGCACCTAGATCAAGGGTGCGGCTCTTGAGTCGGCGTAAGGACGCGCAAGTGGATTTACCACGAAGGTCGCGAAGCACACGAAGGTCGGGGGCTGGCTTCGTTATACTTGGGTCCGACAGCAGCCGGCCGACTTTTCGGTGGGGTAAGTCGTGGCCCGATCCCAGGCAGCGAGACGGCCTTCAACCTTCAACTCTCAGCCTTCAACCGCCCGAACCCCTGCTCAGGCCTCGTCGAACTTCCGGGCGAAGAGCGCTTCAAGCTCCTCGATCATCTGGGCGGCATCGGGTCCGGTCACCAGGAACTTCACCTTCGAGCCCTTGCCGGCCGCCAGCATCATGAGGCCCATGATGCTCTTCCCGTTCACCTGCTCCTCATCCTTTTCGACGAACACGTCCGATTTGAACTTGTTCGTGATGCGGACAATCATCGCCGCCGGCCGCGCGTGGATGCCCATCTTGTTCTGCACCAATAGCTCTTTGACGAGCTGGGCGGAAGCAGGCGTGGCATCGCTCTTGTTCATGGTGGAACGGAAATCCGTGAAAAGGATCGGCGTAAATCCGGGATGATGGCGCGGCTTGCAACCCAAAAACCAGATGCCAGAATGCGGCAAGGTGAGCCAATCCGCGATTATCGTCCCCTGTCGCCTGGAATCTACAAGGTTCCCGCGCAAGCTCTTACACAAGATCAAAGGTCGGCCGCTGCTTCTCTGGGTGGCTGAGCGGATTTCCCGGGAAGCGCCGGAGTTTCCGCTGTATTTTGCCGTGGACCATGAGCTTCTGCAGAAGTGTGTCACGGAGGCGGGGTTCAAGGCCGTCATGACTGCTTCAACCCATCAAAGCGGCACCGATCGGATCGCGGAAGCCAACCGCCAGATCGGGGCGAGTCGCGTGATCAACGTGCAGGCGGATGAGCCGCTCGTGACCGGGGGACAGATCCGGGCGCTGGCCAAACTCCTTGAGACTGGTGCGGCGATGGCGACGCTCGGCACGCCGTTCCAGACGGCCGCGGATTTCGCGAATCCAAACCAGGTCAAGGTCGTGATGCGGCAGGACGGCCGCGCGCTCTATTTCACGCGGTCCATGGCGCCCTATCCGCGCGAACGCGGGGCGAAGATCGATGATGCTTGGGTGAAGGCGAACCCGTGCTTCAAGCACCTCGGGCTTTACGGCTATCAGGCTGATCTCCTGCAGAAGTTCGCCCGGCTGCCGCTGGGGCGGCTGGAGCAGATCGAAAAGCTCGAACAGCTCCGCGTGCTGGAGAACGGATTTGAGATCGCCTGCGGCGTCACCGAGGACCCGACCATCGGCGTCGACACGCCGGAAGACGCGGTGAAGTTTGAGCAGTGGCTCGGGTGACTCGAAGAGACAGGGATGTGGGCGGGGTGCCCTCACCCGTTCTCGCGTTAGCGGGGTGAGG
>JAFEGX010000114.1 GCA_018239675.1 Verrucomicrobiota bacterium
GGGCGGGACAATCGGCTCCGGCGTGAGGGCGAACATCTCAGCCTCCGGCCACGGGTGGGAGGAATAGCACCACGTCGCCCGGCGCCAGGCGGTGAGCCGCCGGCACCATCCGGCCGTTCACCGCGGCCTGCACCTGCGCCGGCTCCAGCACCAGGGCGTGCCGCGCCTGCAGCTCGGCGTAAAGCTCGCCGGCGGTGGTGGCGCCGGACGCGACCGATTCCTCGCGGAGGCCGCGGCGCTCCCGCAGCGCGGCGAAATACTGGACGGTGTAGGTGGCAGTCGCGGACATGATGGCGGCCGCCGGTTCAGGCGGGATCGTGGCCGGCGCCCTCGCGCATGAGGAACGCGTGCTTCAGGTAGGGAAAATACGCGTCGAGGGCGTCGCGACACGCCCCCGGCGAGCCGGGCAGCGCGATCACGAGCGTGCGCCCGCGCTGGCCGGCCAGCATGCGGCTCATCATGGCGTACGGGTTCCGCTCGCGGCTGTGGGCGCGGAACTGGTCCTCCACGCCGGGCAGCCGGCGGTCGAGCAGGTCGCCGATGGCCTCCGGCGTGACGTCACGCGGCCCGAGGCCGGTGCCCCCGGTGAGAAGCAGCAGGTCAACCCGCCGCTGGTCGGTGGCGGCGAGCACGGCGGCGCGGATGGCCTCGCGCTCGTCGGGCACGATCGCGAAAGACTCGACCGCGGCCTGCTGCGCCTCGAGGCCGGCGCGCAGGATGGCGCCCGACTCGTCGGCCTTCCGGCCCTGGCTCCGGGAGTCGGACATGACCACCACCGCGGCGCGGAACGACTGCCGCAGCGCCGGGGCGAAGTTCGACTTGCCGCCGGTCTTCTCCAGCAGCTCGACGGACCGGATGGCCATCGACTCGTCGAGCATCTTGAGCATGTCGTAGAGCGTGAGCGCGGCGGCGCTGGCGGCGGTGAGGGCCTCCATCTCGACGCCGGTGCGGTAGATCGCCTTCACCTGGACGACCACCTCGATGCGGTCGGCGGCGAGGGTGAAGTCGACCGCCACATGCTCGATCGGGATCGGGTGGCAGTAGGGTATGAGGTCGGAGGTGTGCTTGGCGGCCTGGATCGCGGCGACCTTGGCGACGGGCAGCGGGTCGCCCTTGGGCACCCGGCCCTCGCGCACGAGCGCGAGGGTGGCGGGGGCGGCGTGAAGCACGGCGCGGGCGCGGGCGGTCCGGAGGGTGAAGTCCTTGGTGGAAATGTCACGCATGGCAAAGTCAGCCGCCGATCTGGATCATCGCGCGGTTGTGCAGCGCCGCGAGCTCGGCCGGCGGCGGATGGCCGGCCCACTTCTCCCGCACGCACCCGCGGATCACGGCGAGCAGTTCCGCCTCGTCCGCCCCGGCGCGGAGCGGGCCGCGGAGATCGGCCTCGCCGACGGAGAACAGGCAGTTCTTGAGCCGCCCGTCCGCGGTCAGGCGCAGGCGGTTGCAGCCGGCGCAGAAGTCCTCGGTCATTGACGTCACGAACCCGATCCGGCCCGCGCCGCCCGCGACGGCGAACTCCCGGGCCACCGCATTCGGCCCGGCGGCGAGCGGCTGGAGGGTGACGGCCGACTCGACCCGCCGCCGCATCTCGGCGTAAGGCACCAGCCGGTCGGTCGACCACTCGTTCCGGTCGAACGGCATGAACTCGATGAAGCGGACCTCCAGCGGCGAGGTCCGGGCGAGCCGGGCGAAGTCGGGCAGCTCGTCGTCGTTGAGCCCGCGCATCACCACCACGTTGAGCTTCACCGTTGCGAACCCGGCGGCCAGCGCGGCTTCGAGCCCATGGCGCACCCGCTCGAGCCCGGTCCGCCGGGTCATCTGCTCGAAGCGGTCGGGCCGCAACGTGTCGAGGCTGACATTGAGCCCGTCCAGCCCCGCGGCCCGGTAGCGCGCGGCGCGATCGGCGAGCCGGAGGCCGTTGGTCGTCATCACCAGCGACTGCAGCCCGGGCAGGGCGCGGAGGCGGGCGATCAGGACCTCGAGGTCGCGGCGCATCGTGGGCTCGCCCCCGGTGAGGCGGATCTTGCGGACGCCTTGCCGCACGAGGAGACCCGCGATCCGCTCGATCTCCTCGAACGTCAGGATCTCGGCGCGCTCCTTCCAGACCAGGCCGTCCGCGGGCATGCAATAAAGGCAGCGCAGGTTGCAGCGGTCGGTGACCGAGATCCGGAGGTAGTCATGGAACCGCCCGAAGCCGTCGGTCAGCACCGGGCCCGGGGCGCCGGCGGCGGCGCGGGCGGTGGTGGCGGCGGGACGGTCCGGGGAAGGCACGGCGGGGAAGAGCCGTGCACCGTTACGCTCCTGCCCGCGGGGCGCAAGGTTGCGATCAAGAATATTCCGGGGTTGTCCGGAAGCCTTGCGCGCGCGCGCCGCGGTCGGCTACAACCCGTGCCGCATGGCCAGACGGCGCCAACTCCGCGGATTCGACCTCAGGCAGATTGAGGGCTTTGCCGGCTTGATCGGGGTCGACGAGGCGGGGCGGGGCGCGCTGGCGGGCCCGGTGGTGGCGGGCGCGGTGCTGGTGACGCCGGGATTTCTCGAGGGCCGGTGGGCGACGACCAAGGCGGGCCGCGTGAACGACTCGAAGCAGCTCACCCCGGCCGAGCGCGAGGAGCTTTGGGCCGAGTTCGAGGAACTCGCGGCCCAGGGCCAGATCCACGCCCAGTTCGGCGTGGCGGACGTCGCGGAGATCGAGCACCTCAACATCCTCGGCGCGACGAAGCTCGCCATGCGGCGGGCGCTCGAGGGCATCTACCCCCCGGAGGCCTTCCAGGCGCGGACCGAGCCCGACCTGTTCGCCACGGCCGAGGAGATCGCGGCTTTCCAGCCCACGGTGTCGGCCCGGATCCTGATCGACGGCCTGGCGCTGCGGAACTTCCCGTACCCGCACACCCCGGTGGTCAAGGGTGACGCCCGCTCGCTCGCCGTCGCGATGGCGAGCATCGTGGCCAAGGTGACGCGCGACCGGCTGATGAACGAACTCGACCGGCAGCATCCCGGCTACGGCTTCGCGCAGCACAAGGGCTACGGCACCGAGGAACACCGCGCGGCGGTGCTGAAGCTCGGCCGCTGCGTGCAGCACCGCGACCTGTTCCTGCGGAAGCTGTTCGCGCGCCGGATCGACCCGGCGCAGATGGATTTTCTTTAGCGATCCCTGGCCGGATCGCGGTCGAAGGCCGCAGGTCGAACGATCAAGGTCCTCCCGCGGCGTCGGAGCCGCGGACGGGACCTGAGACCTGGGAACTGTGACCTGCGACTTGCCGGATTGCCGGCAGCGCCGGCAATCCGGCCTGAATGTTCGGGGAATTTATCTTGTTTGAGCGGGGGCCGGGCGCATGGTTCGCGCTGGCGCACCGGCCGCGCGGACGAGCCGGCGCGGCGCCTCCCGCCCATGACCCTCCCGAGATTCCTGCGAGCCAGCCTGCTTTTTTTTGTCGGCGGGCTTAGCGTGCGGGCCGTGGAACCTCCGAACGACTGGTTCGCGCCGTGGGTCGACCAGCCGCCGCTCAAGGTCGGCGTGGTCCTGCCGCCGCGCGTGCGCACGCCACAGTGGCCGCTCAAGGACGCCCGCACCCTGGTGAGCGACGAGGAGATCCGCCAGGCGCGCGCGAACCTCGCGCAGTACCCGGCGGCGCGAAAGGTGGCCGACGAGATCCTCCGGGGCGCGGCGTACTGGCTGGACTGGGATGACGCCGCGCTGCGCGACCTGATCGCCTCGGCCGAGGTGCCGCGGGCGTTCGACTGCTGCCCGGCCGGCTGCCCGAAGTGCGGCAAGCGGATCTTCGAGGTCGCGAAGAGCACCTACCCGTGGATCATCGACCCGAGGCGGCCGTTCAAGGTGCAATGCCCGATCTGCGGGACAATCTTCCCGAGCAACGACTATGGCCGGTTCTACCGGAGCGGCTTCAAGGACCGCAGCGACTTCAATGGTCCGTACGTCGACGACGGCCGGGGCTGGGTGGCGCCGGACGGCGAGCGCTATTGGTTCGTCGCGCACGCGAACCACTGGACCTGGTACTGGCACCCGCAGGCGGACCATCCGTCGCTCATGCGCGCCTGCGAGTACCTCGGCCGCGCCTACCTGCTCACCGGCGACCGCCGCTACGCGCACAAGGCGGCGGTGATCCTGCACCGCATCGCCGAGGTCTACCCGAACATGGACTACGAGAGCCAGTCCCGGTACGGCGAGATCTACCCGGTAACCGACCACCAGCGCTACACCGGCAAGGTGTTGAACGCGATCTGGGAGTCCTACCTCACGACCCAGCTGGCGGAGACCTACGACTTCATCTGGGAGACGATTGACGGCGACCGCGACCTGCAGGCGTTCACGGGCAAGGACGGCCGGGCGATCCGGGCGTTCATCGAGGCCAATATCCTCGAGGACGCGATTGACGCGTATTACGAGGTGAAGACCCGCGGCAACTACGGCATGCACCAGCGGTCACTGCTGACGCTGGCCGTCGTCCGCCAGCACGCGGACAACCGGCGCTACCTGGCGGACGTCGTGGACAAGCCCGACGGCATGATCTTCCTCGGGCTGCGGCATGCGCTCTACAGCCTGATCTGGCGCGACGGCCAGCCGTTCGAGGTCGGCGACTACAATTTCACGTGGGTCCAGAACATCACGTCGGTCACGGGACTCCTGGCCAAGCTCGGCTACGACGTGCGCCAGGAGCCGCGGCTGAAGCGCCTGCTGGACGCGCCGCTTGACGCCATCATCGCGGGGAAGTTCACGCCGGCCATCGGCGACAGCCAGACCGTGTATGGCTCGGCGGTGGGGCAGGACGCGGCCCTGTACCAGCACGCGTGGCGCACCTACGGCGATCCGCGGTACGCCCGGTTTCTGGCGGGCTTCGGGGCGACGGGCGAAGGCTCGTTCCAGAGCTTCGCGTCGCTGCTGCACCCGCCGGTGCCGACGCCGGCGGACGCGCCCGCGCCGGGCCGGCTGCTGGAGCCGCAGGCGAGCCGGCTGATCTCGGGCTTCGGGCTCACCCTGATGAACAACCCGGCCGACACCACGGGCTTTTCGCTCTACCACGGGCTGCACGTCTCGCACTTCCACTGTGACCGGCTGCACTTCGACATCTTCGCGCACGGGCAGGCGATGATGCCCGACCTCGGCTACCCGGACGGCGCGAACGCGATGGTGCCGGGCATCCACACCTGGTCGCTGAGCTCGGTGGCCCACAACACGGTGACCGTGGATGCCGGCATGCAGCCGGGCAACGCGCCGGGCGTGGTCGAGCTGCAGGCCGACGGGCCGTGGGCGCGCGCCGCGGTCGTGAACGCGCCGGGCACCTACCCGCAGTGCGAGGTTTACCGGCGCGCGATGGTGATGGTCGACGTGGACCCGGCGCGCAGCTATTTCGTCGACTTCTTCGAGGTCCGCGGCGGCCACCAGCACGACTACAGCCTGCACGGGCCGCCCGGCGAATTCCATCTCGCGGGCGACGGCCGGTGGACCGACCCGGCGCCCGGCACGCTTGCCGGCGAGCACGTGGCGGTCGGCGCGCTTTATGATGATCCGGTGCGCGCGGCGAACGGCCCGAAGACCGGCTACGCCGGCTACCGCGGATCGGGCTTCCAGCACCTGGTGAACGTCCGGCGGCTGCTGACCGGAACCTGGAGCGCCGACTACGTCCACGAGCGCGACCCGCACGCCCAGCTGCGGCTCCGCGTGCTGCCGCAGCCCGGGCAGGAGACGATGCTCGCCGAGGCCCGGGTCTCGCCGGTGAAGTTCCCGCAGGTCCTCCGCTACGTGATCGCGCGCCGCCAGTCGCCGGGCGGCGCGCTGGCCAGCAAGTTTGTGAGCGTCATCGAGCCCCCCGACCGCACGCCCTACTTGCAGTCGGCGCTGCGGCTCGAGCTCGCCGCGGGCACGGCGGTGCTCGTGCAGCGGGCCGACGGCCGGACCGACGTGATCATCGAGGGCGAGCCGCAGGCGGTGAAACGCCTCGACGTCGCCGGCCATCCGCTCATGACCGACGCCCGCGTCGCGGTCTTCACGCTCGATGCGCAGGGAACGGTGGAGCGAATCTGGCTCGCGGACGGCCGGCAGGCCGAGGCGGACGGCATCAGTTTCGTGGCGGCGCCCGCGTGGCAGGGCACCGTGACCGCCGTCGATCTGGTCGCGGGCACCGTGCGGGTCCGCCCGGACCCCATGTCCGCGGGCCGCGACGCCGCCAGCCTGGCCGGCCGGGTGGCCCGCCTCGGCGCGGATGGCGGGACCGCGAACACGGTGACGGCCGCGCGCTGGGACGGCGACGAGCTCGTGCTGCGGATGCGCGACGACCTTCGCCTGGGCCTGGTTACGCTGACCGCGGTGGCGCCGGACCGGCTGGATACGGCCTCGAAGCTGGTCCTGGGCCCGGCCTGCGGCGGGGCCGGGTTGCGCAACCCGGCGGGCCGCGTGGTGGGCCGCGTCCGGCAGGCCGCCGACTATGCGATCCTCCCGCGGGAGCCGGTCGCGCCGGACGCGCTGCGGCCGGGCGACGAACTGTGGCTGACGCAGGTGGAGGCGGGCGACCGGATCGCGGTCCCCGCAGTGCTGGCGTGGAGCCGCTAGGTGGCGCGGCGTGATTTTCCCCATGATCATTTCCATGAAAACCTCCGTGATGCTCCTGCTGGCCGGCGTGTCGGCCACGGCGTGGGCCGGCCCGCTCTCGGGCCCGCAGCCGAACGACGACTGGGCGGCGCCCGGCAAGGCGCGGCCCCCGCTGAAGGTCGGGGTGATCCTCCCGCCCCGCGTCCGCACGCCGCAGTGGCCGCTGAAGGACGCGCGCACCCTGTTCACCGACGAGGAGATCAGGACGGCCCGGGAGAACGTGGCGAAGTACCCCGCGGCCAAGCAAGTCGCGGCCGACCTCCTCAAGGAGGCCGACTACTGGGCCGCGTGGAGCGACGCCGACCTGCGGGACTTCGTGGCAACCGCCGAGGTGCCGCGCGACGCGGAGGTGAGCCCGGCGGGCTGTCCGATCCACGGGAAGCGGATTTTCGAGGAGACGGGCAAGTTCTACCCCTGGATCATCGACCCGCGCCAGCCGTTCAAGGTGAAGTGCCCGATTGGCGGCGAGGTCTACCCGAGCAATGACTACGGCCGGTTCTACCGGAGCGGCTTCAAGGACCGCCGCGACTTCAACGGGCCGTATGTCGACGACGGCCGCGGCTGGCTCGCGCCGAACGGCCAGCGGTACTGGTTCGTGGCGTATGCGAACCACTGGATGTGGACCATCCACGACACCTCGCCGCATCCCAGCATCCGAACCGGGCTGGCCGCGCTCGGCCGGGCCTACCTCCTGACCGGCGACCGGCGCTACGCGCACACGGCCGCGGTGCTGCTGCACCGCGTCGCCGAGGTGTACCCCAACATGGATTACGAGAGCCAGTCCCGGTACGGGCAGATGATGGCGGAGATCGACGGCTCGCGGTACACCGGCAAGGCCGTCAACGCCATCTGGGAAACCTACCAGGGCGCGCAGTACGCGGAGACGTACGACGCGGTGTGGGAGACGATCGACGGCGACATGGCGCTGCAGAAGTTCCTCGGCAAGGACGGCCGGTCGATCCGGGCGTTCATCGAGGCGAACCTGCTCGAGGACAGCATCGACGCGATCTACGAGAAGCGCTCGCGCGGCAACTACGGCATGCACCAGCGCGCGCTGGCGATGCTGGCGATCGTGCGGCAGCACGGGGACAACCGCCGCTTCCTGGCCGACCTGCTCGACCGGCCCGAGGGTTCCTCGTACCTCGGCCTCCGGCCCGCGCTGTACTCGCTGGTCTTGCGCGACGGCGAACCGTACGAGTCGCCGGGCTACAACCTGCTCTGGGTCCAGAACCTGACCGCACTGGTCGGCCTGCTGCCGAAGCTGGGCGTGGACGTCTCGACCCTCCCGCGCCTGCGCCGGCTGTACGACGCGCCGCTCGCGGCGATCGCGATCGGGCGCCACACCCCGGCCATCGGCGACACCACCAGCATCTATGGCGGGGTGGTCGGCGAGGACGCGACCGTCTACCAGCAGGCCTTCCGCACCTATCACGACCCGCGCTACGCGCAGTTCCTGGCCGCGTTCGGTGCGGCGGGGGAGAAGGGTTTCCGCGATTTCTACTCGCTGCTGCACCCGCCGGTCGCCGCCGCCGCGGCCCCGGCGACGCCGGCGCCCGACGCGCGCCGCGTGCCGCCGCAGCCGTCGCGGCTGCTTTCCGGTTTCGGCCTCGCGATCCTCAACGATGCGGCGGACGAGACGGCGGTGTCGCTCTACTTCGGCCAGCACGTGAACCACGCCCACTTCGACCGGCTCCATTTCGACCTCTTCGCGCACGGCTGGCCGATGATGCCGGACCTGGGCTATCCCGACGCGATGAACGTGTTTGTGGCGGGCGTCTGGACCTGGTCGGTGAACACGATCGCCCACAACACCGTGACCGTGGACGCGTCGGCGCAGCCGGCCAATGTGCCCGGGCGCGTGGAACTGATGGTCGACGGCGGCTGGGCGCGCGGGCTGGAGGTGAGCGCGCTGGGCACCTACCCGCAGTGCAGCGACTATCGCCGCGGCCTCGTGATGGTGGAACATGGGACGGACCGCTACGTGGTGGATTTCTTCAACGTGGCCGGCGGCCGGGAGCACGACTACTCCCTGCACGGCCCGGCCGGGACCGCCACGCTGGCCGGCGGCGGCTGGTCCGCGCCCGCGCCCGGCACCCTGGCCGGCGCGAACGTCAAGCTGGGCGAGATCTATGACAACCCGCAGATGGCGGCCGACGGCGAGAAGAACGGGTACTATGAGTACCGCGGCTCGGGCTTCCAGCACATCTTCAACGTCCGCCAGCGCGCGGCGGGCGATGCCGTGGTGGATTACGTGCACGACAAGGATCCGCGGGCCGCGCTGCGCATCCGGACGCTGGCGGCGCCGGACGTGACCCTGATGGCGGCGGACGCCCGGGTCTCGCCGGTGAAGAACCCGGCGCTGCTGAAGTTCATCATCGCCCGCCACGTCGCCCAGGGCGGCGCGCCGCTGAGGAGCGAATTCGTCAGCGTGATCGAGCCGAACACGAGCGGCGAGCCGCTCATTGCCGCGGTGGCGCGCGTGGCCTCCACCTCGGGCTCCGCGCTGCTGGTGACGCACGCGAACGGCGACCGGGACGTCGTGATCCACGATGTGGCCGGCGCGGCCAAGCAACTGACGGCCGACGGCCACGCCGTCGCGACCACCGCGCGCCTCGCGGTGGTGCGGTTTGGCGCGGACGGAAGGCTCGACCGGGTGTTCTTTGGCGGCGGCGGCCGCCTCACGGTGGACGGCCGGGAATTCGTGGCGCCGGCTGGGATCAGCGGTCCGGTGACCGGCGTAGATCTCCAGCATTCGACCCTGCGCATCCGCACCTCGGTGCCGGCGGAGGGGCTGGCGGGCCGGATCGTGGGCTTTGCGAACCCGCAGGCCCGCACCGCGCACACTATTAAGTCGGCGCACCGGGACGGCGACGATCTGGTCGTCGAGACGCAGGACGACCTGATCGCGGGCTTCCTGCACCTCACCGGCGTGCAGGGCACGCGGCTCGACACCCGCATGCGGCTGCCGTTCGCGGCGAGCTATGTCGGGGCGACGGTCCTCGACTCGCGGTACGGGCTGATCGGGCGGGTTGCGGCGGCGGACCAGGACCATCTGGACCTGGCGGCGCCGCCGGCGGCGGGTGCCGGCCTGGTGGGCCAGGATGCCTGGATCAGCAGCGTCGGCGCAGGTGACGTGGCCGAGGTTCCGGCGGTGTTCAGCTGGCAGCGTTGACCGACTGCGCGCGGTGAGGCACAACCACGCGTAATGGCCGGAAAGAAACACTCCTCGCTCGACCGCGTGCTCGGTCGTCTCGACAGCCTGGATTCCGTCAACCTCGCGAACCTGGTCCAGCGCCTCGCGCGGGAGCGCGGGCTGTTCGAGGACATCTTCAACACGCTCCAGGAGGGCGTGCTGGTGATCACGGCGGACGGCGCGATCGAATACGCCAATGCCGCGGCGCAGCGCATTGTCGGGCTCGGGTCCGAGGGCGTGGCGGGCGAGACCCTGTGGCGCCTGGTGCCTGGCCTGCGGGCGTCGCTGGAGGCGGCGCTGAACAGCGACCCTGCCGCGTCGCCGGTCATCGCGCGCGAATTCGAGCTGACCTATCCGGAATCCCGCCATGTCCGCCTCTACATGGTGCCGTTCCGCGGCGACCAGAAGTCCGGCCTGCGCCGGTTTGCCGCCATCCTGTCCGACATCACCCGCGAGAAGCAGACGACCGAGGCCCGGATCGAGAGCGAGCGCACCTCGTCGATCCTGCTGCTCGCCGCCGGCGTGGCGCACGAGCTGGGCAATCCCCTGAACTCGCTCACGATCCATCTCCAGCTGATCGAGCGCCGCCTGAAGAAGCTGCGGGCGGCCGCCGGCAAGGACGGCGCGGCCCTGGGCGACTCGATCCGCGTCTGCCAGGAGGAGGTGCAACGGCTCGACGGGATCATCAGCAATTTCCTCGAGGCCATCCGGCCGCGGGCGCCCGACCTGGCCGAGACCAACGTGGCCGAGATCCTGGCGGAGGTGCTGCGGTTCCAGCAGAGCGAGTTTGCCGACCGCGGCATCACGGTCGACGCCGAGACGCCGGCGGACCTGCCGATCGTGATGGCCGACCGCAACCAGCTGAAACAGGTCTTCTTCAACATCACCAAGAACGCCGTCGAGGCGATGCAGCCCGGCGGACTCCTGCGGATCCGGACCCGGGCGGACGATGACAATGTCTACCTGCTGTTCGGCGACAGCGGGGTGGGCTTCAAGCCCGAGGACCTCGCGCGGCTGTTCGAGCCCTACCACACGACCAAGCCGGGCGGCACCGGCCTGGGCCTGATGATCGTGCAGCGCATCATGCGTGCGCACGGCGGCCAGATCGGCGTGGAGAGCAAGGAGGGCCGCGGCACGGTGGTGACGCTCCAGTTCCCCCGCAAGGACCGCCGCGTGCGGATGCTGAAGAACTAGGAGAACGCGCTGCGCTCTCTGATAGATCGTAGCTGGCAGTTAGTAGCTGGTAGGGGATGGCGCACTTCCACGCGTCCGACGGACGCCCTGATCCCTTGGCCGCAAGAATCGAATGCTAGCTACTCGCTACCAACTACTGTCTACCCGTCGGGCCGGCTTGAAAGATCAAGGCCGGCGCGGCACCGCGCACACGGTTTCCCTTGCGGGAGGCGGGGCTTCGCGCTTCCTCGAAACCGACCCCGATGAAGACGAGTCTGCCCCTCACCACCGCGTGGAAACTCATGCATGCCGAGCCCAACCTGGGACCGACGCTTGCGTGTTCGGCGCTGCCGCTCGAGGAGCGGTGGGTGGAGGCCCAGGTGCCGGGCGACGTGCATCTCGACTACCTGCGCGCCGGGCTCATCGCGGACCCGTTCTTCGGCCTCAACCACGACAAGCTCCGCTGGATGGAGGAGATGGACTGGTGGTACCGCGCCGACGTGACGCCGCCGACGGTGGGCGAGGGCCAGCGCCTGCACCTGCTGTTCGAGGGCCTCGACGTCTTCGCGACGGTTTTCCTCAATGGCAAGGAAGTTGGGCGGCACGCCAACATGTTCACGCCGCTGCGGGTCGACGTGACGGACCACGTGCAGCCGGGCGCGAACCGCCTCGAGATCTGCCTGGGCGCGCCGCTGTTTCCACCGGACCGGCCCGCGCGGCAGCCGGACGTCCGCGGCTACGGCCAGATCACCCGCCTGCAGGTGCGAAAGTCCCAGTCCTGCTACGGCTGGAACATTTCGCCCCGGATGGTCACGATTGGCATCTGGAAGCCGATCTCGTGGCTGCTCGTGGACGAGGTCGAGATTGCCGACGTGTTCGTGAACACGGTCGCGCTGGCGAAGGACGGCACGGCCGAGCTCGAGGCGCTGGTCGAGCTGCGGCACAATCACGGCCGGCCCGGCGCCGCCGAGGTCGACCTCGTGGTGGCGGGCCAGGCCCGAAAGATCTGCGTCGCGTGCGACCCGAGCGGCGGGCGCCACGTCGAGCGGTTCACGGTGCCGCAGGCCCGGCTCTGGTGGCCGCACAACCACGGCGCGCAGCCGCTGTACGAGTGGAGCGCGGCGCTGCGGCGCGGCGGCCGGGAGTCGGACCGCCGGAGCGGGCGCTTCGGCATCCGCACGGTGACGCTGATCCAGGAGCCGGACGACGACGGCGGCATCTCGTTCGTCTTCGCGGTCAACGGCCGGAAGATTTTCCTGAAGGGCATGAATTGGACGCCGGCCGACGCGATCTTCGCGCGGGTCGACGACGCCCGTTACGCACAGCTGCTGGCCGCGGCGAAGGACACGAACATCAATGCCATGCGGGTCTGGGGCGGGGGCGTGTACGAGCAGGACTCGTTCTACGCGAAGTGCGACGAGCTCGGCATCCTGATCACCCACGACTTCATGTTCGCGTGCGGCTGCTACCCGCAGGACCTCGCGTTCCTGGACGAGGCGCGGCGCGAGGCGGAGTTCCAGGTGAGGCGCCTGCGGCATTTTGCCTGCGTGATCGCGTGGTTCGGCGACAACGAGAACGACGTGCTCGCCGACAACAGCTTCAACTACCCGACTTACCGGCACAACCGTCTCAGCAAGGAAGTGCTCAAGGCGGTGGTGCACACCCACGCCCCTGGCACGCCGTATGTCCCGACGTCACCGTACTCGCCGCTGACGTACGACCAGAATGCGCCGATGGAGGGCGACTGCCACATCTGGGGGCACGGCCTGTCGTACAAGTCCGACTTCTACGTGAAGCAGAAGCCGCGCATGGTGACGGAAATCGGCCACCTCAGTTTCCCGTCGGAGGAGGTGATCCGGACGTTCGTCAGTCCGGAGAACCGGTGGCCCGTGTATAACGAGGAGTATCTCACCCACGGCGCCGACTGCATTCGGCTCGACCGGATCGGCCGCTACCGCCTGAACTTCGACAGCATCCGCGAGCGCGGCTGGCCCGCGCCCACGAACCTGGCCGACCTGATCGAGAAGACCCAGGCACTGCAGGGCGAGGCCTCGAAATTCTGGGTCGAGTTCTACGGCCACCAGCCAAACTGCTGGGGCATCTTCCTGTGGAACCTCGCCGACAGCTGGCCGCAGATGTCGGACGCCTACATCGCCTATCCGTATCATCCGAAGAAGAGCCTCCAGGCGGTGAAGGAAGCCTATGGCGCGCTGCGGCGCTAGCGCCGCAGCGCGCAGGTGACAGGGAGCAGGCCTCAGGTATCAGGTTGGACGGAATCCAAACGGGACGTGGGGCTCGCCAATAGGGTAGCCGGCGCCGGCTTGGCCTTCAGCGTTCGGCGTAGGACGTCCGGTGCCCGTAGTTCGGAACGAGCAGAGCTCCAGGGGCGAGGCCACCCTTCGACCGTTGCAGGAACAATTGTGCCAATATTTCCCGGTTGACCCTCAGGCCGGTGGGTTGAGATTCCTAGCTGCATGGTGCCGAGCGTCTTGATTGTGGATGACGAAAAGCACACCCGCGAGGGTTTGCAGCAGGCCTTGTCGGAGAATTACGACGTGTCGCTGGCGGCCAATGCGGACGAAGCGTTCAATCTCCTCGACGCGCAACCCTTCGACGTGGTGGTCACGGACCTCCGGATGCCGGGTAAGTCGGGTCTCAAGGTGATCGACAAGGCGCTCGCGCTGCCGAACCGGCCGGCGGTGCTGATGATGACGGCCTACGGCAACATCGAGACCGCGGTCGAGGCGATGAAGCGCGGGGCGGTGGATTTTCTCACGAAGCCCGTGAACATCGAGCGGCTGGAGGTGCTGATCCAGCGGGCGCTGAAGACCAAGACGCTCGAGGTCGAGGTGAAGCAGCTGCACGAGCGGCTCGACGAGAAATTCAGCTTCGAGGGCATCATCGGCTCCTCGCCGCGCCTCCGCGAGGTGATCGACCGCGTGAAGCTGGTGGCGCCGTCGCGCGCCACCATCCTGATCGAGGGTGAGTCCGGCACCGGCAAGGAACTCATCGCGCAGGCGCTGCACCAGTCCGGCCCGCGTTCGCGGGCGCCGTTCGTCGCCGTGCACTGCGCGTCGCTGTCCGAGAACCTGCTTGAGAGCGAGCTGTTCGGCCACGAGCGTGGCGCGTTCACCGGCGCCACCGAGCGCCGCATCGGCCGGTTCGAGTCGGCGGACGGCGGCACGCTGTTCCTCGACGAGATCGGCGAGATCTCCGCGTCGACCCAGGTGAAGCTGCTGCGCTTCCTCGAGACCCGCGCGATCGAGCGCGTCGGCGGCTCGAAGCCGATCACGCTCGACGTCCGCCTGGCCGCGGCGACCAACCGGAACCTCGAGCAGCTGGTGAAGGAGGGGAAATTCCGCGAGGACCTGTTCTTCCGCCTGAACGTCGTGCGGATCGTGCTGCCGCCGCTGCGCGAGCGAGCGGAGGACGTCCCGCTGCTCCTGAAGCACTACCTCCGCCTCTTCAGCGAGGAGAACAAGCTGCCGCTGCTCACCCTCGAGCCGGGGGCGCTCCGGACGCTGCAGGCGTACCCGTGGCCCGGGAACATCCGCGAGCTTCGGAATTTCTGCGAGAACGCCGTCGTGCTCCACCACGGCGGGGCGCTGACCGAGTACGACCTCGACCCGAAGTACCGCGGCGCGCCGGCGCCAGGGGGCGCCGCGGCCGGCGGGGCGGTGCCGGCGAACCCGCTCTCGGTCGAGGAAAACGAGAAACGCCTGCTGCGCGAGGCGCTGATCAAGGCGCGCGGCAACCGCACCAAGGCCGCCGACCTGATGGGCATCAGCCGCCGCACGCTGCACCGCAAGCTGGCCGAGTGGCCCGAACTGGACGTGACGGACAAATGAGCGCGCGGCTGCCAGCGTCGCGGACCGCGCTGCCATGAGCCGGCCCAGGAACCTGCAGGAGCTCATCCACTGGCTCGAGGTGGGGGCCGGCGCGCGCTGGGTGCTGCTCAGCGCGGTCGTCGTCGTGACCGTCGTGCTCTCGCTGCGCGTGGCCTGGGTGCAGTTTCACGGTCCCTCCAGCGAGCTGGTGCTGCTCCAGGCCGACACCGCCCGGCAGCTGGCCCGGGGCGAGGGGTTCACCACGCTCGTGAACTACCCGCAGACGGCGGCCTTCCTCCAGGCGCGCGGCGGGCGGTTCGACCCGCGTCGGCCGTATCCCGAGCTGTATCAGGCGCCGCTGTACTCGGTCGTGATCGCCGGGGCGCTGCGCCTCCTGCCGGCGGGCGCGCGCGAGGCGCTGTTCGCCGCGTCCCCGGTGCCGCCCGACGGGTTCCGGGCCGACTATTTTCTGCTGGGCCTGAATGTCGCGCTGCTCTGGCTCGCGGCCTACCTCACCTTCCGTCTGGCGCGCCTGCTGTTTGACGCGATGACGGCGTGGGTCGCGGCCCTCGCGCTGCTCGTGTCGGTGGCAGCCTGGCAGCAGACCGTGGCGCTGACCGGCACGACGCTCATGATGGTGCTGGTGCTGGCGCTGTTCCTGGTGCTGGCCCGGATCGAGGGCGGGGACGAGGGGGAAACTCCCTGGCAGCCGGGCTGGCTGCTCGGCCTGGGCGCGCTCGGCGGCCTGCTGTTTCTGGCGGAGTACTCGGCCGGCGTCCTGACACTGGTGGCCATGGGTCACGTCGCCTGGCGCCACGGCGGGCGCGGCCGCTGGCTGGCGCCGCTGCTGGTGGCGATCGGCTTCAGCCTGGTCGCCGGACCCTGGATCGTGCGCAATCTCGAGCTCACCGGCTACCCGGCGGGCCTGGCGGTGCAGAACGTGGCGCTCAAGGCGGGGGACTCGACCGCGGAGCCGGCGGCGCAGCGGGCGATGCTCTCGGCGAACCTGCCGGCGATCGACCTGAACAAGCTCGGGAACAAGGTCCTGACCGCGCTGCAGGAGAACCTGCGGACCCGGCTGTGGTCGGGCGGAGGCCTGTGGCTCACCGCTTTTTTCGTGGCGGGCTGGCTCTATTCGTTCCGGACGCCGCGCGTGAACCGGCTGCGGTGGACGTTCACCCTCGCCCTCGGCGTCATGCTGGTGGCGCAGGCGACGTTCAATTCCGGCGAAAGCGAGCGCCTGGCGCCGTACTGGCTGGCGCCGCTGGTGATGGTGTTCGGGACGGGCTTCTTCTTCGTGCTGCTCGGGGCCAATGCGGTGCTGGGCGCGTGGCCGCGGCTGGCGGCGACGGTGCTGCTGCTGGCGCAGGCGCTGCCGCTGGCGCACGACGCGCTCGAGCCGCGCCGCCTCCATTTCTTCTATCCGCCTTATTTCCCGGGACTGTTCATCGGCATGCGGCAGGAGCTTGAGCGGCGCGACGCGGAGGGGCGGTTCGGGCTGATGGCGGACGTCCCGGCGGGCGTGGCGTGGTACGGCCGGCAGCGCGTGTGGGCCCAGCCGGTGCGGATGCGGGACTTCTATGCGGTCACCCTGGAACAGCCGATCGGGGAGCTGCTGCTGACCCCGCGGACCCTTGACCGGCCGTTCTTCACCGAGCTGGCGTCGCGGCCGGCGCCCCCGGGCGCGCTGCAGGTCCAGAACCGGTTCGGTGACTGGGGGCTGGTCTACGGCGGCCTGTACACCGGGCAGCTCCCGCGGGAATTCCCGCTGGTGTTTCCGCAACGCCTAGCGGAAAACCTCTACGTGCTCCTGAACCCGGCGCTGCCCCCGGTGCGCTGAGTTGGGCGAGTTGGCTTGAAGAGGGCGGTTGAGGCCTGAAGGGCCGCCGCGGTTCCGGATCGGGCGAGACCACGGACCCGGCGCCGCCGACCGGCTTTCCATCACAATCTTCCGCCTTCAGCTTTCAGCCTGCTCCCCTTCAATCACCCAAGCCGGAGGAAGCCCAGACGGGTCCGGACGCCCGTCGGAAACGGTGGTGAAAGGAATTGCTTCGTCATGGGGTATGTACCTAGCTTTGATGGGGAACCGAGGCAGCTGCACCCCTACTATGAATTTTGCGCGCGTATTGATAGTGGCCGGAATGGTCACGGCATACCCGGTTTGGGCCGTTTATGCGCCCATTCCCGAGCAGGAACAGGGCAAGGAGTGGACGGTCACCCTGCGGGGCGACATCTCGCATGACTCGAACATCTTCGGCGCCGCCAGCGGCGCGATCTCGAGCATGGTGTACACCGCCGCGCCCAAGCTGGCGTTCAACGCGTCGGTCTCCGACCAGACCTTTGCCTCCGCCTCGTATGAGCTGGTGCTCGACCACATGCCGGACCGCCCGGGCGACTCCACGCTCGACAGCCACAATTTCGAGGGCCGCCTGGCCCATGCGTTCTCGCAGGTCACGTCGATCGACCTGAGCGACGCGTATTCGATCGCGAAGAATCCCGAGTCGCTGCTGGCGGGCGTGCCGATCAACACCGACCAGTCGTACAAGCGCAACGAGTTCAACGGCCGGCTCACCACGAGCACCGGGCCGAAGATCTCGACGACGATCAAGATGCGCAGCGTGATCTACCGGTACGACGCCGCGGGCCTCGCCCAGGACATCGACCGCACGGAGAATCTCTACGGCCTCGCCGGCAGCTACGACCTCGTGCCCGAGGCGAAGGGCGTGCTCGAGTACCGTCACGAGGACGTGAACTACCGAAACGGGGGCGCGAGCAAGGACAAGCAGACGGACTTCCTGATCGGCGGCGTGGACTACTCGGTTGCGAAGCAGGTCACGGCCACCGGCCGCCTTGGATACCAGTGGCGCCACCGCAACCTCGAGCGCAGCTCGGACGCCCCGTACGCGGAGCTGTCCGCGAAGTTCGACTACGCGCAGGGCTCGTACTTCAGCGCGGGCTACGTCTACACCTTTGAGGAGACGACCAATGTCGACCAGTACACGGACACGAAGGTCAACCGGCTCTTCCTGAATCTGCAGCACGCGGTGAGCCCGTTGATTGTGGCGTCGGGCTCGCTGACCTACGAGCCGTCCGTTCTCCAGGGCCGGCGCGGCGTGGCGAACGCCGACGAGACCACGACCCGCCTGGGCCTCGCGCTGTCCTATCTCTACTCGAAGAACTGGATCTTCACGGCCCACTATGACCGCGACCATATCGTGTCGGACGTGCCGGGCCGCGACCAGAGCCGCAATCGCGTCGGCGCCGGCGCGACCTTCTCGTTCTGAGCCCGCGCGCCGCGCCGCCGGGACAACGAACCGAACCGGCCCGTCGAACGCCGGCGCCCCAGTCGCCCGCCATCGCCGTCGTGGCCGTCGTGGCCGCGCCGCCGTCCAAGCTCGTCACTCGTCCCTGGTCCCTCGTCACTTTTCCCCATTCGTCTCTCTAGCTTGCGCCCGGCGCAGGGTTCGTTTCGCATCGCGGGATGGCCCATACCCACGTTGGCAAGGACGGCGCGACCCTCGCTGATTTCCTTCACCTGCTGAAGCAGCGCCAGGCGCTGATCTTCCTCGTGCTGGGCCTGGTGATCATCACCACGGTGATCGTCACGGCGCTGCTGCCCAAGTGGTACCTTGCCACGACAAAGGTGCGGGTCGAGAAGCCCGAGGGCGAGGTCCGGCTCTTCCAGAACCAGAGCAACAACAGCTACGACCCGTACTTCCTGCAGGATCAGTTCAAGATCATGCAGTCGGAGAAGATCCTGTACCCGGTCATCCAGAATCTCGGGCTCAACACCAAGCTGGCCCCGACCCTGGGCGCGACCGGGGCGCTGCCGTCGGCGATCACCTATCGCTACCTCCTCGACAAGATGCTGCGGGTGGAGTCGCAGCGCAGCTCCTCGCTGATCGAGATCAATGTCTATGCGCAGGACCCGGAGCTCGGCGCCGCCATCGCCAACGAGATCGCCCGCGTTTACTCCGACGACCGGATCTATCTCGCCACCTCTGAGCAGCGCGAGGGTCTCGCCAAGCTCCGCGACGAGCTGACGGCGCAGGAGCGGGTCGTCTCGACGCAGCGCGACGTGGTCGAGAAGCTCCGCAAGGACCTCAACATCTCCGGCGTCGACCTCAACGCCCGCTACTCCGACATGGAGATCGAGACCCTGCGCCAGATGCAGAATTCGCTGATCGCCCTGAGCGTCGACGCCATCGGCCGCAAGACCCGCTGGGAGCGCTTCCGCAGCATCCCGTTCGAGGAGCGGCTGAGCCTCGTCAATTCCGAGCTGATCCAGGATCCCAACATCCAGAACCTCCTGCAGGCCTACCTCCTTGCGGACCAGAACGTCACGCGGCTTCGCGCGCGCCTGGGCGAGGCGCATCCCGACCTGATTTCCGCGATCCAGAACCGGGCCAAGATCAAAGAGCAGCTGGATGCCCAGCTGCGCGGCTACGAGAGCGCGCTGGAGATCGCCTACAAGGAGGCGGAGTCGCGGGTCACGGAGCTCAAGCGGCAGCTCGGCCAGGCGAAGGTCGACCAGATCCTCTCGGCCCGCGACCGCATGCGGCCGTTCGAGGAGGCGGCGCAGAAGCTCGACGACGAGACCCGGCTGCTGACCACGCTGAAGCTCACGCTGCGCCAGCGGGAAATCGACTTCCAGGTGCCGAAGCGCACCATCGAGATCCTCAACACCGCCGAGCCGGCCCGCCTCCCGAGCCGCCCGAGCTGGACGCTGAACCTGGTGTTTGCCGTGCTGTTCGGCGCGCTGCTGGGCATCGGCGTGGCGGTGCTCCTGGAGTACTTTGACACGAGTTTCCGCAGCGTGGCGGACGTGGAGACGCGGCTGAAGCTGCCGGTGCTGGGCGTGATCCCGTTCCAGGCCGACCCCATGGACGACAGCGGCGACCCGGCGGAGAGCGAGCCATACCGCGTGCTGCAGACGAACCTGAACCTCGCGCTGAAGCCCGGCACGCCCACCAGCCTCGTGCTGTTCTCGGCGGGACCGGGCGAGGGCAAGTCGACGACCCTGCACCATCTCGTGCGCCTGATGGCGGCGGCGGGGGAGCGGGTCATCCTGATCGACTCCGACGTCCGGCGCCCGACCCAGCACACGCTCGCGCAGCGGCCGCGCGTGCCGGGGCTCTCGGAATACCTGCTGAACCAGCGGGACCTGGCCGCGGTGGTCCAGACCGCCGTGGCGCCCAATCTCGATTTCATCCCCGCCGGCGAGGTCGCGGGTTTCACGCTCGGCCTGCTGCACCTGAACAAGCTGAAGCTCCTGATCGGCGAGCTGCGGGGGCGCTACGACAAGATCGTGTTCGATTCGCCCCCGATTATCGGCGTCAGCGACGCCAGCGTGCTGGCCAGCGCGGTCGACGGTGCGGTGTTGCTGATCCAGCATCGGCGCAACCCGCAGAGCATGGTGGTCCGCGCGCAGCAGATCGTCGAGGGCCTCAAGACCCCGCTGCTCGGCGTGGTGCTGAACCAGGTTCCGGTGAATTCCGGCGACGATTACGGCTACTACACCAGCAACTACTCGTATTACCACGACTCGCACGGCCGCCGGAAAAAGAAGCGATCGTCCAAGCCGGCATCCGGCGACCAGGGTGGAGACCGGCTCGAGCTGAAATAGTGGCTCTGGGAAATGGCCAAGTGCCAAAGCGCCAAATGCCAAGCTGCGGTTTACAGAGGGAAAAGGGCATTTGGCCCGGTGCCGTCGGGCCTTCCGCGCCGTTCGGTCCCTCGCCCGTTGTTTGGCGTTTGGCGGTTTGAAGTTTGGCGTTTTCAGGCCCGCTCCAGCGGCTCAAAAATAGCAGTTGACGGCCCCGGCGCGCACCCTAGTTCTCACACCCTGCTTTTGCGGGCGTAGCTCAGTTGGTAGAGCACCACCTTGCCAAGGTGGACGTCGCGCGTTCGAGTCGCGTCGCCCGCTCCATTTCACGAACCCCCTCCGCGAGAGGGGGTTTCGTTTTTAGGGGCCGCCGGATCGCGGGCCGCGCCACCGGCCAAGTCGGGTTTTGCGTTGGGGCCGGGCCGGCGGTATACTGCGTGCATGAACACGATCCTTGTCCCCGTTGATTTCTCGACCGTCACGAAGGCCGTCGTGGCCCAGGCCGCCCGGATGGCACATGCGGAGCAGTCGCGGATCGTGCTGCTGCACGTGACCCAGCCGCCGGCGGTCTCGAGCGAATACGCGCCCTACCTGGAGAGTGTCGGGGAGATCGTGGTACTGAGCCAGAAGTCCGCGCACCAGCACCTGCGGCGCCTGGCCGCGGAGCTCCGCTACGACGAGATCCCGACCGAGTTCCTCAACCCGGTGGGCGTGCCGGCCCCGACGATCCTGGCCAAGGCCCGGGCGCTGCACGCGTCCTACATCGTGCTGGGCTCGCACGGCCACACCGCCTTCTACGAATTGCTGGTCGGAAGCACGGCACACAGTGTCCTCCACCGGGCCACGTGCCCGGTTGTCGTGGTCCCCACGCCGCACAAGCACCGTCACCGCCATGCGCCCGCGACCAGCCCGACGGCCGAGACCGGGTTGCGGCACCTCGCGCTGTTTTGAGGCGCGGCGGGTCCCTTGGCTCACGCTGGCGGACGGGCCGGCTGCGAGGTTGCCGTCTCTCCGGCGAGATGTCGTAACTGATTCAGGCGGGCAACGCGTCATGGTTGTGGCCCGGCCACCCCCGGTTAGGCTCACCACCCAATGGGAACCTTCCACAACCCCCGGTGCCTTCGGCGCGCCGTCCTGGCCTTCCTCGTGCTGGGCACCGGCGCGGTTCCCGTCGCGCAGTCGCTCACGAATTCGCCCGGCCAGGAGCCGCTGATGGAGATCGACGTGCGCTCGTCGGTCGACAAGCCCTTCGGCGGGTTCAAGCACAAGCCGCCACCGGAGCACGGCAAGCTCTACGCGCTCGTCGACATCCGCGAGGCGGAGAGCGCGCTCAAGCTTGTGCGGCCCGTCGACGAGCGCGGCGTGGTGGTGGCGCTGCACCGCGAGCTCCTGAAACGCGGATTCCGGATGATCGGGCCCGACCAGAAACCGGAGATCGTGCTCACCGTGAACTACGGCCGCGGCGCGTTGCGCAATCCCTACCTGGCCGACGCCACGGTGAACGATATCATGAGCGACCTGCCGATCGCCACGATTCTGGGCGCCTGGCCGACCCAGCTGATCAAGGAGCGCGAGCCGGGCTTCGAGGACAAGCTCCAGAAGGCCAATTTCGAGAAGCTCTTCATCCGCGTCACCGCCTGGAAGTATCCCGAGAAACAGCGGGAGAAGCCGAAGGAACTCTGGAAGACCACCATCATCGTCGACGACCCCGACAACCGGGACCTGAACCTCGTCTACCAGCAGATGATCGAGGCCGGCGCGCCGTTTTTTGACCGCGAGATCGACAAGGAGCAGGTCGAGATCACGAAGAAGGTTCCCGAGGGCCGCGTCGAGGTGGGTACCCCGAAGGTGGTGGAACCCAAGCCCCGCGCCCCGTAGGCGCGGGGCAGGTCGCAGGTCGCAGGAGGCAAGTGACAGGAAGGGTCCTGTCAGCCCATGGGTGACATCAATCATGAGTCGCCAAATAGGCTGACTTGACAGGCGAAGCTCAGGCTGAACGCGGCCAGCGCGGCTCGAATCCTGTTACTTGGTACCTGAATCTTGTTACCTGCCTCCGGTCAACGGAACGCTGGCCGGAGGCCGCCCGTGACCAGCGCGAGGGTGATCAGGGAGTTGAGCGGCATCAGGATCGCGGCGACCAGCGGGTTCATGTGGCCGGCGACCGCCAGGCCGACCGCGAGGACGTTGTAGATCACCGAGAAGACCAGGATCGTGCGCTGGGCGCGGCGCCGGATGGCATTCACCACGAAAAGCGCGCGCAGGCCGCCGATGCCGCGGCCGAGGTAATAGAAGTCGGCTTTCTGCCCGAGATGCCCGCGGTGAATGACCGGCGTGCCGCGGCACCGGGCCTGGTCAAACGCGAGGCTGTCGTTGGCCCCATCGCCCAGCATCAGGGTTTCGTCGGCGCCATTCGCCGCCAGCCACTCGGCCTTTTGCCGCGGCGTGCGCTCGCCGAAGGCGCGGTCGGCCAGCAAGCCCAGCTCGTTCGCCAGCTGGTTCACCTTGGCCTGGTGGTCGCCGCTCAGGATGTAGGTCGCGAAGCCCAGGCCGGCCAGCGCCCGCAGCTCCTCGCGGGCGTCCGGCCGCGCGGCGTCGGTGAAGTGGAAGGTCGCGAGCAGGGTGCCGTCGCAGGTGAACTGGGTGCCGGTCCGGTCCGGGTCGTCCGGCCCGGCGACCTCGGCGTCGCAGGCCGGCGCGGCCCAGCCCGGACGGCCCAACCGCCAGGTCCGGCCGCTCGCGACGAGGGTCACGCCCTGGCCGATGGCTTCCGTGACCTCGCCCGCCAGCGGCTCGTCCGGCCCGGCGGCGAGGAGATTCTCGAGCAGGCATTGGCTGACGGGATGGGGATTGTCGCGAACCAGCGCGAGCAGCGCCTGCCGGGCCCCGGGGGCAAGCTGGTGCAGCGCCGCCGGCTCGCGCAGGATGGGATTCTCCAGCGTGAGCGTGCCGGTCTTGTCGAACACGAGCCGCCGGACCCCGTGCAGGCGCGTCCAGACCTCGCCGCTCCGCACAAACACGCCGCGGCGGCGCAGCGCGACCGTCGCCATTTCGTCGGCCAGCGGAAACGCGAGCCCGATGGCGCAGGGGCAGGAGACGACCAGGATGGCCGTGACCACCGAGCCGGTGCGCAGGGCGTCGTGGGTGCCAAGCCACCAGCCGAGGCCCGCAAGGGCGGCGATGGCGAGAATGCCGACGAGATAGCCGCGCACGATCCGCTCCAGGAACACGGAGCGCGGGCCGGCCCGTTCCGCGGGCGCGAGCAGCTGGGCGAGCAGCGACTCGTTCCATCCCTGCAGCGCGGTGAGCCGGACCTCGTTTCGCCCGAGATTCACCGCCCCGGCGGGCACGCGCTGCCCGGCGCGGAACGACCGCGGGGTCGACTCGCCGTTGATCGACGCGAGCGAGAAGGCGGCCTCGTCGGACTCGAGGCGCGCCTCGACCGGCACGGCGTGGCCGGCGGCCGAGTGGAAGACCTGCCCGGCGACGAGCCGCTCCGGGGGGATCGTGCCGCCGGTGGCGAGCCGCACCTGCGGCGGCTTGGGCTGCTGGCCGAGGAGCCGGCGCTGGTTCCGCTCGACCGCGGCCACCTGCGCCCAGCGGCCGACGAGCATCAGCAGGATGAACGTGCAGACGAAATCAAAGTAGATGTAATCGGTCTGGTCGGTGAACCAGCCGTACAGGGAGCCGAGGTAGGCGCCGGCGATGCCCAGCGCGATGGGCAGGTCGATGTGGAGCAGGCCGGCGCGGATGGACTGCACGGCCCGGCCGAGGAAATACGTGCCGCCGACCAGCACGCTCAGCGTCCCGAATACCAGCGCGAGCGTCTCGAACAGGTTCGCGTAGGCGAACGTCCGCTCCATGCCGAAGAACCGCGGGAGCGTGAAGAGCATCGCGTTCATGGCGAAGGCCGCGCACAGGCCGATGCGGCGCACCAGCCCGCGGGTCTCCGGCACCTCCGGGCGTTCGCCGGCGGGCCCGGCGACGTAGCCGAACGCCTGGAGCTTCCGCGCAAAGTCCGCCGCGGAGAACGCGGCGGGGATCCAGCGCAACCGCATCTGGCCCAGCTGGGCGCTGGCCTCGATGTCGCGGGCGCCCGGCTGCTGCTGAAAGACCCGTTCGATCAGCCAGATGCAGCCGGCGCAGGAGATGCCCTGGACGTCGAGGGTGAGCGAGGGTGGCCGTCCGTCCGCGGCCGCCTCGGCCTCGCGCTGGGCGGTCTCGAGCCAGGTGAGGTCGCGCGACTGGAACACGGCCGCGTCGGCCGGGACGGTGATGGGATCCTTGATCTCGTAGTAGCTCCCGAGGCCCTGCTCCTGGATCAGGCGGAAGACGTACGCGCAGCCGGCGCAGCAGAAGCCGTCCGCGGTCTGCGCGCCCGGCCGCAGCGGCGTGCCGCAATGCCGGCACGCGGGCCGGCCCCGGGTGGCGGCGGGAGACTGGACGGCGGCCCCGGCCATGTCAGTGGCAGACGAACGTCGACGGATCCGGCCCCGGAAATCCGAGCGTGGCGCGCAGGCGCCAGCTGATCAGGAGCGCGGTGGCCAGCGCGAGCACCAGCCGCGCCCGTGCCAGCCAGGCGGGGGAGAACCGGGCGGTGATCCACCGCACCTGCGACTGCGCGAGCCAGAGCAGCGGCACGGTCCCGAGACCGAACGCCAGCATGAACTCGACGCCCTTCGCCGCGGAACCCGAAAGCAGCGCGAGCGCGATGAGAAAGTACAGCGGACCACACGGCAGCAGCGGGGTGGCGAACCCGAGCGCGCCGGCGGCGGCCACGCGGGAGCGGCCGCGGAACCACGCGCTGAGCCTCAGCGCGGCGCGGCCGAGGAAGGCGGGCTTGGGCAGGAACCGGTCCCAGCGCAGCGCCATGGCCACGAAGAACAGCACCAGGATCCACGGGAACCACCGCAGGGCGGAGCCCGTGACCCAGGCCAGCGGGAGCTGGCCGAGACCGCCGGCCAGGGCCCCCAGGACGGCGTAGCTGGCGAGGCGGGTCACGTGATAAACCGTGCTCACCACCTGCGGGTCGTTGCCGTCGTCCCGCACCGGCATCAGCGCGCACGCGAGCGGGCCGCACATCCCCACGCAGTGCAGGCTGGTCACGAGGCCGGCGACGAACGCTGTGGCGGGGGAGTTGATGGCGGCGAGTTCCATGTCACCGCGACGGGGCGGTCGTGAGCGGAACCTCGGCGACGGGGTGCCGCGAGGCGAGGATGAACCACGCGATCCAGACCGCGAGCTGGACGACGAACGCGGCCACGAAGACCAGCCAGAGGCGGCTCTTGCGCGGGGGTTGGGCGGCGGGCTCGGTCATGGGTGGGAAGGATATTGTGGGCCGCCGGCGCGGGGCCCGCAACCATGGGAATGGCGGGTCGGACGTGGCGGGTGGGCGATGCAATCGGATCGGCCGCAGGGAGCGCCATCGGCGCCGAGGCGGGTCGCGACCGGGATCGCCCGGTACGGCGGCGGTTGCGCCTGCTTGCGGCCACGCTCGGCCGGCGGATCGCGCTAGTGCTCCTGGTGTTTTTTCTCCTCCTCCTCCTCGTGCAGGAGGCGCACATCGGGTCCCTGGAAGTCGACCTGGCGCTTGAGATGGAAGGTGCCGGCCTCGTCGCGGACGTTCACGTCAAAGAAGAAGTCGCCGTCGTAGTCGGACCGCTGCTGCTGGAGCACCAGCGGCTGGACAATCTCGCCGAGCGCCGGTACCTCGACGGGCTCGCGGAAGCCGGCCTGGCTCAGCCCGGAGCGGGCGCCGGTGACGGTCACGACGAAGCGCACCGGGTGGTTCCGCTTGTTGACGAGGCGGACGAGGAACTGGTTGCGGATGGTATGCTCGGAGACGATGTAGGGTGAGCCCACGATGCGGGTGACGCCGAAGTTGGCGGGCTTTAGGGTGCTGAGCGCCCAGGTGGCGACGCTGGCGCCGACCAGGAGGAGCACGCCGTAGAGCGCGGTGCGGGGGCGGAGCCAGCGGGTGGTCCGGCCGGCGAACCGGTTCTGGGAGTCGTAGCGAATCAGGCCGCGCGGGCGGTGCAGGCGGTCCATGACGTCGTCGCAGGCATCGATGCACGCCGTGCAGCCGACGCATTCCATCTGGAGGCCATGGCGGATGTCGATGCCGGTGGGGCAGACATGGACGCAGCGGTTGCAGGCGACGCAGTCGCCCGCCTTCGCCAGGGCATCGGCGGGCAGGCCCGCGGCCTGGTGGGCGGCCTGGCGTTTCTTCTCGTCGGCGATGGTCATCCGGGGCTCGCCGCGGCGCGTGTCGTAGCCGATCACCAGCGAGTGGTCGTCGATCAGGGCGGACTGCAGGCGACCGTATGGGCAGATGACGATGCAGAGCTGCTCGCGGAACCAGCCGAAGTTGAAGTACAGGACGCCCGTGAAGACCATCATGAACGCGAACGCGCTCCAATTCTCGACCGGCGCGGCGCGCATCATGGCCCACACCTCGGGCAGCGACACGAAGTAGGCGAGGAACAGGTGGGTGATGGCGCCCGAGACGAGGATGTAGAGCGCGTGCTTGGCCACCCGGCGCAGGATTTTGCCCCCCGACAGCGGGGCCTCGTCGAGGAGGCGCCGCTGGACCGCGTCGCCGTCGATCAGCCGCTCGATCCGCCGGTACACGTGATCGAGGAAGACTGTGTGCGGGCAGGCCCAGCCGCACCAGATGCGGCCGAGCAGCGCGGTGACGAAGAACAGCGAGAAGCCGAGCCCGGTGATGACGAAGAACAGCAGCCACAGGTCCTGGGCCGCCAGGGTCAGCCCGAACAGGTGGAAACGCCGTTCCGCCACGTCGAGGAAGACCGCCGGGTAGCCCCCGAGGCGGATCCACGGCAGCGACAGGTAGAACGCGATCAGCAGGAACGCCGAGACCCGCCGGGCGAGGGTGAACCGGCCGTGGGTGTCGGCGGGGAACAGGAACGGACGCGAGCCATCAGGCCGGATGGTGGTGACGGAATCGCGGGTCGGAAGCGGAACGGGAGCGGCCATGCCTCATTTCGGGGTGATCGGAACCCACGCGTCCTGGACCTCGATGGGTTCACCTTCCTGATGGTAGCTTAGCACATAGGCCACCACTTCGGAAATCTTCTTGGGACCCAGCACCGGGCCCCACGGCGGCATGCCCTTGGCGAGCACGCCATTGGTGACGGTGTTCAGGACCTGGGTCGGCTTGCCGCCGTGGATCCACAGGTGGTCGACGAGGTTCGGCCCGATGGCGCCGGTAAGCTTTTCGGTGTGGCAGCTGGCGCACGTCGTGTTGAACGTCGCGCGGCCGGCCTCCACGAACACCGGGTTTTTGCTCATCTTCCACAGGCTCGCGTCGTCCAGGTTCGGGGCGGCGGCAAGGCGCTTCGCCTCGATCACGGCGAGCTGCTGCTCGACCGCGGCCGCGTTGGTGGGCCCGAGGTGGGCGCGCTCGTAGTAGAACCAGTAGCCGACCCAGAAGACCATGGTGGCATAGAGGGTCACCAGCCACCAGTTGGGGAGGCGCTTGTCGTACTCCTGGATGCCGTCGAAGACGTGCGGACGGACTTTGTCCTGGTCCTGCGGGGTGGAATTAGGCGTGGGGGTCATGGCGGCCGTCGGTGTCGGTGGTGAACGGGAGGTGGGAGAAGCGGTCGACCTGGGCGCGCGGCATGCGGACCGCGCGCCAGGTGATGAACAGGAAGATGGTCGCGGCCACGACGAACGCGGCCAGGACGTAAATGGTGGAGGATTCCTCCAGGATCAGGCGTTTGAACATGGCGGGATCAGCGGGTGGCGGCGGGGGCGGGCTTCGGCGCGACCGGCACGGACTTGCCGAGCGTCTGGAGGTACGCGACCAGCGCGATGACCTCCTTCTCCGGAGCCACATAGGCGCCGGCGAGGCGGAGGTCGCGCGAGATGGTCCGCGACTGGGCGCCGACCGAGTCGAAGATGTCCTGCGCGCTCCAGGCCGGGTACGGCACGCCGAGCATCCGCTGCACGCGGATCTTCGCGGGGAGGGTGGAGACATCGAGGTTGTTGGCGAGCAGCCACGGGTAGTTGGGCATGTTCGAGCCGACCGAGATCGAGCGCGGGTTTTCCATGTGGCGGATGTGCCACACGTCGGGATACTTGCCGCCGACGCGCGCAAGGTCCGGACCGGTGCGCTTGGAGCCCCACTGGAAGGGGTGGTCGTAGATCGATTCACCCAGGCGCGAATACGGCCCGTAGCGGAGCACATCCGGCACCAGCGTGCGGATCATCTGCGAGTGGCAGTTGTAGCAGCCCTCGCGGACGTAGATGTCGCGGCCCGCGAGCTCGAGCGGCGTGTACGGGACCTGGATGCGGTCCTCGACGTTCTGAGCCTTCTGCGCCAGGACGGTCGGCACGATCTGGATCAGGCCGCCGGCGGCCACCGCGACGAACGTCAGGAGCGTGAATGGCAGGGCGTTGAGCAGGAGCTTCTCGTACCAGCCGTTCCAGAGCTCATGGCGCGACGGGATCAGCGCGTAGAGGGCGACCAGTGAGACGACCAGGCCGACGAGCCCGGCCGTGCTGACCAGGTCGGCTCCGACCATCCACATCGTGCCGAACCCGACGCTGAGGACGCAGAAAAGCGTCGGGGCGTTGAGGAACGTCTCGGCGAGGCCCATCTTCGTCTCGGGGGCCGGGGCCTCCTCGACGACCTCGATCGTGCCGTTGACGGCCTGGGCGCCGGAGAGGGTCCGGACGACGTTGTAGGCGAGGACGATCCAGCCCGTGAGGTAGAGCCCGCCGCCGATCACGCGCATGAGCATCATCGGCCGGATGGTGTTGAGCGTGTCGAGGAAGTTGGGGTAGGCGAGGACCGTGCCGCCCTCCGTCGTGGCATTGAGCATCAGGCCCTGCGTGATGCCGCTGGTCCACATCGCGGCGACGTAGAGGAGGATGCCGACGGTGCCGATCCAGAAGTGCAGGTTGGCAAGGCTCGTCGAATGCAGGGGCTTGTTCCAGAGGCGTGGCAGCAGCCAGTAGATCATGCCGGCGGCCATGAAGCCGTTCCAGCCGAGGGCGCCGGCGTGCACGTGGCCGATGATCCAGTCGGTATAGTGGCCGAGGGCGTTGACGGACTTGATGGACAGGAGCGGTCCCTCGAAGGTGGCCATGCCGTAGAACGTGACGCCGGCGGCGAAGAACTTCAGCACCGGGTCGGTGCGGAGCTTGTCCCAGGCGCCGCGGAGCGTGAGGAGACCGTTGAGCATGCCGCCCCAGGACGGCGCCCAGAGCATCAGCGAGAAGGTCATGCCGAGGTTCTGCAGCCAGCCCGGGAGGGCGGTGTTGAGGAGGTGGTGGGGGCCGGCCCAGATGTAGACGAAAACGAGCGACCAGAAGTGCACCACCGAGAGGCGATAGCTGTACACCGGACGTCCCGCCGCCTTCGGCAGGAAGTAGTACATGATGCCGAGGATCGGGGTGGTGAGGAAGAACGCGACCGCGTTGTGGCCGTACCACCACTGCACCAGGCCGTCCTGGACGCCGCCGAACACGCCGTAGCTGTGGAGCAGGCTGGTCGGGATCGAGAGGTGGTTGACGATGTAGAGCATCGCCACCGTGATGATCGTCGCGATGTAGAACCAGATCGCGACGTACAGCGCGGGCTCGCGGCGGCGGGCCAGCGTCCAGAAGAAATTCACCGCGAAGACGACCCAGATGAGGACGACGGCGAGGTTGATGGGCCAGATCAGCTCGGCGTACTCCTTGCCGCGGGTCAGGCCCAGCGGGAGCGTGATCGCGGCCGCGACGATGATCAGCTGCCAGCCCCAGAAGTGCACCTGCGAGAGAAAGTCGCTCGCGAGGCGGGCCTTCACCAAGCGCTGCGTCGAGTAGTAGATGCCGGCGAACATCATGTTGCCGACAAAGGCGAAGATGACGGCGTTGGTGTGCAGCGGCCGCAGGCGGCCGAAGGTCAGCCACGCGGTGCTGAAGTTCAGCTGGAAGAAGTTCAGCTGCGAGGCGATGAGGACCCCGACCAGCATGCCGACCGCGCCCCAGAGGACGGTGGCGAGCAGGAACTGGCGGACGACCTTGTCGTTGTATTCGATCGTGATTTTTTGGGCGGGCATGGTCGGAGGAAAGGGACGGTCAGGCGGGCCGGGCCGGTCGTGGTTCGGATCCCGCCGGGGCGGGCGCGGGCGGGCGGGCCAGGCGCGGCTTCTCCTCCGCGAGCGGCAGCAGCGACTCGCGCTCCGCGTTGCTGAAGCGGCGGGTGTGCTCGCGCAGGAAAAACACGATGAACGTCAACGCGAGGCACAGGCTGACCGCGACGGCCAGCGGGATCACCGGCAGGGAGAAATGGTTCACGTCTTGGCCGTGGTCCGGATGGTGGCGGTACTGTGCGTCCCCCGGACGGCGTGTCCATGGACGTGCCCGTGACGATGACGGAGCAGTTCCTTCGCGGCGAGCCAGTTGTCGAGCTCGACACCCTCAAGGCAGCCGCCTTCCACCCAGAGGTGGTAGGCCATTTTCTGGATCTCAGCCTCGGTCGGTTCGATTGCGCTGAGCGGAGCGGGATCGGTGGGCAGCATGGGTTTCATGATGATGCTCCTGGGTTGAGGGTTAAGGTTCGTGATGACTATATCCAGCCGTCCCGGGGGGCGGCTCCGCGCCGTTTGTCCAGCGCTGCGCATATCTTGTTGTTGGGCGGCGTGAAAGGGTCAAAAGATGCGCCGGGCCTGACAACGCACGCGTAGCGCCTGCGGGCGAAATTTGCGAAGGTGGGTCCATGTCCAAACGGCTCGCAGCGCTGCTGACGCCCCACCGGGCGGAAATCAAGGCCGCCTGGGACCGGGAGCTGCGCAAGGTGGGACCGCCGAATTCGGCCCTGGCGCTGCCGGACATCCTCGTCCACCGCATGGACGACACGCTCGACCTGTTCGCCTCCCTGCTGCGCCGGGAACCGGCGAAGCACTGGCCGAACGAGTCCGCCCCGGAGTGGTCCCACCTCCGCGACCACTGCCGCTGCGGGCTCAATCCGTTGCTGGACTATTTCGCGTCGGGCGGCACCGCGCTCCACGACGTCCTTCCGCAGCTGTCCGACCCCGACCGCCATGCGCTGGACCAGGCGTGGTACTGCCTGGCCCAGCAGGAGGTCAGCTGCCTCTGCGCCGTCTGCTGCCGCACCTGCCCGCCGTCGGTGCCGGCCCGCCACGCCTCCGCGCCGCTGGCCTGACGGCCGCGCGATCCGGGTTGTCTGCGGGGAGCCACCCGCCACCATCGGCGCATGCCCCTGAGCCTCCACGACGCGGCGCGCCAGAATGGCCGCGTCATCTATCTCGAGCTGCTCGTCCTGGTCCTCTCGCTGTTTTCGCTCGGCGCCACGGCCGCGCTCTGGCTGGCCCCGCTTGAGCCGGAGACCCGGCTGCTGCTGCGGCGGGCCGACGATGTCGTGTGCGGCGTGTTCCTCACCGACTTCGTGGTCCACCTCTGGCTCGCGCCCTCCCGCCTGGAGTACCTGAAGTGGGGCTGGATCGACCTGCTCTCCAGCCTGCCCGAGGTCAGCTGGCTGCGGTGGGGCCGCGTGGTGCGGGTGTTCCGGATCCTGCGGGCCCTGAGCTCGCTCCGGGCGGTCTATCTACATTTCCGCGCCGACCGCGCGCGCGGGGCGTTTGTCGCGGTCGGGCTGCTGTCGGTCATCGCCGTGCTGCTGGCAACCGTCGCCGTGTTCGAGTTCGAGCACGGCCAGCCCGGCGCGAACATCCACACGGCGGGTGACGCGCTGTGGTGGGCGTTCGCGACGATCACGACCATCGGCTACGGCGACCGCTATCCCGTGACCGGCGCCGGTCGCGCCGTGGCGGTCTGCCTGGTGGTCTTCGGGCTCAGCTTTTTCGGCACCTTCACTGCCTACGTCGCCAGCTTTTTCCTCGAGAAGGCGCAGCTGAAGGAGGAGTCGGAGATCCACCACCTGGTGCGCGAGGTGCGGGCGATGCGCGAGAAACTCGAGGCAATCGAGCGAAAGCTCCCGCCGGGTGGGGGAGCCGAACGCTAGGAGTTGAACGTTGAAAGCTGAGAGTTGAAAGCCGGCCCAACTTTCAACCTTCAACCGGCCGCCAACAACCGGCCGCCTTCACTCGCCGCCCATCGCGCGGACTCAGGCCTGATGCGGCAGCTTGGCCCGCCAGGCCGTCGGGGCCTCGCCGGTGATCTTGCGGAACACCCGGTTGAACTGCGACAGCGACTGGAACCCGGCCTCGTACGCGGCCTCGCTGATGCGCTTGTGCGGGTTCAGGAGAAGGTTCTTCACCTTCTCGACGCGCAGGCGGGCCAGGTAGTCGGTGAAGGTCAGGCCCGTCGCCTGCTTGAACATCTTGCAGAAATAGAACGCGCTCGTGTTCACGGCGCCGGCCACCTGGCGGAGCGAGATGTCCTCGTCCTGGTGCTCGGAGATGTAGGTCTTGGCGCGGGTCACCATCGGCGCCTCGACCTGCTGCGACGACACCATCAGCTGGTTGCTGAGCGAGGAGAGGTGCTGCGCGAAGATCGTGAGCAGCCGGAGCGCGGCCTCGTACTGCTTGCGGTCGAGGACGCGGGTCTGGAAGTAGGACTCCTCGAGGCGCTTCAGGTCGGTCTCGACGCCCCAGTTGATGAGCTGGCGGGTGAGGGCCTTGAACTCGTGCTTCTTCGGGTGATGCAGCAGGATCTGGCCGGTCTGGAGGAACGCGATCAGGTTCTCGCCCACGCGCACCGGCACCGCCGAGTCGCAGAGGCCGGCAAAGCACTTCAGGGTCTTCGGCTCGAACCGCGCCTGGGTTTCCACCTTGCGCTGGAGCTGCAGGCACGCCGCGCAGGACTGGTTGGTCTTCGCGATCAGGGCGCAGAAGGGATTCTCGTTGGGGTCCCCGCTGTGCGGCAGGTTGAAGGTCTCGACCGGACGCAGGTTGATCGGCAGCCCGGTCGTCTCGCGAAAGGCTTTTTCGTAGTCCCGATAGATCTGGGACTGATTCAGCTGCGCGACGAGCGTCTGGCTGACCGAGCTGTTCTTTGGGGGGGAGGAATCCACGTGGGGGAAGATAAGTAGAAGACGATCGGGCCTGCGCAATCCCGAAGCGGAGCGTTTAGGGCGGCAAAGACTTCACCCGCTCGTCCACGTTTTACAATGGGCATCCGCCCGCCGACCCCTCGGACGATGACAAATTATGCGGAGTAGGGGGCGCAGCAATATATGCTTATAGGCCGCCGGTGGCGGCGGCAGGTGACAGGGGACAGGGGATCCAAGTGGCAGGGTGGGATGCGGCGGGTGGCGAGCGGATCTTCACGGGGAAAGCCAAACCTGTGGTATGGGCTGGGTGACAAAAGCGTCGAACAGCCACCGGACGCTGCCTCCCTTGGTACCTGATCCCTGAATCCTATTACTTTCCCTCCACAATCTCCATTGTCACCCGGCGGGCGGAGGAATTATGAAGAGGTTCTCCATGAAATCGTCGCTGCAACGTCAGGCCGGCCAGGCCGGCTGGAGTTTTGCCAACGGCCAGGTAAAGGCCTTCCTCACCCGCACCGGCGGGCACCTGGCGCCGGTCGCGTTCCGGCTCGGACGGAAGGTGGTCACGCCGTTCTCGATCGCGCCCTGGAATGACGAGGCGCTGCCCGGCGTGCCCACCATGCTGCGCGTGCTGCGCGGCGACTTTTTCTGCGCCCCGTTCGGCGGCAACGCGGCGCCGTATCGCGGCGAGCGTCACCCGCCCCATGGCGAGCCGGCCAACCGCGACTGGACCTTCCAGTCGCTCAAGCGCGATCGGGACGCGGTCACGCTGCACGCCTCGATCCACACCCATGTCCGCCGCGGCCGCATCGACAAGCGGCTCATGCTCCGCGCGGGTCACACCGCCGTCTACTGCGAGCATGTCCTGTCCGGCTACCGGGGCCCGATGCCGATCGGCACTCACCCGATGCTCCATTTTCCCGAGGCGGCGGGCCCGGCGAACATCACCACCAGCACCTTCCGGATCGGTCACGTGGTGCCGTCCGGCTGGGAGGAGCCGGCGGCGAAGGGCTACTCGTTCCTGCGCACCGGCGCGACCTTCTCGTCGCTGCGCCGCGTGCCGGACCGCGAGGGCGGCACCGTGGACCTCAGCGTGTTTCCCGCCCGGCCGGGCTACGAGGAACTCGTCCAGCTGGTGAGCGATGAGACCCGGCCCTTCGCGTGGAATGCCGTGACGTTTCCGGGCGCGGGCCAGGTGTTTTTCACGATCAAGAATCCGCGGGTCCTGCGTGAGACGGTCCTCTGGTTCTCGAACGGCGGCCGGCACTACCCCCCGTGGAACGGCCGGCATTGCAACGTGCTCGGCGTCGAGGACGTCACCGCCTACTTCCATCTCGGCCTCGCCGACTCCGTGAAGGCGAACCGGCTCACCCGGGCGGGATTCCCGACCGCCGTCCAGCTGTCGCCGCGCCGGCCCCTGCGGGTCGCGCACATCCTGGCAATGGCCGCGATTCCGCGCGGTTTCGATGCCGTGAAGAGCATCACGCGGCAGGGCGACGGCGTGAAGCTCACCGCCCGCAGCGGCCGGAGCGTGAGCGTGCCGCTGGACATTGGATTCGTCACCGGCCGCTAGCCGCGCCGGAGCCACGTCATTCTCGACCATTGGTTCATCACGAAGGGCGCGAAGCGCACGAAGGCGTCGCGAGCGGTGCCGGCCGGAGGGCCGGGTGGGCCAATCGACCGTGCCCTTTCGATTCATGCGGAATTGGCGGCCCGACCGGATTGAACCGGATTGCTGATGGCCGAGAGCCGCCGGCCAGTCCCTTTTGGCGTTTGGCGGTTTGGCCTTTGGCGTTTCCTTTTCAACGGGGACAAAACGCTGTTCCTCCGGCGCAAATTCCTCCACGCTGCGGGCCGTGAAAGCCTCCGACTTCTTCACCCTGCCGCCGTCGCTGGCGCCGTTTGCGGCGTCCTTTCCCGCCGACGTGGCGCCGTGGGAGTGGCTGAAGCGGATCGGGCCCGCGCTGGCCTCCCACGCTTTCGACCAGCCGCTGCCGGACCGGCCGCCGGGCGTGCACGTCGAGGGCTTCGTCTATCTGCATCCGACGGTGAAGCTGCCGCCGACCGCGACGCTCATCGGCCCGGCCTGGATTGGCGCCGGGACCGAGATCCGGCCCGGCGCGTTTGTCCGGGGCAATGTCATCGTCGGCGAGCACTGCGTCCTCGGCAACTCCTGCGAGTACAAGAACTGCCTCCTGCTGGACCGCGTGCAGACGCCCCATTTCAACTACGTCGGCGACACGATCATGGGCAACCGGGCGCACTTCGGCGCGGGGGTGATCTGCTCGAACATCCGCCTGGACCAGCGCAATGTCATGGTGCGCCTCCCGCACGGCCCGGCGGTCGACACCGGCCTCCGGAAGATGGGCGCCATCGTGGGTGACGAGGCAGAGGTGGGCTGCAATGCCGTGCTTCAGCCCGGGGCGCTGCTGGGTCGGCGCTCGCTCGTGATGCCGCTGACGAGCCTGTCCGGCTACCTGGCCCCGGCGACCATCGCGCACTCCCGGCAGGCGGTCAGCCACCTGCCGCGCCGGGATTGACGCCGGCCCGCGGGCTTCGCGACACTGGCCGCTTTCCATGCGCACCCTCACCGGCATCCAACCCACCGGCACGCTCCACATCGGCAACTATTTTGGCGCGATGCGGCCCGCGATCGAAGCGCAGTCGCGCGGCGACTGCTTCTACTTCATCGCCGACTACCATTCGATGACGTCGATCACGAATGCCGCGGACCGGCGTGCCAACACCCGCGGCGTCGCGCTGGACTGGCTGGCCTGCGGGCTCGATCCCAAGACCAGCGTGTTCTGGCGGCAGAGCGACCTTCCCGAGGTCTGCGAGCTCACGTGGATGCTCGGCTCGCTGACGCCGATGGGGCTGCTGGAGCGCGCCCACAGCTACAAGGACAAGACCGCGAAGGGCATCGCGGCCAACTTCGGGCTGTTTGCCTACCCGGTCCTGATGGCGGCGGACATCCTGCTGTTCGACACCCAGCGGGTGCCGGTCGGCCGCGACCAGAAGCAGCACCTCGAGATGAGCCGCGACATCGCGATCAAGTTCAACGAGGCGTACGGCGAGACCTTCGTGGTGCCGGAGGCCGAGATCCGCGACGAGGTCGCGGTGGTGCCCGGACTCGACGGCCAGAAGATGAGCAAGAGCTACGGCAACACGATCGAGATCTTCGGCGACGAGAAGGCGCTCCGGAAGAAGATCATGGGGATCAAGATGGACAGCCGGACCCCGGCGGAACCGAAGCCCGACGCCGACAAGAACCTGGCGATCCAGCTGCTGCGGCTTTTCGCCCCGGCGGACGTGGCCCTCGACTTCGAGAACCGCCTGCGGGCCGGCGGCCTTGGCTATGGCGACCTGAAGAAGGCGCTCTTCGAACACTACTGGGCCTACTTTGCCGTGGCCCGCGCCCGGCGCGCCGAGCTGGCCGCCAATCCCGACTTTGTGGACAGCGTGCTCCGCGAGGGCGCCGAGCGCGCCCGCGCCGTCGCTCGCGTCGTGACCGCCCGCGCCCGCAAGGCCTGCGGTTTGGACTGACGTTGGCCCGGTCTGGGACGGGGTCGAGTGCGTGCGGGTTGGGTGTTCACCACGAAGGTCGCGGAGGACGCGAAGATCGATCCGGCGCGTGCCGGATTGATTTTGACCTGTTCTGCGCGACTGTCGCCCTGGATTTGGCTGGGTCCATTTTTGGATTTTGGGTGGTTGGCGGACTGAAGTGGGACGAACTTCGCGGGGTGGGGGCACCCCGCCCACACTCGAGGCGCGGGCCTTGGGATGAAATCGACAATCGAGCCCGTTCCTAGAATCCTCCGCGCCCATGAGCACCCCGCTTCCGCCTGACCCCGGGCCGGCCCGGCAGCGGGCGATTTACCTGCCGGGCCTGGCGGGTCGGCGGCCGCTGGCGCCGGTCGCGGCGGCCGAACTCGAGGCCCGGGCGCGCGAGGTGATGTCGGGGCGCGCCTTTGCCTACGTCGCCGGTGGCGCGGGCGCCGAGCAGACCATGGCGGCGAACCGCGCCGCGTTCGACCGACGGCAGATCGTGCCAAACGTGCTGCGCGACTCCTCCCGGCGAGACCTGTCGGTTGAACTGCTCGGCCGCCGGCTGCCCGTGCCGCTGCTGACCGCGCCAATCGGCGTGCTCGACCTGGCGCACCCCGACGCGGACCTTGCGGTGGCGCGCGCCGCGGCCGGTCTGGGGGTGCCGGTCATCTTTTCAAACCAGGCGTCCGTCCCGATGGAGGAGTGCGCGGCCGCCATGGGCGCCTCGCCGCGGTGGTTTCAGCTGTACTGGAGCTCGAGCGACGAGTTGGTCGCGAGCTTCGTGCGACGGGCCGAGGCCGCCGGTTGTGAGGCGGTGGTCGTGACCCTGGATACCTCCATCCTGGGCTGGCGGGCCCGCGACCTCGACCAGGCCTACCTGCCGTTCCTCGAGGGCCGCGGCATCGCGCAGTACACCAGCGATCCGGTGTTTCGCGCCCAACTGCGGGAGCCGCAGCCGGCTTTGCCGCGGCCTCCGGTCAATTTCCAGACCGCTGCCGCCGCGCTGGCGCAGAAGGCGAACTTCCCGGGCGGCCTCTGGCGGAATCTCTTCTCGGGCGAGCCGCGGGCGGCCGTGCAGCGGTTCTTCGCGACCTACTCGCGGCCCTCGCTCACGTGGGCCGACCTGCCGCGACTCCGCACCTACACCCGCCTGCCCATCATCCTGAAGGGCGTGCTGCACCCGGATGATGCGCGCCGGGCGCTTGATGCCGGCGTGGACGGTCTCGTGGTGTCGAACCATGGCGGCCGGCAAATCGACGGTGCCGTGGCGAGCCTGGATGCGCTCCCGGGCGTGGTGGCCGCGGTGGACGGAAGGATTCCGGTGCTGCTGGACAGCGGGCCGCGTGGCGGGGCCGATGTGTTCAAAGCCATCGCGCTGGGCGCCCGGGCCGTGCTGGTGGGACGACCGTTTGTCTATGGCTTGGCGTGCGCCGGCGAGGGCGGCGTCCGCGAAGTGCTCCAGAATTGGATCGCCGAGCTCGACCTCACCCTGGCCCTGGCGGGCTGCCGCAGTCTGGCCGAGGTGAATCCGGCGATGCTGCGCGAGCAGGCATGAGGCATTTCACAGGAGAGAACGGAGGGCACGGAGTGGGGAAACCGCTAATCTTCACTAATCACCGCTAATGGTTCCGAACCCGATTGGTGCGGATTAGCGAAGATTAGCGGTTACATTCCTCCGTTCCCTCCGTTTCCTCCTGTGAAAAACCTCACCGCCTAGATCACGCGGATTTCCGGGGGCGTGAGCCTGGCGATGCGGCGCATGATGCGCTCGCTGGCGATCTGGTAACGCTCCTTGCCGGCCGTGGGCTCGTCGTATTCGGCCGGCGCCATCGCGGGGCCAAATACCACGCTCACCGGCACGCCGAGCTGAAGACCGCGACCCTTGCCGAAGGCCTCGTACGAGCCGAAAATCCGCACCGGCACCACCGGCACCTGGGCCCGACAGCAAATGAGGCCCACGCCGGCTTTTGGCGCCTGCAACTGGCCGTCCGGCGAGCGGGTGCCCTCGGGAAACAGGATCAGGCCGCGGTCCTCCTTCAGGACCTTCAGCACCCGCTTGATCGCGCTCACGTCCTGGCCACCGTCGCGGTCAACAGGGATCGTGCCGACCGTGTCGAGCCACCAGCTCGCGAGGCCGCCCTTCCACAGCGTCTTGCGCGCGAAGTACGAGATCTGGCGCTGCACCTGGCAGCCGATGAACGGCGGATCGAGGAAACTGAGATGGTTCGCGGCGACGAGGAACGAGCCCTCGCGCGGGACGTGTTCCAGCCCCACGACATTGCCGCGGAACAAGATGTCGTACGCCGAGAGGGCGAGATAGTGAAAGAAGCCGTAGACCAGCTCCATCTCGCTCTGGTTGTAGGTCCGGCTCATCAGGGGATCAGCTTTGCGGCAACAGCCGCCGCCATCAGCTCGACGACCTGCTCGAGTGAGACATGCGTCGTGTCGATCGACGTCGCACCGGGCGGGCAGGTGAGCGGGGAAGTCTTGCGGGAGGAGTCGATGCGGTCGCGCTCCCGGATCTGGTCGTGCAATCCCTGGCCGGCCCGCCGGCGCTCCCGCTCGCCCGGGTCGGCGTGCAGGAAGAAGCGGCAGTCGGCGTTGGGGAAGATGGCCGAGCCGATGTCGCGCCCCTCCATGACCAGGCCGCGGAACCCGTGCTGGCGCCCGAAGTCGGCGAGCCCGCGCTGGTAGGCGAGCAGGGCGGCGCGGAGTTCCGGGACCGCGGCGTAGTGGGAGACGTGCTCGTTCACCTCGCGGCTGCGGATCTCGTCGCCGGCCACCCGGCCGTTGATCTCCATCTCGGCCGAGCGGCCGGCCAGCCGCGTCGTGAGCCGCAGCGCCGCAAGCGCCGGCGGCAGGCGACGGTGATCGTCGGCGCGGACGCCCTGCCGGAGCATCTCGGCGGTGATGGCCCGGTAGAACGAGCCGGTGTCGACGTGCAGGAGATTGAATCGGTCGCTCAGCGTGCGGGACGACGACGACTTGCCGGAGGCGGCACCGCCGTCGATGGCAACTATGATGAAGGGGGGCGGAGCCATCAGCCTGCCAACGATTTTGCCCGCACCGTCTCCAGCAACTCAAAAAAGTGCGGGAATGTCTTCGCGCAGCAGCCGGGATCGCGGATGGTCAGCCAGGGCTGGCCGTTGCGCAGGTGGTCATGGCAGCCGAGGATGCCAAAGCTCATGGCGAACCGGTGATCGTGATAAGTTTCGACGACCTGCCCGGCCTTCAGCGGCCGCGGGTGGATCTCCAGCGCATCCTCGGTCTCGACCACGTGCTGCCCGAGGCGCTGCAACTCGCGCGCCATGCCTGCCACGCGGTCCGTCTCCTGGCGCCGGGTGTGGGCGATGCCGGTGATCCGCGTCGGCCCCCCCAGCAGCGGTGCCAGGGCCGCCAGGGTCAGGAAGGTGTCGGAGATCTCGTGAAAATCCTCGTCCAGTAGCCGTCCGGCCGGCCGCGCCTGGACCCGCGCCAGCACGTCGACGAAGGCCGAGTCACCCTGCAGCCCGGCCCCCGGCGGACGCAGGCCGGGGAGCGCCAGGGCGCCGCCTGCCACGAGCGGCAAGGCCTGGAAATAACTCGCGGCGGTCGCGTCCGGCTCGATGGCGTAGCGCGCCGGCGGGGCGTAGCGCCCCGGTGCCAGGGTGAACCGCGTGGCATCGGCGGACGGGGTCGCCGGCAGGCCGAACTCCTTCATCAGGCGCAGCGTCATCTCAATGAAAGTCCGCCGGACGTCGCCGATCAGATTCACGGCCACGGGCCCCGCGGCCAGCGGCGCCGCCATCAGCAGCGCCGAGAGCAGCTGGCTGCTGGCGCTCGCATCCAGCCGCACTTCGCCGCCGCGCAGTCCCCGGGCCCGGATCTCGAGCGGAAAGCATCCCTCGGCGCCGGCGCACCGGATGTCGGCGCCGAGGGCGCGCAGGGCGTCGATCAGGCCGGCCATGGGGCGCTGGCGCATCTGCGGCACACCATCGATGCGATAGGTGCCACGCGGCGCGACGGCGCACAAGGCCGTGAGGAATCGCGCGGCGGTGCCCGCCAGTCCGACAAACAGGTCCGCCTCGCCGCCGGGAAAGGCGCGGTCCTGGCCGCTCACGCGCAGCGTCAACGCCGCCTCATCGGCCTCCACCGTGAAACCCAGCTGGCGCAGCGCCTGCGCCATCAGCCGCGTGTCCTCCGAAAAAAGCGCGCCGGTCAGGGTCACCGGCCGGTCGCCCATCGCCGCGAGCAGCAGCGCCCGGTTGGTCAGGCTCTTCGAGCCGGGCAGCACCACCTCGCCGCGCACGGGGCGAGTGAAGGGCGTGATCGGAAGCAGGTCGGGCA